>CBFCZR010000054.1:0-10281 GCA_965602795.1 Candidatus Bathyarchaeota archaeon | reverse complement strand
AGAAGATTTCATGACTCCGGAATCTTTTGAACGAGGATTAGCCGACTTCAAGGAGGCAATTACTTCAGCTACGGAAGATCCAAACTATGAAATTCCTATCAAGCGATACGAATACGTACGCAAAGATGGCTCCACTTGTTGGGGAGAACTGAAAATGAAACTGCTCCGAGATTCCAACAATAATCTGGTGGGAGTTCAAGGTACCCTGAGAGATATTACTGAACGCAAGAAAGTTGAGGAAGCGCTACGAGACAGCGAAAAAAGGTTTCGTGCAATCATCAATTCTGCCCAAAATCCTATGATTCTGGTTGGTGAAAAAGGAGAAATCGCTTATTGGAACGTTGCTGCCGAAAAAACATTCGGTTACACAAAAAAAGAAGCAATTGGCAGAGAACTGCATAAATTCCTTGCTCCAGAACGGTTTTATGAAGACTACCGCATGGGATTCAGAAAATTCAAGAAAACTGGACAGGGTGCCGCTGTCGGAAAAACTCTGGAATTAACGGCTATAAAAAAAGATGGAACAGAAATTCAAATAGAACTTTCTCTTTCAGCATTAAAACTCGAAGGCAAATGGTGTGCAATCGGCATAGTAAGAGACATTACTGAACGCAAAAAAGCAGAGAAAAAGTTGGACAGGATAATGAATGAGCTGGTGACAATCAATGAGAAGCTGGGTGTAGTTGGCAAATTGACGCGGCATGATGCCCGAAACAAACTTTCCGTTATCGCCAACAACGTCTATTTGGCTAAACAGAAACTACCCGCCAACCATAATTCCTTAGGATACTTGGGTGACGTGGAATCTGCTATTGACCAGATGGAAGAAATTTTCTCTTTCGCCAGAAACTACGAGATGCTGGGCGTAGAAGAACTGAAATACATGGATGTTGGGAAGAGCGTTGAAGCAGCAGCCATACTGCTTTCAGGCTTAGCTGAGATAAAGCTGGTGAATGAATGCAAAGACCTGACGGTGATGGCTGATTCGCTGCTAAGACAGCTTTTCTACAATCTGATCGATGACACCTTGAAGCATGGAGAAAAAGTCACCCAAATCCGAGTACACTACGAGGAGATGGAGGGTCAGTTGAAGCTGTTTTATGAGGATGATGGAGTTGGCGTACCAGAGGACGAGAAAAAGTTGATTTTCAAGGAAGGCTATGGCAAGGGCACAGGCTACGGACTCTACCTGATAAAAAAAATATGTGCAACATACGGCTGGACCATCTGGGAAACAGGCAAACAGGGAAAAGGAGCCCAATTCACCCTGACAATACCAAAAACAAACAAAAACGGAAAAGAGAGTTACAGAATCGATTAGATCCTTGACATAATATCTGACTGCAGTTTTTAGGTGACTAGCTTCACGCCCTCGGCGACGGCGTCAGCTCTCTTAAGGTTGTTAAGCAAAACGTTTAGTCGGTAGGAGCTTGTGCCGATTTTAATCAGCTGCTTCACAACATAATCTGGACGAATAAAGAATTGTTGATAAGCATCATGAATCATCTGCTCAATCTCTTGGGCGGGCACAGCGTCTGGCGAGACTTCAGGCACCAAAACTCCGGTCTCCCAGTGTTTTTCTTCATCCACAAGACCCTGCATTTTGAGCTCCTCCCAGATATCGGTTCCCGGAAAAGTGGCTAAAATGTTGAATTGGGGGATGTCCACCCGAATCTTCTTCGCAAAATTTAGAGTGTTCCAAATTTCCTTTCTTGTCTCGTTGGGAGCCCCCAAAATAAACGATGCCACTATCACGTCTATTCCCGCTTTCCGGGCTTTCTTGGATGCTTCCTCTGCCTGTTTGGGTGTTGTCCGCTTGTCGTAGTAATCCAAAACCTTCTGGGTGGCGTTTTCGATTCCAAAGTAAATCATTTTGCAGTTAGCTCTTTCCATCTCCTGCAGCATGTTCTGGGGGCAATTGTCAACTCTGCCTTCAGCAAAAAAGTCTATATCCACTTTCTCTTTCTTTAGCCTCTGGCATAGTTTAATGACTCTTTTTGGGTTCAAGGTGAAGTTGTCATCTACAAAAAGAAACTGCTTGTAGCCCTGACTAGAAAGAAGATGCAGCTCCTCCATTATGTTGTCCACAGATCTGGATCGCCACAGGTTTCGCGCTAATCTTCGGCATCCACAGAAACGGCATTGAAAAACGCAGCCTCTGGAGGAGAGGAAGCCGCTGAACTTTTTTGGTGCAACAACTACTCCCGCGGTGGTGTTATGGTATTCGGCGTCCAGCATTTCCCTGTCCGGAAACGGCAGCGAGTCGACGTCCTTGATTAATGGCCTATCAGGGGTCGAAACTATTTGCCCATTGTTTCTGAAGTTGATTCCCAAAACCTTCTTCAGGTCGCCGTTTTTTTCTAGGCACTTTGCCAGTTCAAGGCTGGTCTGTTCTCCTTCTCCCCGAACAATCACATCCACGAAAGGATACTTTTTCAGAATCCGTTCAGCGTTGAATGTTGCAAAAAAGTTGCCGAAAGCGGTGACGATGTCCGGGTTCTCTTGTTTCACTTTTTCTGCGAGGAGCGCTGCTTTGCGTCCTGTTGCACTTAGTGTGGAAAAACCTAGGATGTCTGGGTTTTCTTTCTTCACCCAGTCAACTGTGCCTTTCAAGGAGTAGCCCTGCGCCGCTTCGTCAATAATGGAGACGTCTACTCCGTTTTCTCTGAGGTAGGTTGCTATGTACAGCATGCCCAATGGAGGGGCTGCTCCCACCATCTTCTTAACATCTTCGATAGGCAACTCAGGATTTGGACCCGGATTAATGAACGAGAACTTCATGTTGTACCCTTTTTCCAGTCCGTAACTTTTCTGCAGACGCATTTAAGTTTACTGTCAAAAAACAATTAAGACTTCAAATGCTGCGAAAGAGGATTCTATGGTTTTCATGGACAATGCCAGTTTTCTATCATTTCTTGTGGTGCACCCGTTTTTTCTCTTCCGTATCGGCGATGGGGCTTTGTCAGGTGCCTCTGAGACCTCGGCGACGTAATGTAAAGTCCCGTCTCCAATCCACGTTCTTCGTTGATTTCCATCTTTTTCATTTGTGAGGAACGGAAGCCGCATTTGTCGCATCTGAAACCTTGATTCTTTCCCATAGACTTCATTCTCTTCCCACACTCAGGGCAGATGGGATTAACAAACGATGTTCTGGGAGCCAATTTCAGCACCCTCAATTTTTCAACATTGATTGTCAGCTGATGTTTTGGAGAAAAGGAACGAACACCTCCGAAGACTTTCACCCTGTCTCCAGCCACCAATTTTCTTGATGTCCTGCAGAGACGTCCTGTAGGCTTGTAGGCGGCGCAATCCACTTCTCCTGTTTCATCCTTAACTGCAAAGATTACATGTCCGCCTTGGATTACTGTTGGTTCCTTGGATACCGCTCCCTGAGCAACCACCGGATTGTAGGGCTGTATCTCCTTAACAGCGCTGACATTTCGCAGATGAGCGTCAGTTCCTTGGTTTGTGCGAAAAATCATCCACCTTTCAATCGGCTCTTCCCTGAGAATCATTTCGTGGGCTTGTTTAACAGCCTCCGAGGATTCACCTCTGACTCCGTAAAGGATGGGATCGGGTCCCCTAGGCGTAATCAGGATTCTGCCCGTTTCGGGGTCTATGTTGCTGAAGGTAAGCGACGATTTTGTGTCCATATTTTTCACTGAAGAAGCTTGTACCCTGCGTGGCTCGCCGAGGTTTTCTGGAGTTCTGTAAGTTATAAGCTCAAAAGTGTGGTCTCCACTCAAGCCCTCCCCAATCGCGGCTAAGCCCCCGATTATTCCCCTTCCCTTCTTGAATCCCACAGCCTCAGCATCAAACCGCTTAACAAGCCGTAATGCTTCATCCATTTTCACTATGCGCTGCTCAGCTTTTTTTGCGAAATCCCTGATTTCTTGGGGAACGTCGCCGAAAAGAAAGACAACCCCGGGGTCGGTTCCGCCGTAACTTAGCTTAGAGTTTACCTCAATTGTGTCCAAGACTGTCTCCTTGATTCTATCTACGATGTCTTCGCTGCATTCGATTCTCAGGCATAGGGCTCCGTTGCCTCGGGTCTTCCATGGAACATTGGGGTTAAGCCTGACTAGGTTAGGGTAATCTGTGAATAAAACGTTCATGAGGCTCATTTTCTCGACGAGTAGAGCGGCTATGTGGGTGGTGCAGCCTCCGTTTGGCGAATCGGTGTCGTCGAATCCTATGTGCAGCTTAACCATTTGCTTCCGCTCTTTGCCTGTAATATGGACTGTTGAGCGGATAAGAACTTTCAGATAAAATTTGCTTCTTTAGGATTAAGGGTGGGAATAGAAAATGGGGGAGGTGGAGGCTATTTTTGTCCCTCGATCACTATCATGGTTAGGGTTGACCGAACCTTGTCTAGCCTTCTCACGTTCCATGTGACAATCTCTTTAAGTTTGTCCATAGTGTTTGCGCCGACTTTAGCTACGACGTCGTAAACGCCGTAAACCATGTAGGCTTCTTTAACTGCATCGATCTTCTTCAATTCATCTAAAACTTCGCTTTCAGACCCTATCTCGGTGTTTATTAATACAAAAGCCATAGGCATAAAACCATCTCCACAACATAATATTAGTTTAGTCTCCCTAAAAAATTTGTGCCTATTTTACCAAAAAATGTCATCAATTTGGAGCCGTCAACATTGTCTAGGCACTTATCCAGAGTTTCGGATGTTCCCTTAGGCTTTGATGAATAGATAGAATCGACAACTATAAAGAATCGGTTTACGATGGAATAGTTTAGGTGATCGTTCTTGCAGTGTGAAGTATGTGGTCGCCAAATATTTGGTACGCCTATCAGGGCGATAATTGAAGGAGCCAAGATGTCTGTCTGCCCTAAATGCGCCAAACTGGGTTCTGGTTACTGGGAACCTAAGCCTCAACGCCGCGCAAAAAAGAGCATGAGCCGTCAACCAATGACCTCTTTCTCGAAAAGACAGCAGCGCCCAATAGTGGCTGAAACGTTGGAGCTTGTGGACGACTTGGGTCAGCGAGTGAGACAGGCTAGACGGGGATTGGAGCTGAGCCAAGAGGATCTAGGCAGAAAAATCAGGGAGAAAGTTTCGGTTATACGCAAAATCGAAAGCGGCAAAATTGTTCCTGACCTTGCGCTTGCAGAAAAGCTGGAGCATACACTGAAGGTAACGCTTCGTGTTTCTGCCTCGGAACCCAAAGTTCAGTCTGTTTCGTCATCTAAGCCTCGTGGAGCAACCTTGGGAGACCTTATCCAGTTCAAGGTTAAGGAGAAGGAGGCAAAGAAGTAATGACGGCAATAATCGTTCAACGGCGGCTTAAATCGCAGCCTTCAAGCCTAGATGAACTCAGGAGCCTCGCTAAGACGGCAGGATACAATGTTGTAGGTTCTCTTGAGCAGGTTAGAAAACGGGACTCTCAGTATCAGATTGGGCGGGGAAAAGTAAGGGAATTAGCCGATTTGGTGAAAGAAACTGGCGCTGAGAAGACTATCTTCGATAACGATTTGACGCCTTCTCAAGCCTACAACTTGGCTAAGGTTACGGGAGTAATGTCTATTGACCGTTTTCAGCTTATCCTCGAAATTTTCTCCAGAAGAGCTTCAACCTACGAGGCGGAGCTTCAGATTCAGCTGGCGACCCTTCGATATGAGTTGTCGAGGGCAAAGGAGAGGGTGAAACTGGCGAGAATGGAGGAGCAGCCCGGTTTTATGGGGTTAGGCAAGTATGAGGTGGACCCCTACTTTGAGACTGTGAAGCGCCAAATCAGCTCTGTCAAAGAGAAACTTGAAAAGAAACAGGAGGAACGCCAGCTGCATCGAACCCGAAGAGATGAGCTGGGGTTTTCTTCGATTTCTTTGGCTGGGTACACCAACGCGGGTAAAAGTTCCCTGTTCAATTTGCTCACTGAGGAGACTGTTCCTGTTGACGATGCTCTCTTCACCACTCTTTCCACAACCACTCGGGCGGTGCAGTTTTCCAAAAGAAAGGTTTTGCTAACGGACACGGTTGGCTTCATTGACCGCCTGCCCCTAAAGCTGGTTAAAGCCTTTCACTCCACGCTTGAGGAAACCACCCTTTCAGACGTGATTATCCTTGTTGTGGATGTGAGCGAACCCGAAGAGGACATCGAAAGGAAACTTTCTTGCAGTTTGGATACAATACAGCAAATTGGAGCAACAGGGATACCTGTGGTAACGGCACTCAACAAAATCGATTTGCTCGAAAAAGACGAACTTGAACATAAAACTGAGCGTCTGAAGGAGCAGGCACCCAACCCTGTTTATATTTCAGCGTTGAATGGAACCAACATAGCGTCGTTGAAGCAGCAGATTACCCAGTATCTCGAAAGTTTTGTTCAAGCGTCATTTTCTCTGCCAATAAGTGACGAAGCAATGTCTCTTGTTTCAGAGCTTTTTGACCGCGCCCATGTGCAGGATATAAAGTATGAGGGTGATGTTGTGAAGGTTGTTTTCAGGTCGATTCCTTTGTTCGCGGACAAGGTTAAGGGGCAGGTGGAAAGGTTGGAGGGAGTGTTTAAGCGTGAAGAAGGCGGTAAGGTTGCCTAAAGTTGTTGTTTTGAGATGGGGACATAGGCACAGAGACCAAAGGCTGACCTCTCATGTGGCTCTGACTGCCCGAGCCTTAGGTGCTTCTGGCTTCATCTTGGCAGACATAAAAGATAACAAAGTAAAAGAAACGGTTGAAAAGATTATGGAACGGTGGGGAGGCAGCTTCCGTTTTGAGATGGGAAAACCTTGGAAACAGGCAGTCAAGGAGTGGAGAGCCAAAAACGGGGTCACAGTCCACCTCACCGCGTACGGAGAAAACATCCAAACAAGCGATGTAATGAAAAGAATCAAGGCAACGGGAAAAGATGTGATGGTTATGGTTGGCAGCCAAAAAGTTCCCCCTGATTTCTACTCCGAACAAATCTCAGATTTCAATGTTGCTGTGGGCAATCATCCTCATTCAGAGTGCTCCAGCCTGGCTGTTTTTCTTGACCGCTTCTTTGAGGGAAAGGAGCTTTCAGAAGAGTTTGTTGACAACGCAAAAAAGAAGATAATTCCTCAGGTCAGAGGCAAAAAAGTCGTTGAAGTCTAGTCCACAGGCGATTTTGGTAACAGAGATTACATCTTCTATGCTTGTTGATGGAACAGCCTCTTTCTGAACAATATAGCAGACAAAGTGGCAATTAAAAAGAATGGCAGAATGATCCATGAAGTAAACTTTGGGATGTTATTTGGATTTAGTTGTTTTTTTAATCTTTAGAAAGTAGACGAGAAAGGCTGCTCCAGCTATGGCTATGATCGTTATGACAATTGTAATTTGTGTAATTGAGGGCGTGGTTTCAATGTCAACTGGTTCTGTTAAAGGAAATCTGTCAATGTTTACCTCGTTGATGAAGAAAGGAACGTTCCAAATACGTGAATCATTAATCCTTTTTGATGCATTAATATATCTTTGCAGATAGCCACTCCAATAATTTCCAAGTGTACCGTTGTCCCAGAAATTGCCTAATCCAAGTCCACACCTTTTGTCAATTGAAACCTGAAGATTTCCACTTCCATTATCAATGAAATTGTTACAGTAAATGGAGTTATTTGTTTGGCTACCCTTAAAGTCAATAGCCCAGACTTTGTTTAGGGTAATGTTGTTTAAACTAACAGTGTTGTTTATAGAGTCTCCAATCCGAATACCCTCGTCATTAATTTTGATGAAATTTTCCGAAATCACGTTTTGTTCAGAAAGAAACACACCTAGTCCAATTATGTTATCTGAAACACTGTTTCCAAAAACTTTTGAATTTGTAGTATTTAACAGAACTATTCCCTCACCGTTAGAGCTAAGGTTTTGGTTTTGCACTGTTATGTTATTACAATTAACCAGCATTACATACCCTGCATCGGATGGTACTCTTTCATGTTGTTTGCCGACCCAGTAGTAAACAGGATTGCCATTAATGGTGTTTGAAGAGTCTACGTTATTGATCAGAACACCAACATGGTTTCCCATCAAATAGTTCCTGTGGATTCCAGAAACAAACAGGTTATACGTGTTATTCAGCAGGGTATTGTTCTTAAGGACATTATCATGTCTAAAGACATCTATCCCATATTTGTTGTTGGTAACTATGTTATCGATTAATGTGGTTTTGCTCTCTATTTTTATAGCTGTACCTGAATTTCCTGTTACAATGTTTCCTGTTACGAGGTTTTCTCCTTTAATACTCATTCCATTATTGTTATCCATCATTTTATTGTTGAAAATTGTGTTTTCTACAGAATTGGTAACAGATAAAGCGTGCCCATTTTGTGAGAACATATTGTTGGTGATTTCGTTATTGTTTGCATTTTCAATTTCAATTCCTAGTGTATTGTTTACTATTTGATTTTGTTTAATGTGATTGTTTAGAGAATTCTGGAGATGAATGCCATCTGATTGGCTTTTTATTGTATTTCCGATAATTTGTATCTCAGTTGAATTTGAAAGGTATATTCCAGAGTATTCTCCATTGCCAATTATGGTATTATGTTGGATAGTTGAGTCTGTGGTTGAATGTAAGAAAATGTTCTGACCGCTACTGGAGAGATTTAGGTTTTGGATTGTTATTCGTTGACAATCTATAAGGAAAACAAGTCCAGCATCGAGTGGAAGTGTAGAATCGCTTTTTTGTAACCAATAATAAATTGGTTTACCGTCGACGGTGTTAGACGTGTCAATGTCATTATTATACTGTGCCAATTTATCAACAGAAATTCTTAGGTGTTGCATATTATTTTCTAGTTTGTTAGATTCAAGTATGTTATTGGGTGAATCGGAAGATGAAATCCCCAACTTACAATAAGTTATTTTGTTGTCTGCGATGTAAATGTTTGAAACATCGTTTTGTTGGATTCCGCAACGATAGTTTTCAATATTTAGATTTTTGATTGTAACGTGACTTGCTCTAAGATGAATCCCAGTGATTGATATAAACGAATTCGTTTGGCTGGTGTTATAATTTCCTTGAAGTGTGTAACCTAGTCCATCAACAACAATATGATTTTTTTCAATTGATATGCCGTATGGGGACTCACCCGTGTTAATGTCGTCAATGAAAATGTAAACGTTGCCAGACCGAACAATCTTATTCGTTCCCGCAATACTTCCATCTTCTCTAATGTATATAGTCGCATTTACTGCTTTCACTATTTTAGTTTGTGAAATTGAAGCAATAGCCAAACAGAAAATCAGCAGCACAATAAGAATTTCCCTTCGGTCTCCCATCATGGGCATCACTAAAATTTTTGATAATAAATCAGAAAAGGGTTTTTGTCAAGAAAACTTGACCAACGGTATCTTTTAGTTAGTCAAGAAAGTTTGACTTAATCTATAGTGGTTTAGCTTTATAGTCAGCTTCTCTTGCAGGACGACAGCGAAAGAATGCTTTACGTTACATAAACAGATTTAAGGTTTGTTTACGTGTTTATATGGTATGTGTGGAGTAGAAGGTTCCGATGTTGGCTTTTGTGGATGATAAAACTTTAGAAAAGGTTGCTGAAGCGTTTGGGGGCGAAGAGGCAGTTCAGATCGTTAATGTCCTCAAACAAACAGGTGAAACCACGGATGATGTGATTGCAGAACAGACAGAGATAAGACTCAACACCGTCCGCAAGATTCTGTACAAGCTCTACGACCACTCTCTGGTAGGCTTAAGAAGGTCACGCGACAAAGACACAGGCTGGTTTATCTTCCACTGGAGACTCCAACTTGACCAACTCGCAGGCTTCATAATGAACCAGAAGCGCCGTGTCCTAGAAAAACTGGAAACACGCCTAACGTACGAGCAGGACCATGACTTTTACTACTGTGGCACAGAGGGATGCAAGCGGGTTACCTTCGAAGAGGCTATGGAACTTGTTTTCCGATGCCCCACATGCAACAAACTTCTGATGCACTTCGACAACACTGAAATAAAAAAATCATTGACGAAACGGGTTGAGGCGCTGAGGAAGGAATTAAGTGAATAACAAACTGCCGTCACCCCAGACGGCGCTGAAACTTCTTCAAGAGGCTGGATGCTCCAAAAGGGTTATCGCTCACTGTAAGGCGGTTTCTGCTCTTGCCGTGAAGTTTGCTGAAGCCTGCAAAAAGAACGGATTAGATGTTGATGTGGAGCTTGTGGAGGTTGGCGCTCTTCTTCACGACATTGGGCGCTCAAAAACGCATGGTGTAGATCACGCCGTTGTGGGCGTGGAAATCGCCGAGTCCCTAGACTTGCCGGAATCGGTTGTGTCCATTATTGAACGGCACAT
>CBFCZR010000053.1:0-10391 GCA_965602795.1 Candidatus Bathyarchaeota archaeon | reverse complement strand
AATCCAAAAAGTTAAGTTCTGCCACTGCAACCATGATGGATTGGAGAAAAATGATTTGCTTGCCTATATCCTAATCACAGTGAAATCGGGTTCAGAGAAGGAATTCTTGAAGCAAATCTCCGAATTCAAGGAGGTTGTAGAAGCAAACCTCGTCATCGGAGAAAACGACGCCGTCATCAAAATAGACGTCAAAGACATAGCTCACATAGACAGATTCCTAACAAACAAACTCCGAGTTGTACCCGACGTATTCCTCACCACAACCATGATAATAACCGAACAATTCAAACCCAAAAAATAGCTGCTTCCCGCCCCTTTTCACAGCTCCACCGAAACTTTTTCTATCTGTTCCAAAACATATCCACGTATCTCCTTAGGCTCCGGCAACTCCACAACAATCTTTCCCCCCTCGATAAGCGGCTTCAGCATCGGCTCAGTTTCGCCTCCACACCGCGGACACACAGGCTTAGACGAATCAAACGGAAGCACCATATCCACCAAACACTCCGGACATCTCCAAACCTGCTTCTTCCCACCCAACTTACCACGCTTAGCCACAAGCCTGCCTTCAAGCTCAACAATGTCCATGGCAAAATCCACGGTGGGCGCGTTGCTAACAGCAGTCCCAACACCGAAAGCCTCTGCCCCAGCCTCGCTCAGAACTTTAACCTTTTCCTCGTCAAGCCCTCCAGAAACAAAAATCTTAACATCTTTGTAGCCTCTCACATCCAGCTCCCAGCGAACCTCCCGGATAATGTCCACAAAGTTTCCCCTCCTCGACCCCGGAGTGTCCAACCTCACGCCATACAGCCTGTCCTTCAAGGCTTCAGCAGCCATAACCGACTCCGCCTTCTCATCACAATACGTGTCCACCAAAGCAACTCTGCGAACATCCGGAGACACTACATCATCAAACGCCTTCCAAGCCTCAACCTGATTCCCAAACATAATCATAAGCGCATGAGGCATCGTCCCCGTCGGCTTCTCCCCGATAACCTCGGCTCCCTTAAGGCTGGACACACCATCAAAACCACCAATGTACGCAGCTCGGTCAAGCATAGGAGACAAAATCGGATGCATACGGCGAATCCCAAAAGCCACCACAGCCTTTTCGCCTGCAACCCGCTTTATCCTAGCAGCTCGGCTAGCCGCTCCAGAAGCCTGACAGATAAGCCCCAACATAGGGGTCTCCAACAGGCAATAGTCACCGTAAGCTCCCTCAATAAACATAACTGGCTCTCTGACGCCTCTATAATCTGCTGGATAGAAGACGCTTCCCTCAGGCATAACATAAACATCCACTGGCGCTCCTTCAAACAGGTGAGCCACCTCCTCGATTCCGCAGAGGACCCCCCAAGGCCAACCCTCCGGAAGCCTGCCAGACGTAACCTCTGCCAGAGCCTTGAGTCTATCCAGCTTTTTGGCTTCAAGAATCTGTTTGGTTCTAGAAAAGTAAACGTCTGTAGTCAGACCTCTCTTAACCTCTTCGTCAGTTGCGTGATGAAAAATTCGCACGACATTTCCCTCCAAAAACACACTATATCAACCATTAAGGCTTGGCGCTTAAATTTTTTCGGTAAAACCGTTACAGCCACACATGCTGAACAAAACTAGGCATGGAAAATCTTTCACTCAGTTAGCCTTGCGAATAATCTGCGTTTCAAACCATTGCCTTCAGCAGTTGCACGTAGCCTACTTCTATAACCGCAGCTATGAAAAAAATCGTGTAAATCGCAGCGAGGGCTTTCATGGTCATCTTTCTTTTCAGCGTTTTGTTTATGGTTTGGAATATTCCGTACCCTTCTAGGATTGCGTTTGGGGTGCTTAAAATGATGACCAGAGCCAGAGTTTCCACGAAAACCTGACCGTAAACTAGCGTGCTTGCCCGGAGTATGCTTATGAAGATAATCATTATAGTGAAAACAAAGGCAAAGATGCGGGGGTTATTGATAACCACGTATTCTATCTCTTTTTTAGGCATGAAGTTTAAGACAAGCCCAACATAGAAGGTCATCCCCAGCAGAATAAGAGAAACCACCAAAACATTGTGAACAAAAACGAACAAAACAGCCAACGGCGGATTCGCAAAAACGTCTCCTAAACTATAGAAAAAGGAACTGTTCTCTACATAGGCGAAAACCAATAACAAAACGAAAACTAAACCGAGAACGATTGTTGTTTTTTTCTGATTCACTGTCTTTGTCTCCTTAATGCTTGAAACAGAACTAAAAGATCGAGAAAATAGGCAACCACCTAAAAATTGTTGTCGAAAATCCTAGAAGCATATTCAAAATAACTAGAATAACTACTGCAACGACCACCGACGTTAACCCCACGGCGATGGAACCTAAAATTCCCGTTTCATAGTAATGCCTAACCAAAAGCAACCAAGCAATAAGCGAAAGAACCATTGCCACCTCTAGACGAAAAACCGAAAGACAGACAATCAAAACAAGGGTCCCAAGAACAGAAATCGCAAAAGCGTCCTTAAAGCTGGCTCTACTTCCTCCAACCACAACATTGCCTGCAAGATAAAAGACGACAGAAAGCACAGCAAAGATTATGGCAAAAGAGAGCACAAAAAAAAGAAGCTCAGTCAGCCCAGACGGCTCAAGCAACGTATCCAGCATGAGGGCAGCAATACAAGCAGCCAACATTATGACGCCACCAAGATTATCCTACGAATACCACAGGCTTACAAATAAAGGATTTGTTAGCCTCTATTCGAGGATGTCACCTAAATCTCCGACAAAAAATGTCGCCTCAAAGTCAAGCCAGCGCCAAAATTTAACATAAAAACCCGTTTTTCAAGCCTCGGAAAGGGGTAACTCTTTAAAGGAGGATATTTCCAGAAATACAATCCCTGTTAAGAGGACGTTAAATTTATGAAATTACAAAACCCTGCCATCATAGGAGTTGGCAGGACAAAGTTTGGAGAACATTACGAGAAAGACCCAGAATCTCTGATAGAGGAGGCTGGACTTCAGGCGCTGGATTCTGCGGGCATGACACGAAAAGATTTGGATGCCTGCTACCTCTCAGACTATTTCCTTCAAGTCACAAACAAAATCGGGTTAGAAGAAGGATTCTTTTCTGAGCTTCTGGAGCTTCATGTTCCCATGGAAAAAACAAGGTCCTTCAGCTCCGCCTTTTTGAATGCCTGTCATGGAGTTCAATCAGGAAAATACGACATCGTCCTAGTGGGCGGGATGGAGAAAATGACTGACCGCTGGGACAAAATCAGAGATGACCTCATGCTCCTAGAAGACCCGTGGAGCTACTACGCAGGATGCACACCCGAAGCAAACCACGAACTACTCCTCAAAGAGTACATCAAAAAATATGGAATCACAGAAAAGCAACTCGAAAAACTCTACTTGGCTCTGGCTAAGATATCCGTCAAAAACCACCAAAACGCCACCAAAAACCCACTCGCCCAATACAATCGAGCCATAACAGTGGACAAAGTCCTGAATGCACGGAACAAATCTTGTAAGCCCTTGGGGCTCTTTGACTTTGCCCCCATCTCTGACGGAGCATCAGCCCTGATTCTGACAAGTCCAGAGGCAGCCAAACGCTGCTCAGATACTCCAGTTAACGTCTTAGGTTCCTCTTCAGCCACAGATTACATCACCTTTCCCTCACGAGAGGACAGAACCGGATTCATAGCCAGCACTTCAGCTATGAATGCAGCTCTCAAGCAGGCTAAAGTTGACATAAACGACATCCAGATAGCCGAGGTCTATGACCAATCCACACTCTTGGAGATGATATCTCTAGAAGACTTGGGCTTCTCTAAGAGAGGAAAAGCTTGGCTTGACATCTACAAAAGCTGCGAAGAGTCTTGTGGCTTCTACGAAATCGATGGAAGAAAGCTGTTCGTGAACTTGAATGGAGGCCTCAAGGCTGACGGTAATCCCTTGGGAGCCACCGGAGGGGCACAAATCTTTGAGGTTGTTAAACAGTTAAGGGGAGAAGCTGACAGCCGGCAGGTGGAATTGAATGGAGAGCCGCCTAAACTGGGTTGTGTCTCAGAGTTGGAGGGTTTCGGCACAAAAGCGTACATACACATTTTGGGGAGGAACCAAGAATGAGCAGCGAACCTATCGAAAGGAGAGTCTCCTACATAGGGGACAGACTGAAAGGCAGCCAGTGTACCCTCTGCGGAAAAGAGTACTTCCGAGGCAAAAATTACTGTGGCAAGTGCGGAAGAAAAAGCTTCGGAAAAATGAAGGACATAAACTTCTTCTATGACCAAGGCAACTTGGAAGCCTCCACTCTCGTCAGCCAACCCACTAACAGATTCGTCAAGATGGGCTCATACATTTACGGAATTGTCTCATTCCACGACGGAAAAGCTAGAGTTCCAGGAAGACTAACCGACATCCTGATTAAAGACTGCAAAATTGACCTCTCCTCTTTTGATGGCAAAAACGTTGTCCCAAGGTTCAGAAGAAGATACGCCGTAGGAGAAAGCGACATCATCCCAACAATCTCCCTTGCCTTCACGGTCGCGGATGGCTACTATCCACACCAAAAATACGAAATAAAGAAACCCAAGAAAGAGTATGAAACCCCAGGAATAGTAGGCTATGGAGTCTACACCTCAAGATTCCGAATCAAAGAGGGAAACATGGAAAGATCCGTGCCATTCATCGACGAAGACGCCGTCACCGCAGCAGTAGAAGCCGGAAAAATGGCTTTGATTCATTCTGGAGTGGACAGGTCCCTCATAGGCAAGGTTTACGTCGGCTCAGAATCAAACCCATACGCGGTTAACCCCATCGCCTCTAAAGTAGCCCAAGTTCTGAAGTTGGGTGAAGAAGAAAAACTTGATGGGGTTCAAGGTGTGGATGCTATCGACACCGAATTTGCATGCAAAGCAGCCACAAGCATGTTCAAGGACGCGTCGGCTTTGGTGTATTACCCAAAAACTAACACGGACTATGCCATGGCTATAGGAGCAGATAACTCTCAAGCTGCGCCCAGAAACGAGCTTGGAGGAGAACTGGACCATTTCGTGGGTTTCGGCGGCTCCGCCTTCATCTTCGGCATGCAAGACGTTATAGCTGAAGTTGAGGGATGGTACTCCTGCACCTCAGATACACCAGACTTTTGGAGAAGAGACCTACAGCCTTACCCCAGACACGGAGGCAGATTCACCGGTGAACCCGCTTACTTCAAACATGTCCAAAAAGCTTGTACCACACTCATGAAGCAACTGAACCTCCAAGTGGAAGATGTAGATTACTTTGTCCCCCACCAGCCAAACCCCAGATTCCCAGTTAAGGTTGCGCGCCAAATAGGATTCAAAGAAGAACAATATGAGCCAAGCCTAAAAGTTGCCAAGTTCGGCAACTTGTATTCCGGCTCCTCTCCACTCGGTTTGGCGGCTGTTCTAGATGTTGCTAAACCAGATGAGCGTGTGGTGCTTGCCAGTTACGGCTCTGGGGCTGGAAGCGATGCCTACTCGTTTATAATAACCAAGCAGATAGTGGAGAAGAGGCAGCGGCAGAAGTTTACGGTTCGCCATCAAGTTGAAAACGAGAACTTGGAATATGTGGATTACACTACATACAGAAGACTTAAGCACGGACTCTGAAGTCAAGTTCACCCTTTGCTGAGAGTTTGTGTTTAAGGCTTTTTGGCTGTATTTTTGGTTATCTGCCAGTGATAACGCTCATTAAATCTTTAACATGCAGAACATGCCTGTATCGAAAAGGCACGCAAAACAAAAAATAATCCTAAAGAAACATGAATTTCAGATACGCATTCTGCTTTCATAACGCTTTCAAAGCAAAACCCATGAAACAACTCTCAAAAACAATCTTTTCATGATATATAGTCACATTAGGACAAAAGCAAGGTGCAAATAAATGGTCGCAAAAAGAGCAATATATGTATGGTTATCTGTCTTCGCAACATTCCTAGCGATCATGTGTTCTTTTGCTATGGCAGTCCTATTGATAAACGAGGGAGCGGGTGCCGTTGTAAGGCCTTACATCCTAGGCGTATTCGGCGGTCTCAGCGTGGAGTCCTATTTGTGGTTATCCGTAACTGCGACCTTCATCCTTCTAGGCATCACCTGCATAATCGTATACCATAAACAACCACTTGACCCCGAAATCGTTAAGATGTTCCTTAAAGTAGGGGGAAACTTGGCTGCACTCAGGAAAGCCCAAGAAGCCTCAATAACTGAGACGGCTGACCAGATAGAATACAACAAAAAAGTGAACCAAAAATTTTTAGGCAACATCAAATCAGACCTCGAAGAAGCTAACAAAGAAACGTTAGCCATTCTAGAAAACCAGAGAAAAGCCATCAAAAAGATTCGTCTAGACCTGATCTCCACAATAGAGAAAAAGGTGGAGGAAACTGGAGAAAAGCTGGCTGCTGATCTGAAAAACAAGAAAAAGTGATGATGGGAGTCAAGTGTTTAAACGAGGAAAGTATGTTGATCAGGGCAAAATTTCTAAAAGAATTCAAGATGATTTTTGTTTCAGCTTGTTTAGAGGAATAGTTAAATATGTGCGCTAAGACTATAAGGTCGTCGTTCTAAGATGATACGAAGACTTGTCCTCGATGTCTTAAAGCCTCATAAACCCAGCGTTGTTGAACTTTCTGAAGCTCTCAGCCATCTACAGGGAGTAGAAGGCGTAAACATAATCATAAACGAGATAGACCAGCAAGTCGAAAACGCAAAGATTATCGTGGGTGGAATCGGGATAAGCTTTGAGGATGTCAAAAAGAAACTAGAGGAATTGGGTGCTACTGTACACTCCATCGACGAGGTTGCGGCTGGAAAAAGGATTGTTGAAGAAGTTAGAACACCTCAAGACAGGTCCGCAAGAATGTAAAACAGGTTAAGACTCCATGAAATTTCTTGATCAGATAAGAGTGTATATAAAAATCAGTGGAGTCGCGCCGATAAGCCGAAGATACTTCATAATGAATGCGTTTGACGGAGCCACCACGGTTCTAGGTGTAGTCGTAGGCGCATACGTAGCCGGCATCCCCAATGAACTGTGGGTTATATGGTCAGGTTTAGGTGCAACATTAGCCATGGGTTTGTCAGGATTTGCTGGTTCATATATGGCTGAGGAAGCTGAAGGAACAAAAAAACTTAACAGTTTAGAAAAGTCGATGCTCACAGAGTTAAAGGATAGTGTGGTAGGTAAAGCCAGCCGTTTCGCCTCCATGTGGGCTGCAATAATAGGCGGCGGGGCTCCAGCTCTGACAGGCGGAGTCTGCTTGATACCTTTTTTTCTTTCAATCCATGGCTCGTTTTCGTTCAGTTCTGCTATTCAAATCTCCGTGGTTTTGGCTTTGTCAATAATGTTCCTGTTGGGTGCGATTCTGGGGAGAATATCCAGCCGAAATATACTGTTTCATGGAGTAAAAATGTTGCTTGTAGGTTTAATCCTCACAGTCATTTTCTTCGCGCTAAAGCTAACCTAACGGCAACCATTCACTAGGACATCAACGACTTGAGCAATGAAAATGATGTTAACAGTTATTAGGCGGTTAGGAAACTCTTTTAGCTAACCAGAAACGCAAACGAATAGGCAATATACTGTTGTGGAGAATGCTGAAGTTGGTTGGTCGGGAAGTAATTGAGGTTTTGTATTCTCCAGTTAAAGCTTTCCAAAAAATCATTGAAAAACCAGACTGGAAAGGAGTCACCTTAGTTTTAGTGCTGGCAATAGCTTCAACAGTAGCTTTCCAATTTGTCTACAATTCGAAGCAATTGTACGAAAACAGGGCACCGGAAGATGATGGCTGGACTGAGGCACTGGCAAATTCGCATAGCTGGTTCTCCAACGGTTTACCTTCGTTAGATGGTGCTGATTATCAGATTGGAAACTTGGATGGTAACCACAGCGTTACCTCTTCGGTCTTGAACGAAACAAGCATCTGGCTGAAGGTCACTGACTTTGAGTCCATTAACTGTTCGGGAGAGAAAGGTTACAATGAACTGTTCTTCTGGGTCAAATGGATTCAGGAAGAGGGGTTGGCTCCAAGTTCGGGAACCCTTAGATTATTCTCCGGCAGCGAGACCAGCTACTTCGAATCAACAATAACCGAGTTTTCTAGTTCAAGCGGAGAGTGGACAAACGCAACCCTCA
Source organism: Candidatus Bathyarchaeota archaeon (assembly GCA_965602795.1). Lineage (GTDB taxonomy): Archaea > Thermoproteota > Bathyarchaeia > Bathyarchaeales > Bathyarchaeaceae > Bathyarchaeum. The sequence goes on along the minus strand of CBFCZR010000053.1, from coordinate 2,265 downwards.
AAGTCGGGTCAAACCAAGCTTGGTCTTCAAGCAATTCTCCGGATTGGCAGAACATAACAGGAATCGAGTTCAGGCTGGTTTGGCTGGATGCAGCGAATCTGACGATGAAGGTTGATGGTGTGTTTTTCAGAAATTTTGTTTCGCCAATCGAAGCTTTAGGGTTTACTGAGGCAATGATTTCCCTTTTTGTTTCGGTTGCGTTTTCTGTGGCTATGAATTGGATATTGTGGGCGGGCATTGTGTTTATCGTCGCGAAACTTTTTGGAGAAGAATTGGGTAAATGGAACGGTTTCTTCATCATCATTGGACACGCCTTCATAGTTATCGCTGTTTGCACTTTGGTAAGTGCGCTGGCATTCTCTTCTCTACCTGTTTTGAGTGTGCCTTTAGACGCGGAACTTCAAATCTCTGCTTTCAACGAGTTGTGGTTACCTAACTTAGCTTATCAAGCGGGGACATTGATTCTGTGGGTGGGAGAAGTTTGGATAGCTGCTCTCAGCGCTGTGATAATAAAGTTAATGAGAAATACTACGTGGGGAAGGGCTGCGACAATAGCTACGGTTGCCTTCGTTGTAAGGTTCCTTTTGCGGTTGTTTATCGGTTAATGAACCGGAAGGATGTTCAGCCTGTTTTTCGCATACGAAACAACTAAGAGCCAAACTGTTTTGGCGCCGATGACAACTTCATTCTTTGTAAAAGGTTTCGGATGTTAGGCGGTAAAGCTTATATTCGACGTTAATCTCCTTTGATTTCGCCAACAAAACGGAGCAAGCGTAAAGTCGTTATGTGACGGGCTGGTTCATTTTGGCGGCGTTTGACAAAACAAGAGGACGAAAGATTTGAAAATTAATGAATTGAGAGATGGAACACGGAAAGTGGACCTTGAAGCGAAGGTCATTGAGAAATCTGAAACTCGCGAGGTTCGCTCCAGATACACCAACGAAACCTACCGAGTTGCCGATGCCACCATAGAGGATGAAACGGGCACCATTACTTTGACCTTGTGGAACGACCAGATTGACCAAGTCAATGTGGATGACAGGGTGAAAATCGAGAACGGGTACATTAAATCCTTTAGGGGACAGCTTCAGCTCAACTCAGGAAAATACGGAACGCTAACAGTTCTGTAGACCATATGGGAGAGGTGTAGTTAAATGTCATACGGACGAAGAGGGTTTGACCGAGAAGTTCCTAAACCAGTTGAAATAGGAAAAGAGTACGAAGTAGAAATCGAGGAGACCAGCCGCCGCGGAGAAGGAATAACCAGAATCGAGGGACTAGTGGTTTTTGTTCCTAACACTAAGCCCGGAGACAAGCTGAAAATAAAGATAACTAACATTGGTAGACGATTCGCAGAGGCAGAAGTAATCGGAGAAGCAACAGAAGAATCGACGGAAGAGGCGGCAGAAGAAGAGGAACAAGCAGCTGCAGAGGAAGAAAGCGAAACAGAATAACAACGCATCGCTGCTTCCAGTACCCTTCGACTCTTTTTTCTTTACAACCTTTCTAAGCCAATGTAAGGTAGGTTTCTCTGCTGAAATACAGGCGTTAAGGTTAATATTAAAGAGGAAAAATATAGCAGAGAACACTGTTTAGCCCGGTAGTGTAGTGGACAATCATGGAGGCCTTTGGAGCCTCTGACGGGAGTTCGAATCTCCCCCGGGCTACCAACATCTTGTTTAGGGACAGGTCTATTTTGTTGTCTCAGAAAATGGTGGTTCAGAGGCGATGGATTTCCAGAGTTTCTGTGCGTTTTTTTCTTGTGTTTTTGTTCCTGTGACTGCAAGGATGTAGCTTCCTTCTGCGCCGCATACTCCGCCGGCTGCAATCAGCTCTGCAGTGGCGCCCGTCAGCTGTTGTATGGCTTCGATTTCGGTGAACACTTGACCTGGAGCAAGAAACATGCGGTAGCCGCTTGCGTCAGGCGAATTCAGCTTCTCGGTTAAGGCGTACAGGTCACCGTTGACGCGTTTTTCTAAGCCCACTGGAATAATCAGCTTCACACGGCGCCCAGCCACAGCCTGCATCGCCAAAGCAACAGTTCCAGCCTTCGGATGCCCAATCAGCACAGCCGCCTGTTTTCTTTCCATGTCCAGCGCGTTTGCACCCTTCAAAATCACGTCGCCACCCTTTAATGTGTCCACTACGTCTCCGATAGTTTTTCCTTTCTGCCAGACGCCATCGGTTATCACTACGTCGCCTGGAAACTTGCTTTCGTCAGCCAGTCTGCCCTCCGAAGTAACGGCTCCACCGGGCGGCAGAATG
>CBFCZR010000052.1:0-10425 GCA_965602795.1 Candidatus Bathyarchaeota archaeon | reverse complement strand
TTGGTTCGACTATTCGGCGTTTTCGGTAATTTTCGTAGTCTGGTATTCTTCGGGGGTATTCTTTGTCCATTATTGTTGATGAGACCATAAAGTCTGCGGTGGAGCGGTTACATGCTGCAGGTATATTCCACACCACAGCCATGCGCAAGAGAGCCTTCACGTCGGGGTCATGAGGAAGAGACTCGAGTGGATCCCAGAAGAAAATCAGAAAATCAATCTCACCGTTGGCAATCTTGGCTCCAATCTGCATGTCGCCACCCAACGGGCCACTCTTGAGCCTATTTATTTTCAAACCCGCTTCCTTTTCAATGAGCTTCCCTGTTGTTCCAGTTGCATAAAGTTCATGCAGACTCAAAAGATACTTATTGAATTTCACCCACTCCAGCAAATCTTCCTTCTTGTTGTCATGAGCAACCAAAGCAATCTTCTTTCTTTTTTCCATCAAAACTGTTTCACTACTCATCTTTTTTCACATCTCTTAACAATCTGTTCTTACCAAAGGGATACAGAAAAAATTTTGCTATTGACACTATTGTTTTTCCTTTCTCGAACCCCTAGGCTGATAGATGCACCATGGGTCTTCTGCCAGATAATCGCCACTCGATTCTGTTGGCTCATGCAATGCGCCACAAAAGTCCATAAGCTCAGTGCTCACACCATAAGCTCTGGCACGGCATCCCCCGCACACATCACGATATTCGCACACTCCACATTTTCCCTTCAGCCTGTCAAAGTCACGTAGAGCCTTGAAAACCTCAGAGTTGAACCAAATATCCTTAAAGGACCTTTCGCGGACATTCCCCAGATTAAGCGGCATGTATGGACAGGGGGTAACCTCTCCCGAAGGGTAGATGCGGCAGTAATATAGTCCAGCCATGCAGCCTCGGACCCAACGCGACATGTCAACCCCCTCTTCTTTGGCGACACGCATAAACTGGGGGGCACAGGAAGGCTTCACATTCAGCTTATACTTTGTGGTTTTGGCTAGCGTGCTCTTAATCATGTCCTCATACATCCTCGGCGTTATGTCCTCGATGTCGGTTCCTCTTCCTGTAGGCACCAAGAAAAACAGGTGAAAATTCTCCACCCCCAAACTTTCCGCCAGCGACATTATATCATCCACCTCATCGTAGTTCTGCGGAGTCACCGTGCTGTTAACCTGAACCTGAATCCTGCTCTTCTTCAAAGATTTGATGGCATTCACAGCATGTTCCCAGCATCCCTTAACGCCCCGGAACTCATCATGCCGCTCCGGTACGCTCGAATCCAAGCTGATAGCCACTGTCCCCATTCCCGCGTCCTCAAGTCTTCTTGTAACCTCGTTGTCGATGAGCATGCCGTTGCTTCCCATTCCCATCCTCAAACCACGGTCTACACCATACCGGATAATCTCGTAGATGTCCTCTCTCAGCAGAGGCTCGCCACCACTCAGTATCAGCAGAGGCCTGCTAACCTCAGTAATCTGGTGAATAAGCATCTTCGCCGCGTCCGTGCTCAACTCGTCCGGCAGCTTCGTATCTTTAGCGTTGATGTAGCAGTGTGCACACTTCAGATTGCACCTTAAAGTGACGTTCCAAGATAAAACCAAGGGAACATACTTCTCTGTGGTTGGCGCAGCAGAAGTGGGAGCAATCCTGATACCGAACTCGCATCTTCCGTCAGTCGCCATCCTCTGCGGCTGCGACACCTCCACGGGGAAGGGAATGAACTTTTCGAACATGGCTTGAGCGTGTGCCTTGCAGAAGTGTTTGCAGAAGAGCTGTGATGTTTGGGTTTCTGTGCCCAGTTCCGCTTCGATGTATTTGTGGCTTCCGTGGATTGGGCAATTCAGGAAACGCATGAAGCCGCCTAGCTTCTTCATGTCCATCTTATGCTCGATGAAATGGTCGCTAAGCATCAACTTCTGAAGTTTGGCTTTAGGTATTCCAACCTTTAAGCTAACATTGAAGGCGGAGGTAACCGTTTCATCACCGAACCTCTTCTCCGCTCTAGCCATAGCTTGCTCAATCTGTTCTACACCCATTTCCTCAGCTAATCTGTGCACAATCAAGAAACCCTCTATCGTCTCATACTCCTGACGCAAACGCATCTCAACAACATGTCTAGTCCACTCCAGAAACAAGCTTTGGAGCATATCCCCAACTCCGGAGTCCTCGCTGTCCAGCATCTGCTCAACTTTTCTGGTTTCTTCACTCAATCTCCTGAAAAGACTAAGCTTCTCCTCAACCCCGAGAGCTGGATTCTTCACCGCCATTACCACACTATCTTCTAAAGGCGCGATGTCAACCAGAAGCTCCTTACCATCAGAAACGAAATCACTGTAAAAACGCCACAACAACCTGTCTACAGAAGGAGCATCAACCTTCAGTTCTTCCAGAACCACCCGGGATTCGGCACCCATCTTGCTTATCATAGCCATGTGATACAACAACGAGCCTTCCATGCCCGCGTCGCTGTTCCTGCCAGAGGCGCCATGGAAAACCTCATCAACCAAACTTTTTGCCTTTTCAAACTCTCCAGAAGCTACGGCTTCTTTTGCTTCGTCGATTTTGCGTTTTCTTTCCTTCAGCAGAAGAGCCCACTTGTGGCAATGTTTCTCATCGAATTTCGTTAAAGTTGCCCTCTCCGATTACGATTTAGGGCGTTAAAGCCTTGAAAGGTTATAAGTTCTTTGTTTTAGAGCCCTGATGCTTTGATGTGTTGTGCTGCTGATTTTCTGGAACTTGGCTATGTTAGATTACTTACGTGACGATGTAAAATAGACCTTACTTAAAGTAAAGTTTATATTACATTTAGTGGTGTATGTTCCTGCATACGGTGTGATAATGAACCATAAAATTGCAACAATCTGTCGAGTGGTTATCGCCGCCAGTTTAGGAGTATTGATTCCTTTGGTTATCAAACTTGGAAACCCTTTCCTACCTCTAATCCTCATTGTCGTTGGTGTGGCTTTTATTAGGATTCTGGTTCGCAAAGACCAGCAAAATCTTGTCGATGAGCGTGTACAACTGATAAACCAGAAAGCGTCCACCACGTCGATGTACGTTTTCCTTTTAGGAACAACCGTTGTTGGTGTTGTTCTGGTAACACTTAGTAACGGCGGCTACCCTGCCTCTTTTTCGTCGATAGGTTACACGTTGATGTATTCTGCTTGTGTTCTAATGTTTTTAAGCGTAATTTTTGGAGTCTACTACCGCCACAAATATGGGGGCTAGGCTTTACGTGCAAACTAAACTTAAGGTGTACCGTGCCATGCATGACTTGACCCAAGAAGACCTGGCAGAAGCAATCGGCGTAACCAGACAAACCGTGATAGCGATGGAAAAAGGCAAATATAACCCCTCTTTAGAGCTTGCTTTCAAGATAGCGTACTACTTCAAAGTCAAAATTGAGGACGTTTTCTTTTACGATCAAAACAATGAAAAAACTAAACGGAGGACAATAAAAATTGAGTAAAACACAAACAGCAGTTAAATTAGAAAATGTAAGTAAAAGCTTTGGAACTATTCAGGCTGTCCAAAATTTGGATTTGCAAATTGACGATGGAACCGTTTTCGGTTTTCTGGGTCCAAATGGTTCAGGTAAATCAACAACCATGAAGATGATTATGGGTCTCCTGAAGGCAGACTCTGGAGACTTGAACGTTTATGGAACCGATGTTTCACGTAATCCTTGGGAGGTCAAGAAGCTTGTGGGGTATGTTCCTGAAAGCCCGCGGCTATACGAGTTTCTCACCGGACTCGAATATTTGGACTTCATAGCTGACGTTTATGGCTTAGCCGCAGAAACAAAAAAGACCCGCATAGAAGAGTACCTCGACGCCTTTGAGTTGGAGAACCGCGAAAACGAGATGATCAGCGGCTACTCTCATGGTATGAAACAGAAAATTGCAATCATTGCTGCTCTGTTGCATAAGCCGAAGCTGTTGATCCTCGATGAACCCTTAAGCGGATTAGACCCTAAATCTGCCAGAATTGTGAAAGATTTGATTCACAAGTTGGCTGGGGAGGGCGTAACCACAATCATGAGCACCCACGTTCTAGAGATTGCGGATGCTGTTTGCGACAGGATAGCGATCATGTATCAGGGAAGTAAGCTTGCGGAAGGCAAACCCGCGGAGTTGCGTAAGGAATCTCGGATGCCGGATTCGACGCTTGAAGAAATCTTTCTGAAACTGACAGGAACAAGCGACATCAAAGATATTGTTGAAGCCCTCGGAAAATGAGGAAGATAATATTGAATTTCAAACTCATATTGCACATGGCTAAAATCTTGGCGCTCTCTTCTGTGAGGGCCAAAAGGACAAAGGGTTCGGTTCCCACAGGATTCGCGAAATCTCCACTCGTTAACATTCTTGTTGCAGTAATCGCTTTTCCGGTTGCAGCCTTTCTTGCAAACCGTTTTGTAGGCGCATTCCTTGAAGGCATGAGTGTAAGTGTATTTTTTGTTCAGGTCGCGATTTTTCTTCCATCTTTTATGATGTTGGCTGCGATAATGTATGGTTTGCTCTTTGAGTTCAGTCAGTCATCGTCGGCGGGTTCATCGGATGCAATCAATTGGCTTCCCATCAGGGCGGTAGAGTTTGTTTTGGCTTCAGTGCTCTCCATGATTTACTTTTTGGCTCCCATACTTGCAGTGGTTTTTGGCGTAACCCTAGGAATATCCTTATCCGTTAACATGGTGAACATAGGTCTGCTTAGCTTGGTTTTCGGCGTCTTAGGAATGTTCATGGGCGCTTTCCTGATTGAGATTGTTAGAGCAATAACAAACCGCGTGTCAGCGTCATTCTATAAGCGTAGCGGCAGAACAACTGTAGCCATACGAATGCTGGTGTTTCTGGTTGTTATGGTGGCTTTCATCCTTGTTTCTAACGTTAATTTTCTGTTTACAATTCTTCAACATTTCATGGGCGGAATAGAAAGCGCATGGTTCATACCCATACTTTGGCCCTCTCTAGCAATAATGAATTATATGAATACAGCAACCTTGCAAGTAATCCTTTACTCTGTATCCAGTTTGGGGCTTGCAATCGCGTTTCTCTGGGCAGGCGTAAAACTCAGAGAAACATACTGGGTTCCCGCTCCGTTCTCCATTAAGCTGAAGCCCTCAAAATCATATACGCCTAAAAGAGGTTTCCTCGGCAGCCTAGGATTCACTGCTGCTGAATCGGCTTTGATAAAAAAGGATTTGCGCGGCTTGACTAGACGCAAAGAGATGATTATTTGGATTGCCATACCCGTGGCGATTAGCCTGATTTCTCTTTTCTCTTTCCAAACCTCCTGGGAAACTAATGCATCTACAATTGAGCAATTAGCGCTATTCTGGGGTCCATTAATGGGAGTTCTAATGTTCTCTTTTTACATGACATTAACTGGGATTGGTCAGGAAGGAAGCGCCTTCTTGAACTTGGTAATCACCCCCTTGAAAGAGAAAGAAATTGTCAGATCAAAACTCACCACAGCCCTCTCTCCCCCATTTTTTGCTCTGATCGTCCTCACAGCCTTCATACAAGTAATGCTGCAGCTTCGATTCGAAGCCCTGATTGCAGTGATTGTGGCCTTGTTTGCAGCGCTTTTTGAGTGCGCTTTTGTTGGTTTGGCTTTAGGCAGCCGCTTTCCAGACTTCACCGAAGTTCCAAGAGCGCGCTTCATTGACCAGAAAGGTGTATTGTTGGGTATGCTCTTTATTGCTGTATGCATAGGGGTCACTTTTCTGCCTCCTTTCCTTTACAGCCTTCATATCTTGGAGTGGTTTCCTCTCCTTGCAGCCCCCGTTCTATCGGCGATTGCATGTGTTCTGATATGTTATGTGGGTTATCGGGCAACTTTAAGCAGTTTACAGGAACTCATACGTCAGCCTTGAGGGCGCATTTTTTTCTAGTTGATTTTTCTTGTTGGGTTTAGTTGACGCTTCGTGTGGTACCCTTTTTGGTGCGTGATTTGCCGTTAACCTTAAATACCAGATGTTATATTTATCTAACATGGAGTTAGAAATACATAACAAAATGTTATAAATAAACAACGGAGGAAAAACTTTGAAAAAATGGAACAACATCATCCGCATCCTTGGAATAGCAACATGCCTAATCGGCGCATATCTGATGGCTTTCGGAGAACCAATCATAGGCGCAAACCACACAGGCATCGCAACAGTTGTGGGCATAACCGGAATAGGCCTGATAAGCACTGGCAACACATTATCCTTTGCAGGAAACAAAAAGGAGACACGTAAACAATGACCGGCTTTACATGGCCAATAATCTTAATCGTGAACGCAGTCCTCGTGCTGCTGGTTGGCGTCTTTGTTTTGTGGAAAATCCATAGAGACAAAAAATCGGGTTACCCTGTCAACGATGAACGCACCCTAAAGATCATCGGAAGAGCAGCCATTGGGACATACTATATCAGCCTTGCTTTCATGATTTCACTATTGTTGTTCAATATCTTCGGAACAGAGTTTCTAGATTTGCCTGACCTTGAAGCTGGATGGGCCATAATCGCAATAATGCTCGTCAATGGCATCTCATATGGTCTGTTAAGCTGGTATTACAGCAGAAAAGGCGACCTATGATGCGGACAAGAATCAAAGAGTTGAGAGCGCGACACAACCTGACACAAGAGGAGTTGGCAAAGAAGGTCGGAGTACGCAGAGAAACAGTCCTATACCTAGAGAAAGGCAAATACAACCCCTCCCTGAAACTGGCGCACGACATCGCAAAAGTGCTGCAGACAACCATCGACGAACTCTTCATCTTTGACGAAGAAGACAACCAATAAACCAGAACATCTCTAGCCCCCTTTTTTCTTCATATAAGCTACTTTCAACAAGAACTTTTAAGTTATTAGAACAAAATGAGTGAAGATAAGAGGCAACTCACTTGGACCTGCAGAAAAGAATTGACCTGGTATTGAGAAACACTGCGGAAGTCATAACTCCAGAAGAAATCCGCACCTTACTAGAGACAAATGATAGCCCCCGAGCATATTGGGGCTTCGAGTGCTCTGGACTACTACACATAGGCATAGGCTTGGTGTGCTCAGCAAAAATCAAGCATCTAGTAAAAGCTGGATTCAAGTTCACCATCTTCCTAGCGGACTGGCACTCATGGATAAACAACAAACTAGGCGGAGACATGGAAAACATCCGCACATGCGGAGAATACCTGAAACAAATCTTCACAGCCCTAGGCTTAGGACCAGACAAGGTGGAGTTCCGCTGGGCATCAGACATAACCGACAAAGTAGACTACTGGGAAAAAGTCGTCCGCATAGCCAAAAGCGTCTCAGTGAAAAGAACATGGCGCGCCCTGCCTGTTATGGGACGGGAAACGAGCATGACCGACATCGAAACAGCATGGGTCCTCTATCCCACCATGCAAGCAGCAGACATCTTCGAGATGGACCTAGACGTAGCCTGCTCGGGCATAGACCAGAGGAAAGCCCATATGCTGGCGAGAGACGCAGCGGAGAAGCTCAAATGGAAAAAGCCTTCATGCATCCACACACCCTTACTTATTGGCCTTCAAGGACCTAAGGCTGCAGAAAAAGCGTTTGACGAAAACGCAGAGCTGAACGTGGAGATAAGCTCCAAAATGTCCAAAAGCATCCCCCAGAGCAGCATACTCGTTCACGACAGCCCCGAAGAAATCGCCTCAAAAATAAAGAACGCCTATTGTCCTCCCAAAGTGGTGAAGGGAAATCCTATAATTGACTTGGCTAAACTCATAGTCTTCCCCGAAAAAGACTGCTTAGAGATACCGCGTCCAGCCAAGTATGGTGGTCCAGAAACTTTTGAGAGTTTCGAGAGCCTTGTAAACGTCTACGGCGAAGGCAAAATACATCCCTTAGACCTGAAGAATGGCGTCGCCGAAGCTCTGGTTGATATCCTGAAGCCTGTCCGAGAACATTTCCAGAGACATCCAGAGACGCTGGAAAGGATGTTGAAGATAGAGATAACCAGGTAAACGCGTTGTCAACGAAAACAGAGAAGAGACTAGAAAAAATTCAGCAGCTCTTGGAGAGACTAGCAAAACAATCCGCAAATGGCATTCCAATTGTTGTGGAAGGCAAAAATGATGTCCAATCTCTCCACCGGTTGGGGATAAGTGGCGACATGGTCTTGGCGAAGACTTCAGGTAAATCTTTTCTTGATGTTCTCTGCGAAATAGAACGAAAAGAGAGAAGTGAGGTTGTTCTTCTGTTTGATTTTGATAGGCGCGGCAAGGAATGGACTCGTCGTATGGCTCGTCGTCTTGAAGGGATGAAAATAGTGCCTAATCTGCTGTTTTGGAGGATGCTTTTGGGTTTGGTTGGGCGGGATGTTAAGGACATTGAGGGTTTGGCGTCTTATCTTGAAACTTTGAAAAATAGGTGCGGCAAGTCGTAAAGTATAATAGACACTGAAGAGTTTAATCAGAATCGTCTCAGTTTTAATGGGGACACAATATCATGATTGAGGTGAATAGAAACGAAATCAGCACAAACTTTTACGATAAAGTATGTTATTCGCGCCCGATTCGAAGTGGAGGGAGTAGTTGAAAAACCGGATGTAATCGGGGCACTTTTTGGACAAACAGAAGGATTGTTTGGACCCGAACTTGACCTCCGAGAACTCCAAAAATCGGGTAGAATCGGAAGAATAGAAATTAGTTTAGACTCAAAACAAGACAAAACCACGGGTAACATAAACATACCCACAAGCCTGGACAGAGTGTCCACAGCCATTATCGCAGCCAGCATCGAAAGCATAAACCGCGTAGGACCCTGCAAAGCGAAAGTTATTCTGAACAAAATAGAGGACATACGGGACGCTAGACGGCGGGTCATCATAAACCGCGCCAAGGACGTTCTTCGGAAGTGGACTGTCGAAACTATGCCTGGTACAGACGAGATTTTCAGGGAAGTTTCAGAGATGCTGCGGCTGGCAAGAGTAGAAAAGTATGGACCTGAAGGATTGACTGCGGGGCCAGAAATTAACAGTGCAAAGGAAATAATTGTTGTTGAGGGACGGGCAGACGTAATTAACCTGTTAAGATCTGGAGTACAGAACACTGTTGCTCTTGAAGGTGCCAAAATCCCAAAGAGCATAATCAAGCTATGCAAAGAACGGGAAGCCACCGCGTTTCTGGATGGCGACCGGGGCGGAGACCTTATTCTCAAGGAGCTTCAGCAGGTAACCCAGGTTAAGTATGTTGCTAGGGCACCGCGAGGCAAAGAGGTAGAGGACCTGACTTTCGGCGAGATCGAGCAAGCTCTGAAAAGGAAGGTTCCTGTCGAAACGGTTAAAGTGAAGCCGAAGAGAGCGAAGAAGGAGCGGCGGAAGAAGCTGGTTCCTAAACAAATTGTTGAAACCGCAAAAGAGTTGACTGGAACTTTGGAGGCTGTGCTTCTTGACAAAAAGATGAAGAAGGTGGATCGGATGCCGGTGAGAGAGCTTGCTGACAAACTTCAAAAAACAAAGAATATTGACACGGTGGTCTTTGACGGCGTGATAACTCAGAGGCTTGTGGATATTGCTGAAAAACAGGGCATCAACTATGTTGTTGCTGCTCGGATTTCGAATGCGATGAATCAGCCGCTGAAAGTGAAACTGATAACCTTCGAAGAAATCCTAGCTTAGCAAACAGTTGCGGAGGTTTTTGCCTCCTTTTTTCTTTCTTTTTGTGGTTTTATCATTACCTTTTTTAGCTGTTTAGAGTTTTATCTCATGTTGTTGGTTTAGAGGGTAGAGTCTGTTTGAAGATTTTTAGATTAGACCTTAAGAAGGGCTTCGCGAAGGTTATGCCTGAGAGTCTGGATGACCTTTGGCACCTGTACAACATTATTATGGAGAAGGATGAGGTTTACGCCCGCACCAGTAGGCAGGTGAAACCGGATGATGAGTATGCGCGGCCGACAAAGGCGAAGAGGGTTCCTGTTAATTTGGGTGTGAAGGTTGAGAAGATGTATTGGGACAGGGTGCTTAATCGTTTGAGGGTGAACGGGATAGTGGTTGATGCGCCTGAAAGTTTGAGCATAAAGGGTTCGCGGCATACGATAGATGTTTCTGTGAATAGGCCTGTATCCATCGTCAAAAAGCGTTGGCTCAAGCATGAGCTAGACCGATTAAAGCGGGCGAGCAAAGTCACGGCTGCGCCTCTTACCATAATTTCGATTGATGATGAGGAGTATTGTGTGGCTGTTTTGCGGCAGTATGGTTTCGATGTGAAGGCGGGGGGAGGAACCAAGCTTCCGGGCAAGTTTGAGTCCGAAAGGAGGGCACAGGAGAAGCTGCTGTTTTTTAAGGATGCGCTTAAATCCCTTCGGGAGGCGTGGGCTTCTGTCAACAGTCCGATTGTGGTTCTTGGTCCCGGATTTATCAAGGATAGTTTTGTTGGTTACGTTAAAAGAGAGGCTGGAGATGTTGCTGAGTCTGTTGTGGCGGTGA
>CBFCZR010000051.1:0-10474 GCA_965602795.1 Candidatus Bathyarchaeota archaeon | reverse complement strand
TCGCTTCCCAAACAGAATCAACACTCTTCTCCTCAAGAGAGTGTGGGGCATGATCCGAAGCTATCACATCGATTAAACTACGCTTAAGGGCACTCCACAGAGCGGAAATATCATCTTGTGTTCGCAGGGGAGGATCGGTAAGAGCAAAAAATCCAGAACGTCCATACTGTTCAGAAGACAATAACAGATTGTGTGGAGTAACTTCACAAGTCACGGGTAAACCTGCCTTCTTGGCTGCCAGAACAGCATCCAATCCTAATGCCGAGCTTAGGTGACAGAAGTGAACTTGAACGCCAGACTTCTTCACCAACTGAATAACACGCTGTATTGACTTCACCTCGGCTTCCGGAGGATGAGCCATCACATAAGCCTCCGCGTCATCAAGTCCAGACAGCTCCATTTCTCTTCTCCGTTCCTCAATGATTTTACAGTCTTCAGCATGCACCGCAACAGGAACTCCCTCCACCGCAGCCTCCCGAAACGCCGCAACCAGCAATTCGTCATCATCAATGTCGATCCCCCCAATCCTACTTGACAGATAAACCTTGAAGCCAACCGCCCCCGCTTTAACTACTTCAGCTATTTCTTCCACTCTCTTGGGAAAAGCCGAGTTGAAAGCAACATTAATTACCACCTGCTTTTCGGCTAGCTTCATCCGTTCTTTAAGGGATAAAGAGTCCATGGTAACAGGTTTGTTGTTAGGCATATCAACAACCGAGGTTACACCTCCAGCTGCTGCGGCAGCTGTTCCTGTGAAGAAGTCCTCTTTGTAAGCTAGCTGCTGGTCGCGCAGATGCACATGAGGGTCAATGAGACCTGGAAGCGTTATTTGACCTTTCAAATTGATTTTTGTGGAGGCTGGGGGAAGGTTTGTATCCTTGGCTATTTTAACTATTTTTCCTTTATTGATGGCGATGCCTGCTTCAACAATGCTTCCACGAATAAAGACTTTGGCGCCATTAAGGACTAAGTCTACGGGCAAGTATCCACCTTCAAGAATGTATGTCCATCAGGCTCTTAAGCATTCGTAATACGACGAGCGGATGGATTTATGATTATTGTTTAACACAAACTATAGATAAAACTACACAAGTCTTGTCCATAATATCCTAATTTGCCAAAGACTGACGTCAATTGTTAATTTTAGAGTTCCGTCCGGCACTCTTCACACAAATAAGTTCCTTCCACGTCATGGAGGTCGTCAGACCATATTCCACACTGTTCACAATATCCTGCTAAAGGAGCGGATTCTGAACTCTCTTCTTCCACTTCTGGTTCCCGTTCTATGCGGACTTTCTCTTGCATGTTTTCGAGAAGCTCAGGGGTTATAGCTAAAATGTCTCTGCTAGAGATTATGCCCACGAGGTTTCCTTTGTAGATAACACCCAATCGTCGGACATCAAGTTTACTCATTCGCCTCGCCGTTTCAGTCAGCTCCAAATCTGGATCTACGGTGATCAGTGGCGTTGACATAACTTCCTTAGCGGTTAATTTGTTTGCTCGGAGATTTTTAGCTAAAACCCGTTTCACAAGATCGCTTTCAGTTATGATTCCTAGAGCTTTACCGTCCTTGCTGGTCACGATAATGCAGCCCAGTCGATCGTTGCCCATGAGTTGAGCCGTTTTGTCAATGGGTGTGTTCTCTGGGACGGTGACTGCGGGACTGGTCATTACATCCTTGACTAGCATTCGAGGCCTTAATCCTATTTCTGCCATAATCCACCTACCTCACTATGACATCATTTGAGAGCACTATTAAATCCTTGCTGATTTTTAGCAAAAGATAATATCCTCGCAAACTCCCTTTTATTCGGGAGTTTTAAAGCTTTTCCCTCTTCCAGAAATACATACATTCAAGCACGTGCCCACAGGTTGCGTGTGCAGTTACCATTCAAGTGGGCCTCTATAATAGCTTAAAGTGGGGCATCCAACACATTTTTCATCTTGGAAGGAGGGACAGTCCTTACACTGGACGCCGCATGGGGTGACATCGCCTTTCTCTTTTAAGGTGTCTGTTTTCAAAGGTAAGAAGGGGTAGTGGTGGACTCTTCCTATGAGATAAAACTCGGATCTACGTATCCCTCCACCGCTTCTCAACGCGCATTTTTCCATTGATTCGCTTTCAAGAGTGGCTTGATCTTCCGCCATCACTAAGGCGATGAGGTTATAGCCGCCAATAGTTGTGAAGAAGTTTATTACGCGGGGGCATTTGCTGTATCGATCAATAATTTTTCTCATGGCTTCTGCACTTTCGATTTCGAGCAGAATTAATGCTAGGCGCAGGTCTAGGGCTTCTGTGTTTACGAGGGCTGAGATGTGGATAAGATTTTTGTTACGCAGTTTCTCAATTCTTTTCTTTGCGCCCAGACTGGTGTAGCCTATTGCTTTTCCTAATTCCTTGTATGTTTTTCTTCCGTTTGATCGGAGTTGTTTGATTAGCGTCCAGTCAATTTTATCCATTTTTAGTCAGCGGTTATTTTACTAAACGAAAGGTTTATTAAATGTTTGGATTTGTAAACAGAACAATCTACAATAATTTAAAGAGAGATAGATATGGAGAAACAGACCGCCAACAAAAAAAGAATCGAGTTCAAGGAAAAAGAGCAGAAACTCAAAAGGAACATGAGCCACATCAAACATAAGATCGCAGTAATCAGCGGAAAGGGGGGCGTAGGCAAAAGCACAGTAGCAGCAAATCTGGCAATGGCTTTTTCACTGCACGGTTACAAGGACCGGGTTGGAATTCTAGACATCGACATACATGGACCCTGTATACCAAAACTGCTTGGCGTTAAGGGAAAGAAATGTCAGGTTTCGCCTCTAGGCGCTTTACCCGTAACTGGTCCAGAGGGAATCAAAGTGGTTTCCATGGACTTTCTCGTGAAAAGCCAAGAAACTCCAGTTATCTGGCGTGGACCATTGAAGATGCAGGTTATTAGGCAATTCCTGTCAGACTTTATGTGGGGTGAACTTGATTTTCTTTTCATCGACGCTCCTCCGGGCACTGGCGATGAGCCTCTAAGCATAATGCAGCTCATTCCTGAAATGGACGGCACAATTATAGTTACCATACCCTCAGAGGTTTCTGGGGACGTAGTGAGAAAGGCGGTGAGTTTCTCCAGAAAAATGGGAATCCCCGTGATAGGCATAGTAGAGAACATGAGTGGCTTCACCTGTCCAAAATGTGGCGAGAAAATCAACATCCTTGGAGCGGGTGGAGGAAAAAAACTAGCGGAAGACTTGGATGTTCCATTTATAGGGCAAATCCCGATAGACCCAAAGATATGCGAGGAAGCGGATAAGGGCGTACCTTTTGTAACGGGACATGTGGATTCTCAATCCGCAAAAGCTTTCAAAGAGATTGTGAAGAAAGTGGAAGAGTTTTTGGAGACTGAAAAACCGGATAAAAATTCAACCAAATAGAAAACGGAATGAAAAACAGGAGGGAAATGATTAAAATGAAAATATGTGTTTCAGCCTCTTCAGGAAGTCTGGATGCAAATGTGGATTCGAGGTTTGGCAGATGTCCATACTTTGTGATAGTTGATTCGAAGACTATGGAGTTCAAGGCGGTTTCAAATGATTCTACTAATGCAGCACATGGAGCTGGAATTCAAGCCGCTCAGACAGTAGCAAACATGGGCGTCAACGTGGTTATAACAGGCAATGTTGGACCCAACGCATTCAATGTCCTATCAGCAGCGGGAATAAAGATTGTAACAGGCGCTTCTGGAAACATCAGAGAGGCTGTTGAGAAATACAAGAAGGGAGAACTCAAAGAGATAGACAATCCGACTGTTGGTGGGCATTTTGGAATGGGAAGAGGCAGAGGGCGATAAAAAACCTTGTACACTAAATATTTAAGGTTGGAAATTGAAGGAAGCTTGAGAGGTTTTTGACGGATTTCAAGGAGAAGGGAGGTGGGAAGGAAGTGAACGCGAGAATTGTGATTCCAGTCTCAGATGACAAAGGTATCGATGCTCAGCTTTCTCAACATTTTGGGAGAGCGCCTTTCTACGCCATCATCGATTTAGATGAGGAAGGTAATGTGATAGGGCAAGGGACAATAGCTAACACAAGCGAGCATTTTGGTGGGGTAGGTCTTCCGCCTGACCGAATTCTACAATTAAAACCAAAAGCACTAATCACTTATGGGTTAGGTCCAAAAGCATTAAGAGTCTTCCAAAATGCGGAGGTCGCTGTGCTGAGAACTGAAGCAAACACTGTCAAAGATGTCGTTAAAGCATACAACAACAATGAGCTACAAGAGCTAACACATGGCTGCCATCAGGCTCATCACCACTAGAAAACAGGCAAACCCCGAAAAGAAGAGGAAAAAAATTGATTATCACGGTTGCCAGCGGAAAAGGCGGAACAGGAAAGACAACTGTTGCAGTCAATCTGTCGCTGTCCCTAGAAAATGTGCAACTGCTTGACTGCGATGTTGAGGAACCGAACTCCCACATTTTATTACAACCTGAAATCCATGAAACAGAACCAGTCTGCACTAAAGTTCCGGTAATCGCGGAGGAGCTTTGTGATTACTGTGGGAAATGTTCCAAGTTCTGCGCTTACAACGCCCTGTTTGTGGCGAAAGAGACGATTATGGTCTTTCCCGAATTATGTCACAGCTGCGGTGGATGTTCACTTGTCTGCCCCAAGAATGCAATAACTGAGAAGAATAGGCAGATTGGCGTCATCAAAAAGGGAGAAGCCAAGGGTGTTGAGATAGTTTATGGGGAACTCAATGTTGGCGAAGCCATGGCTGTCCCGCTGATAAGGGCAGTCAAGAACCAGATGAAAACAGACAAGAACGTGGTGATAGATGCTCCACCTGGAACCGCCTGTTCTTTGGTTGCATCCGTCCACAAAACGGACTACTGTATCCTTGTGACCGAGCCAACTCCCTTTGGTTTGCACGACCTAAAGATAACCGTTCAGGTTTTGAAAGACCTTGGAGTTCCCATGGGCGTGGTAATAAACCGTGCAGGGCTAGGAGACAGAAAAGTCTACGAATACTGTGAAAAAGAGAAAATTCCTGTGTTGTTGGAGATTCCGTTTAGCAAGAAAATTGCGGAACTGTATTCTCGTGGAGTGCCGTTCGTGGCTGAGATGCCTGAGTGGAAGGAGAAGTTTCTGGAAGTTAGTGACATGATAAAGAGGTGAGTGTGTTGGTGAAAGAGATTACAGTGTTGAGTGGAAAGGGAGGAACTGGGAAAACAAGTGTGGCTGCGTCTCTTGCAGTGTTAACCAAAAGCGCTGTTATGACTGACTGCGATGTTGACGCGCCAGACCTTCACATGCTATTGAAACCTGAGGTGCTGGAGAAACAGGAGTTTAAAGCCTCCAGAGTTGCTGTGATAGATGACGACAAGTGTGTCCAATGCGGAAAATGCGAAGAGCATTGCCGATTCGGCGCCATAGAGAACGTAACTATTGACCCTGTTCTATGTGAAGGCTGCGGCGTCTGTGCATACGTTTGCCCAGTAGCTGCAATAGAGCTGGAAAAACGGGTTTCAGGGTACGCCTTCATCTCGAAGACCAAGTATGGTCCCATGTCCCATGCTCTATTGAATCCGGGAGAAGAAAACTCGGGAAAACTTGTGAGTTTGGTGAGAAAGAATGCCAAAAAGATTGCTGAAAAAGAAAACTGCGAGCTTATCATCAATGATGGACCGCCTGGAATCGGCTGTCCTGTGATAGCGTCTGTGGGCGGAGTTGACGTGGGGCTGATAGTTGTGGAGCCAACATTGTCGGGCATCCACGATATGGAGCGTGCCTTGGGTTTGCTGAGTCACTTCAAGATTCCTGCCCTTGTTTGCGTAAACAAGTATGATTTGAACGAGGAAAACACATCTAAGATAGCCGAGTATTGTGGGTCCAACGGCGTGGAGGTTGTTGGAAAAATACCTTTTGACCCCATTGTCACGGAAGCCATGGTTGCAGGAAAATCTATCGTAGAGTATTCGCCGGAAAGCAGAGTGTCGAAGGCTATTGAAGAGTTGTGGAAACAAATCTTAAAACAGATATAGAAACAGTTTTTCAAAACAATACTGGATTCATCTAGTGCCTACGCTGTGTCTAGCGTGTGGCGTCCAGAGTTTCTTGGAGCAGCCTCTTCACAGAAACTATTCTATTTTTTTGTTGTTATTGGGGAGAGAACAAGTTGCTCTTTGGTTATGTTAACTTCTGTGATTGTGTGGTTCTTGAATTCCATTGACTTTCCTAGGACATCTTTGACGACCACTTTGTCTTCAACAACTTTTGCATAGATTGCATTTTCAAATGCTACTTCGTTTTCTACTATTACCTTGAGTTCACACATTTCTTCTCTACATTGAAGTACCAATTGGCTACGTTTATATCTTGTTGGCACACACCAGAGAATCATTTTTCCCGTATGCCACAGACGAAGTGACCGACAGGGGAAGTCTGCGGTCAGGCTTAACTTTTTATCTGCTCTTTTTCGACACTCTTTAGTTGCTCAATTCGAGTTCGCAGGTCTTTTTTCTGCTCAAAAAGTTCAAGCAGCTCATTTAAGTTGTCAGACATCATTTCTAGAAGATGGTTTGCATCCTCGCCCTCTTCTTCTTTTTCGCGAAGCAATTCAGCTTTCTTAACAAGCTCGTTTAGAATACAGATTATTTTCCCTCGCAGAACGGCTAAGCTTTTCACGGTCATGTGTAATTTCAAGTCGACAGAATCATTTTTCTTTGACATTTAAAGTCAACAATAACTATCCACTTCTCGTCTTAAGTTACTTTCGTGAGTGTACAAGTAAAGAACAGTTTCCTTTCCTAAGATTCCAACGATACATTAGGTTTGGTGTGAAATGTATAAAAGCAAAAACAAGAGATAGATGATGTTCCACTAGATTGATTTTCTAGATTAGAGAAGTGATAGTAAGGACGTAAAAAATGATGAAGTCGATAAAGGCAGTTAATTTAACGAAAGCTTATGGTAAGCTCTTGGCTGTTGACCACATAAGCTTCGAGGTGGAGAAGGGTGAAATCTTTGGTTTTCTGGGTCCCAATGGGGCTGGAAAGACGACGACAACCCGAATGTTAACGGGCATATCTAAGCCTACAGAAGGAACCGCGGAAATTATGGGTTACGACATTCAGGAGCAATCGGTGGAAGCCAAGGAGCTGATGGGGATAGTGCCCGACATATCTAACGTTTACACAGACCTATCGGCTTGGGGTAACCTGATCTTCACTGCGAGGCTGTATGATGTACCCAAGGTTGAGAGGGAAAAGAGAGCAAAAGAGCTGTTGCAGTTGTTTGGTTTATTTGACCGACGAAAAGAAAGTGTGCAGGGCTTCTCGAGAGGAATGAAGAGGCGTCTCTGTATAGCAATGGCGCTCATGAACAAGTCATCAATCCTCTTCCTCGACGAGCCAACTTCAGGTCTTGACGTTCAAAGCGTCTTAACAATAAGAAATCTGGTTAGAAAGTTGAATGAGGATGGACTAACAATCTTTCTCACAACACATAACATGGAGGAGGCTAACCAGATGTGCGACCGCGTTGCCATAATCAATAACGGGAAGATAGCGGCAATTGATACTCCGGAGAAGCTCAAGAAAACCATAAAAAAGCTCCAGTTCATCGAGGTTTCTTTTGTTGGCGCCGCAAACAACGTGACCGCAGAGCTTGAGAAGCTTCAAGGAGTCACCGAAGTTGCTAAGCATGGAGACAAATATAGGCTTAACACGGAGAATCCGCCAAAGGTACTCTCTGCGATATGGGAATATGCGTCAGCCAACAATTTGGAAATGCATACGGTGAATACGTTGGGTCCAAGTCTAGAGGATGTGTTTGTGAAGCTTACGGGGATAATGCCAGAAATGAAGCGCAAAGGGAGTAAACGAGGCAAAAAAATTGGTTTATAGGAAATGGGGTGTTGTTTGTGGTAGGAATTAAGCGTATCCTGAAGGACATAAGAGTTGCATGGGCCATCGGAGAAAAGGACATTCGGATATACTATGCGAAACCTGCGTCTTTGATGTTTGGAATACTGTTTCCGTTTTCCATGTTCCTGTCCTTTGTGATAGGACGAAATATACCTATTGACCAAGCGATTCCTGTGCTTGTTGCCCAATCAATCTTCTTCGCATCTTCATCCATTGGACCCGTAACCATACCTTTGGAGAAAAGAATCCGCACCTTCGACAGGTTTCTGTCTGCGCCGGTATCGCTCAGCACTGTTCTTTTAGGAAAGACGATTGCAGGGTTCATCTATGGAATAGGAGTATCAATCATTCCCATAATAGTAGGCGTCATATTCTTTCAATCAATCGTTACAGACTTTATAGCTTTAGCAGTTGGTTTGGGGCTCTCAGCCTTAGGTTTCGCTGCTATGGGAATCATGTTTGCTTCAATACCTGGTCAAGGTCCAGGACAAGTTATGATGCCACTAAACTTTGTCCGTATTCCATTATTGTTCATAAGCGGCGTCTTCATTCCAGTCCAAGATTTACCTGTTTGGGGGCAGATTCTATCCATGTTCTCTCCATTAACTCACAGTATCGAATTGGTGAGAGGCGGTTTAGGAGGACAGAACTTTTTTGGTCCACTATTTAATGTGGCAGTGCTAACATTTTACTTGGGGCTGTTTCTTTTTGTGGGCATCCGCTTCCATATAATAAACCAAAAGAAGGAGTAAACACCAACAATCCTCTGAAAACTGGAAAGTATCTGATTTGAAACAAACGGAAACAGTGGCTTTCGGACCTGTCCCCTCAAGGAGATTAGGTCGAAGTCTGGGAATAAACAATATTCCACCAAAAAATTGTTCATACGCTTGTGTTTACTGTCAAGTAGGCAAAACCAGAGACATGACAATAGCAAGGAGACCGTTCTACAAGCCAGAAAGCATTTTCGAACAGGTCAAAAGCAAAGTTAACGAAGCAACCCAAAGAAATGAGCCTATTGACTATCTGACGTTTGTTGCAGACGGAGAACCAACTTTAGACGCTAACTTGGGCAAGGAAATTTCTCTTCTAAAGCAGCTTGGAATACCGATAGCAGTCATAAGTAATTCCTCTCTGACTTGGGAGAGCAACACAAAAGAAGATTTACTGGAAGCAGACTTCGTCTCTTTAAAGGTTGATTCCGTCAACGAAAAAATATGGAAGAAAATAAACAGACCACACAAAGACTTGAAGTTAAACACCATCTTGGAAGGCGTAAGCGATTTTTCAAATGAGTTTACGGGCACAATTGTCAGCGAAACAATGCTTGTTGATGGCATAGATTATGGTGACGAGTTTGAAAAGATTGCGGAATTCTTGGAACAGCTGAAAAGGCTTGATAAGGCATACATCGCCATTCCGACAAGACCGCCAACAGAAAGCTGGGTCAAAGCCGCCAAAGAAGAGACGGTGAATGAGGCATTTCAGGTTTTTGCAGAAAAATTTGGTGCCGACAGGGTGGAATATTTGATTGGCTATGAGGGTAACGCCTTCAGTTTCACAGGGAGAGTTGAAGAGGATTTGCTGAGTATAACTTCGGTGCATCCCATGCGAGAAGAGGCAGTTAAGGAGTTCTTGAAGAAGACAAATGCAAGTTGGTCGATTATTGAGAAGCTGTTGCTGGAGGACAAGCTTGTAGAGCTTGAATATGATGGGAAAGTGTACTATATGCGGAAGTTATCAAGCAGAAATTCTGGTTACTGAGTGATTGTGAGGGGTCTTCCTTCGGTTAGGGCTTGGGCGACCTTTCTTCTTGCGCTTTGAAGGAGTCTCCAGATTGTTCCTCTTGAGACGCCCATTTTTGTGCCTGCCTGTTCCTGCGATAAGCCTTCGAGGTCCACCAGTCTTAGGGCTTCGACTTCTGCGGGTTCGATCAGAATAGGGTTGGCGGTTGTTTTGGGTTCGGGGATGAATTTTTCTACTTTTGAGGGGTTCGGTATGAAAACTGGTTTGGGGAATCTTCCTCTTCCTCCTCGTCTGCACCGTCTTCGAGACATTGTAATCAACTAATCTGTCGTGTCTTAGCTCTTATATGTTAATGTAGTTGTGCCGTAACTCTTATATATTTCTGTGCATAATCTAATAAATGTAAAAACGTGCATAAACACGAAAATAGAGGTGAAAGAATCATGCCAAGAGGAGATAGAACAGGACCTTGGGGCGCTGGACCCATGACAGGAAGAGCAGCCGGATACTGCACAGGTCACTCTGTACCAGGCTTCATGAATCCAACACCTGGATACGGAAGAGGATGGGGAAGAGGACGTGGCAGAGGCTTCGGCAGAGGATGGGGAAGAGGTTTCGGTAGAGGATGGAATGCTTATCCACCAGTTGCAGTAGGTCAACCCGCTTACCCACCAGCTTACCCGCCAGTAGCGCAACCGCAGGCTCCAGAGCAAGAAGTTGCAGCCCTAGAAAACTATCAGAAACAGCTGGAAGCAGAGAAAGCAAACCTTGAAGAAGAGATGGGCGGCGTCAAAGCTAGAATCGAAGAGCTG
>CBFCZR010000050.1:0-10557 GCA_965602795.1 Candidatus Bathyarchaeota archaeon | reverse complement strand
ATTTCTAAAGTCTGCGAAAACGCTTTAAAACAGAAACTAACCCCAAAACCCGCCTTTCTTAATGAATGTTCTTTCGCAAAAGAAAATTCTGTGGAGCCTCGGGCGGGGTTTGAACCCGCGACCTCCGCCTTACCAAGGCGATGCCCAACCAGGCTAGGCCACCGAGGCTTGAGTCTATTTCGGCTATGTTTGTTGAAGAACTGTTAAATTAAGGTTTTCTAGTCCACTGGCTGTTTTTGGAGAAAAAGTTGACAAAAAAGAGGACGACTTGTCCTAATTACTCTTGACGGGGCTGTTTTTTGGTTAACCGCTGTTCGATTGCGATTGCGGTAACTGTGGCTATGATGCCTATGATTACCATCGACGAGTACGCTGGGAACTCTGGTATTGTCCAAACGCTTGAGTCTGCAAGTCTTGACACAACTGACCATGTTGTCACGTACTCTCCTGTTTGATTATAAACTTCCAACGAGTTTTCAACAATAACTCCAGTTCCTTTGTCCCAGTAGAGGTTCGTTGATTGCGAGATATAGTAGTCAGTTTCTTCGATTGTCCATGACTGCTCGTAGGTCATGTTTATGTGATTTAGGTTTCGCACGCCATCTGGGTACGTTCTGATTACTGTCTCATTTATTGTAAACGCAGAATAGTCGCCAGAAGTGTAAATGCTATCATTTGCGTCAAGATTGGCTGCGATAACCGTAAGAGTCGCGTTCACTCCGTCTCCAGTATCTACGTCTATGTAACCATCCTCAATTTCCTCAGTTCCATTTTCGTAATGAGTCAAAAACTGAACCGATACGTTTGTGCCGGAAACACCGGTAACCGTCATTTTCGCCCACTCTGTCGCGTTTATAATTTCCATATCTTCATATGCCATAGGAGGAAAAACTGCGTCTGGGTCGTTGGAGTTCCA
Organism: Candidatus Bathyarchaeota archaeon; assembly: GCA_965602795.1. Lineage (GTDB taxonomy): Archaea > Thermoproteota > Bathyarchaeia > Bathyarchaeales > Bathyarchaeaceae > Bathyarchaeum. The sequence continues at coordinate 9,641 of CBFCZR010000050.1, read as the reverse complement.
GTTAACTTCGATTTCGTAGGTGAACCAACTGTCCTCATTAACGCCAACTGTTCTCTCTTGAGCTGCTGCGGTTACAACCATTGTAGATAACATAAGCGCTAAAAAACAATTCAGTAAAACGGTTTTTTGTTTCATGTCTAATCATATCGTGTATCTCACGTTTTCATATATAAGTTTTATTGTGTATTTCGCCAAAGTTACGACCAATGATTATAACCCGCTTTAACAAAACAGTCCAGAGCCAAACCCATTTCCTCACTCCCATGTGTGAACAACTAAAAGCCACTAATTATAAAGAAATGTTTAATTTAGATTTGGCTCTACATTGGTGTAAGGCGGGGGTCGCCGAGCCAGGTCAAAGGCGCAGGGCTTAGGACCCTGTCCCGTAGGGGTTCGTGGGTTCGAATCCCACCCCCCGCACCATATTGTTTAAAGACCGCTTTTCTGTGTATGCAAGGAAGTGTGAACTTCGGCGAATGATTGGTCACGCGGATGGTGTCTATTAGGCTCCTAATAGCAGTTCTATATTGAAAACTAACTTTTTTCTGGAAATCAGCAGCACAGCCCCAAAACGCCGCAAACAGTTCACACAAACATGCTAAAATGTTGTTGGAAACCCGCTTCTTTCTGAAAAACAAACTTAAACAGAGTGGCAGTAGAGGTTCATGGACTTGCTAAAATTGCACAACTTGATTAACCAATTAGGCGCCAAAGATTGATTTGCTTTCTTTTTCTGTAATTCACATTAGGGTAAGGTTAATAGGTTAGCTGGACAAAACTCAAGTTTCTTATTAACGTGGATGAAGTAGCCTCTTTTTGACGATTATTGCAGACATCGTAGCCACTAAGAACAAGGGCAGAATTATCCATGAGGGAAACTCGGGAATCAAAGTATCGTCAACTGGTTCCATTAGTGGATAGTTGTCAGCATCTCCATAATCTTCAGGAGAAGTGCTAATCATATAGGGTGTGTCACCTTTGCCGTCGCCGTCACTATCGGTTCCGTTGTAGTTGCTCCAATAATTGCCTATTGAATCATAATTCCAGTTATTTGATGAAATCCAAGCATTCACTTGGTTAGTGTTGTTAATTAGATTATTTCCGAAGATAGTATTATGTGAAGATGCCAAAAAAGCAAAAGCATAAGCGTTGTCTGCTATCAAATTATAATGTACAGTGCTGTATTCTCCTCCACTACCAAAACTAATTCCTTCTCCATTTCCAACTATTTTGTTTTGGAAAATTGTGTTGTTAAAAGATTCTACCAGTTTTATCCCCGTTCCACAATTCTCTACATAATTTCCGATAATATTGTTGTATCCAGCACCATAAAGAAAGATTCCAATGTTGCTGTTTTCGGTTATTGTGTTTTCAACGATGCTGTTATTCACATTTTCAAGAGCGACACCATCGGTGTTATATGCTATATAATTTTCAGAAATGGTGTTGTCCTCTGAAGCGGTCAAGTCGAGACCACGAAAGTTATCCGTGATGATGTTTAGCAAAATTTTATTGTTATCTGAACCCATAACCACAATACCAATATTGAAATTGGATAACTCAAAATTTCTTACAGTAATATTATTTATGTTGCTAAGAGTTATTCCGTTTTCGTTTCCATCTCCATGAAGTCTGCAATCTGCTCCATTCAAAACAACATTATCTCTTTCCACAACAATTGAGCCACTAATATCAGATATTAACGTGTAAGTATCTCCATCTCTTTGGATTCTGTCTGTTCCATCAACTGAACCATCTGCTCTAATGTAAATTGTGCTCCCTGCCTTTACCATCTCGATTTGTGGGAAAGTAACTAGTGTAACACAGAGAATCATCAGCAGTAGCAGCGTTGCCCTTGTTTCCCCTATCATGGGCACCACTTACATTCAGCTAATTGACCACAAAAAAGGTTTTTGTCAAGAAAACTTGACCAAAGTTAGTCAAGAAAAATTGACCTGTTAAGCTCTATAACCTTTTGGTTTAGTTAAATATATGTTTACGGTTCTTATGAATGCAAGAAATAAGGGCAGTTTCCTTGTCGTCTGCTTCGATTAATCTTACTCTACGATAACGCTTATAGGTTAGCTTTTCTTCTAGCTTGCTGTCCATTAGCAATTAGGAGAATATTACAAGGTGCCCAAATTTAGACAGATAAAAGACATCACAAAGCTCATGAGCAACAAAGAGGACATCAGGGACATCGGCATAATTGCCCACATAGACCACGGCAAAACAACAATGTCCGACTCCCTGCTAGCCGAAGCAGGTCTCCTGTCACCTAAAATCGCAGGAGAAGCAAGAGCATTAGATTATCTTGAGGAGGAACAGAAACGAGGAATCACAATCAAAACAGCAAACATTTCCCTCCTCCACGTCCTTGACGGCAAATCACACGTCGTCAACCTCATAGACACGCCTGGACACGTAGACTTCACAGGCAAAGTGACACGTGCCCTCAGAGCAATCGATGGAGCAGTCGTTGTTGTAGACGCCGTCGAAGAGGTGATGGTGCAAACAGAAACTGTCACCCGCCAAGCCCTTAACGAAAGAGTGAAACCCGTTCTTTTCATCAACAAAGTCGACCGTCTAATCAAAGAACTCAAACTAAACGAAAAGCAAATGCAAGAAAAACTTATGCGAATAATCAGAGACTTCAACAACCTCATTTCATTGTACGGAGAGAAAGAACACAAACAAAAATGGAAGGTTGACCCATCTAAAGGAACAGTAGCCTTCGGCTCTGCCCTACACAAATGGGGCTTCACGCTTGACATAGCCCAAGAAAAGGGAATAAAATTCGGTGATGTAATAGAAGCCTACAACAATGGACAGGAAGAAGAACTTGCAGAAAATGTTCCCCTTCACACTGCAATACTGAACATGGCAGTCAAGAATCTCCCCAACCCTGTAGACGCCCAGAAGTATCGTGTTCCAAAAGTTTGGAAAGGTGAAATAGACTCTAAGATCGGAAAAGCCATGATTGAATGCGACGATAACGGACCCACAGTCATGTGTTTGACAGCCGCCCAGATGGACCCCCACGCGGGATTAGTTGCTACTGGGCGCCTGTTTTCGGGCACCATAAATGAGGGAGATCGGATTTATCTGGTGGGCGCCAAAAAGGATTACCGCGTTCAGCAGGTCTCCATGTATATGGGCGCATACAGAGAGGTTGTTGGCAAGATAGGCGCCGGAAACATCTCTGCGGTGCTGGGGTTGGACCTTGCTAGGGCAGGGGAAACCCTTGTAGACGTCAAAAATAAGGACGCTATGGTTCCCTTTGAAAACATACAATACGTTTCCGAGCCAGTCATCACCATCGCCATAGAACCTAAACATCCCAGAGAGCTGCCACGCCTCATCGAATTAATGGACCGTTTAGCCATCGACGACCCAAACTTGGTTACCAAAATCAACAAAGAAACTGGCGAGTATCTTCTCAGCGGAATGGGCGAACTCCACCTTGAGATAGCCGTCAAGTTCCTCAAAGAATACGGCGGAGGATTAGAGCTTATAACGTCTCAGCCACTGGTCGTCTACAGAGAAACTGCATCTACGAAAGGTGTAGTAGCGATGGCGAAGAGCCCCAACAAGCACAGCAGATTCTGGGTGCAGGTGGAGCCTCTTGACCAGAATGTCGTTGATTTGATGGAGAAAGGCTCACTGTTTGAGGCAATGGGAAACAAGCGGATCACCACCGCTTTGCGTGAGGATGCAGGCTGGTCAGCTCAAGAAGCTAAAAACGTGTGGGCGCTAGAGGAACACAGAAACATTTTGGTGGACATGACTAAAGGTATCCAATATCTCCGAGAAGTGAAGGAGACGGTTAATTCAGGTTTCAGGTGGGCAGCCAAGAATGGTCCCCTTTCCGATGAGCCAATAAGAGGAGTCAAAGTAACGCTTCTAGATGCAAAGCTGCACGAAGACCCTGTGCACCGTGGACCCGCACAGATTATGCCAGCAATGAAAAGGGCATTCTGGGGTTCATTCCTTACAGCTAAGCCAGTTCTCATCGAACCCATCTACAAAATTGGGGTTTCGGTTCCGCACCAGTTTGTTGGCGAAGTAACTGGATTAATAACCCGTAAAAGAGGAAGAGTAACTGCTTCAGAACAGAAGGGACCGATAACCAACATCAAAGGATTCCTTCCGGTTTCCGAGACTTTCGGTCTATCCGCTGACATGAGATCAGCCACTTCAGGTCACGCATTCTGGCAAACACAGTTCGATCACTGGGAAAAAGTTCCTGAAAGCCTATCAATGGACGTCATAGCAGAGATACGGAAAAGACGTGGATTGCCCCCAGAGATACCTAAAGCCAACAAATTCATCGACGAAAAATAAACACGTCAACAAAAAAAGTGGGCACTCAGCAAAAAAACTGCTAGCTGCCCCATTTTTCAACATTTTTATTTCTTGAATTTTTTCACAAAAAGATAGTGGAGTATAGGTTGCTGTTGCACGGGTTATGATTGTTTTTCTGCAGTGTGTTTTTCGGTCGGTTGGTCTTTTATCGGGTCATTGCTCTTTTGAACACGGGCACGGCTATTGCTATCATGACGGCTCCGAAGCCGATGAGTATAGCGAGTTCGTTTGTTAGCATGGGTATATCCGCGCCAAGAACCATAACTTTCCTCAATGCGTCGGCAACGTAGGTCAACGGAAGAACCTTTGAGATAGCTTGCATGAACCATGGCATCTGCTCTATCGGGAAAAACACCCCGCTGAGGAACATCATCGGGAACATTATTGTGGTCATCAGCATCACCGCCGTCTCCTGCTCCTTCGCAAAAGACGTTAACACCACGCCTAAGCCAACAAAACTGAATACTCCCAGCAGCAGCAGAGCAAAGACCAGCAGTATGTTTCCGTGGACTGTAACTCCGAACAAGATTGTAGCTAACACCAGTATGAGGGTGCCCTGAAGTATGCCGCGGGCCATCTGGGCAAGGGTTTTTCCAAGTATCACCGACAGCCGGTTGATTGGAGCCACCATCATTCCATCCAGCGTACCCACTTCCCTTTCGTGAGATATAGCCGCCGGAAGCCCGGTCATAACGCTCATCATAACAGTCATCGCCATAATTCCGGGAGCAATGAAATCGAAGTAACTGAAATCGCCTTCAACTGCCCCCTTAACCTGAACATCCAACGGCTCCACAACCGCCAAAGCATTGCTGGGGTCAATATCCAACTGTTCTGCGACGTTCTGTTGAGCCAACGCTGTGCCCATCTGATTAAACACCTCATTCAGCACAGCCTGTATTATCGCCGACATTTGGGGGTTAGATTGGTCAGTTACGATTGTGATTGTTCCCTGCTGTCCGCTCATAATGTTCGCTGTGAAGTCGCTGGAGAGTATTATTCCTCCTTCCGCATCTCCAGCCTGAATCATCTCCCGCACGTCTTCGAGGTTGGAAGCGTCCTTGAGCTCCATCATGCTTGCATTGTCGTTTATGCTGTTCAGCATCGTAATGAATGTTGAACTGAAATTGTAGCCGCCAAATCCTGTGTCCTCGTTCACCAGTGCAATGGACGCATTGTTCATTGAAGTTTCTGACGGATAGATGAAGCCAACCATGGTCATCATGAATATGGGCATGAGTATAAGTAGAACCAGTCCCATGCGGTTCCTGAACAGCTCCATAAGGTCCTTCCAGGCAATCCTGAGACTGTGCGAAATCATTGTTTTTGCTCCCATTCTTATCACCTTATCCTCCGTTGGGGCATAGAATGCCCGCGATTACGCACCGGTATCTTGTTGTCTGCTTTGTCCCTCATTTGGCGTCCCGTGATTTGCAAGAAAACGTCTTCTAGTGTAGGCTGCAGATTCTCAATCGATTTCACTTTTGCTTTATCTGCTCTTAAGGCATCAATTATGGTGTCGAATGTTTTGTCGCCGGTTGCGTGAATCTTAAGGTGCGAGGCGTTCTCCTGAGACACAGACTGGACACAGTCCAAAGCCTCCATCTTGGTGACCAGCTTTTTGGTGAGGTTCTGAATCTCCAGCTTCAGCACAGTTGAGTCGCCTCCTGAAACAAGCTTTTTCAGATTTGTTGACGTGTCAAGCGCAGCGATTTTTCCGTGGTCTATTATGCCTATGCGGTCACAGAGGCGGTCAGCCTCGGTCATCATGTGTGTGGTAAGTATGATGGTTGTTTTGTTTTCTTGGTTGACTTTTTTAATGAACTCTCGGACTTCAACTGTGGATTGTGGGTCTAACCCTAATGTGGGCTCGTCGAGGAACAGCACTTTGGGCATATTAAGCAAAGCTCTTATCACGTTCATTCTTTGCCTCATGCCCGTTGAGAAAGTGCCCACTTTGGAGTCCTTCCATTTGCCGAGTTGAACCAGCTCTAGCAGCTCATCGATTCTCTGGTTGAGAACATTTTTTGGTATGTTGTAGAGTTTGCCGAAAAACCTGAGGTTCTCCTTTGCTGTCAGCCGGTCATACATTATCATCTTTTCAGAGACCAAGCCAATCTGTTGCCTAACCTGATTGTCGTGCTTCACTATGTCGTATCCGCCGATTGAGGCTGTGCCCTCTGTGGGTCTACTTAATGTGGAGAGCATCCGAATGGTCGTGGTTTTGCCTGCACCGTTTGGACCAAGCAAACCGAAAATTTCGCTCTCTTTCACCTCAAAAGAAATGTGATCCACGGCTGTGAATCCGTTGAACTTCTTTGTGAGGTTTTTTACTTCAATCATGACTTTATTTTCCAATAGGTCCTCGCCCTCGGCTTGACCAGATATGGTCTTTCCTTCACTGTTCATTTTTTTCACCTGCTAAAAGATACGAACGCCCGAAACTACGAGCAATCGTAATTTTTACTTTGCATCGTCGCATATAAAGCTTCTCCGTCACAATATATTTCAGTCCAATATATCAAACTAAAATATAAATATTACTTTTACATCTAGGAAGGGCTGAAGACTATGCATCCCAAGCACGAAGAAAAAACAGTTGAAAAATGGCTCAAAGAGTCACAAAAAGGCTACATGCGCATCGCGTTACTGATTCTCTTAAGCAAAAAACCTTGCCACGGCTACGAAATGATGAAAGAAGTCGAAGACAGAACCGACGGATTCTGGAAACCAACCGCCGGAGGAGTCTATCCCACACTTCAGAGCCTAGAAAAGGCGGGATACATAAAAGGCGAGTGGGGGCCACAGAAAAGAAAACGCAAAATCTATCATCTCACCGAATCCGGAAAGCTCATTCTTGACCGTGCGCTCCTGAAGCACAGCCAGATTGCTGATAGCATGAATAATTTGTTCGAGGAGTATGCGAGAGTGGTGCTGGATTTGGATCCTAAGGCGGTTACAGTGCCTCGAATGGAAAATCCTTTCTCGGTATTTCTTGAGGAGGAGCCCAAGAGTAAGCTAGGGTCTCTGGAAATGAAGCAGAAGCGTATCCAACATATGATTAAGCTGCTGCAGAATGAGTTGCAGACAATAGATGACAGGTTGGCTGCTTCGAACAAAAAGGCAAAAACAGAAACATGAATATAACTCTGATACTGTAGGAGAATAGAAAAAAAGAGAGGCAACAATTTTGGATTCAAACATGTTAACTCAAATTTTCAGCATCGTTTACTTCGTGCTTGTGTTCGGTTTCTCATTTTTCTCCCAGAAAATACAGCTCAATATAGTGTTAGGTCGGATATCCAAATCGTTAAACAAGCTACGGCACATGCGTGACAAAGCCAAAGACGAGGCACTCTCAGCCATTATTGAGTTGGGAAAACCTGAAAGTGACCCCAAGCCCCGACTTGAAGCGCTTCTTCAATTCTTCTCTATTCGCCCAAACAGCATGGACCCGTCAGGAGTAGTCAATAGGCTGGAGCACCTAGTTGACACCGCAGACGCTAGAGTCAAAGAGGAAATCAAAGCGTTGGCTCCTTCTGCTGACGAGAAGCAGATACAGAATCTGCAGAATCTGGTGGAAACAGCTAGGGGCTTGAATTCTCTTTATCGCACTGTGCGGCACCACTATTTGGCGGGTAAAAAAGCCGGCTCTATCTATAGTACAACCCAGATTCAGATGGAGTTGCCCATTATCATGGAAGAGGCTGAAGCCTATTTCTCGTTTCTGGACGCTTTCAAGCAGGGCAAGCCGATCGGTGACGGGGTGGGTCCGTTGGTTGCCTCTAAGCTGATGGCTGATGCTGGCCTGCGTGAAGTGGCGGAGGATATGGTTGCCGCGGAAGTGGCTGTTAAGGGCAGAAAAGTTGTGGTTACGAGGGCTAAGGGTCCAGGTGGAACTGTTGGGAAGCCTGGGGATGCTGTTGCTAAGCTGATTGACGAGTCTGATGGGAATGTGTCGTTGGTTGTGATGGTTGACGCTGGGCTGAAGTTGGAAGGTGAAGATTCCGGTTATGTAATGGAGGGTGTTGGGGCGGCGATTGGCGGGGTTGGAGTTGAAAGATTCAAAATCGAGGAGGTTGCCACCAAGTATGGGATTCCAGTTTATGCGATGGTTGTTCGGCAGTCCATGAAGGAGGTTTTGTCGCCGATGACTGATACGGTGACCAATTCTGTTGATGACGTTGTTAACAGGCTGGGGCGGGTTATCAGGGAACGAACAAGAGAAGGAGACACTGTGCTTGTGGTTGGGGTCGGCAACACAATCGGCATAGCCTAAACTTTTGGTTTGTTTCTATTCTTTGTACCCATTTGACTGTGCGGGCAGGCAAATCAGAAATATAAGACCTGATTAGTTATTCTTTGTTGCTGGAAAATAGATTATGTTACTTACTGTTTTTGACCCCTGGAAATCACGGTTGTGCACGTGCCCAGACAAGCTAACCTTTAATCCATACACTGGATGCGACCACCGGTGCCTCTACTGCTACGCCTCCTCGTACATACCAAGATTTCATGACTGTAGACCAAAAAAGAACCTGCTGTCTAGGCTAAAGAGGGAAGCCGCACGCTTAGACGGCGAACTGGTTTCTATATCTAACTCTTCGGATCCGTATCCGCGGCTGGAACAAAAACTTGGTTTAACCCGAAAATGCTTGGAGATACTGTCGGAAAGCCGTTGCAGGCTTCAGATAGTAACCAAATCCGATTTGGTGGTCAGAGACATCGACATCTTAAGGGATGTTCCTTGTGTGGTTTCAGTTACTGTCTTAACCGTTGATGATGGGCTGTCTGGGAGGCTTGAGCCTGGTGCTCCTGTCTCTTCGAAGCGGCTGGAGGCGATAGAAAAGTTGGTGGAGGCGGGCATCCCCACCACCGTGAGAATCGACCCGATCATTCCGTTCCTTAACGATGATTTGGCTGAGCTTGTGAAAACAGTTGCCGGTTTAGGTGTGCTGCATGTCACCTCTTCTTCATATAAGGTGAAGCCTGACAACTGGAGAAGATTCAGCGCAGCGTTTCCGGAAGTCGCAGAGAAACTGGAGCCCCTATACTTCAGTGAGGGAGAGAGAATCGGGCGTTCCACATACTTACCCAAGGACATAAGGTTTGGTTTGATGAAAAAAGCTAAAGAACTGGCTGAAAAACACAACCTGAAGTTTGGATGCTGCAGAGAAGGCTTCAACTTGAATTCCGCAGTTTGCGACGGCTCATGGGCAATCCAGAAACATAGACAGGAAACAGTAGGTAAATGCTTCTAGGTTTTTCTGAAAAAA
>CBFCZR010000049.1:0-10755 GCA_965602795.1 Candidatus Bathyarchaeota archaeon | reverse complement strand
TGAAAGAAAACATCTGGGATGAACATTTTTTCAAATAAACAGTTTGGAGATAAAACAGAAAAGGAGTGAAAACGTGATGGGTAAAGCCATCCCAAAGGGCTCATTGGTCTATGTCCGCTATCGGGACAATGAACCGTGTGGATTTCTGCCGGTTGTCACTGAACGCGAAACCATCGGATGGCTAGCCCAAGAGATAGGTCCATACATTAACATACAGCATGACCGAACCATCGAAAGCATTCAATATCCAAGCGGATCAGGCAGCGGCATACTCATACCAAAAAATTCTATCAAAGAAATTCATGTTATGGAAAGGGAGAGCGAATAGAAACTGGAAACCCCCTCAGCCATCAAGTGCCCCGAATGTGGAAGCGAAAGAACCTGGAAGGACGGCTTCTACTATACACAATGTGGTAAAATCCAACGTCATGTCTGCGGAGAATGCGGCTACAGATTCAGTGAAACAAATCTGAATGGCTATGGTGACCCTGAAGGCGTTCAGAACCTTCATAGAATGCCATTAAATAGCCCCTCCAGCCTACTTTCTAATCGCCAAATCTGCGTCACCACGACAAAGGCGGCGAAAAATTTGGTCAAAGTGGAACCACAAACAGAAACAGTCAGAACCTCGCCAAGCGCCGAAAAAATCGTGAACTTCCTATTATATCTGAAACGACTTGGACGAAAGGAGTCAACCATCGAAACCTACAACAGCTACATTATGATCTTAAACAAATCTAATCTGGATGATCCTGAAGAAATAGCCCTATTCATCAATGAAAACTGGAAAGAGAACAGCACCCGAAGCGTTGCAGTTTGCGCCTACGACGCATACCTAAAAAGCATGGGCAAAACATGGAACAGACCCAAATATAAACCAGAATCGAAAATACCATTCATTCCAACCGAAGAAGAGATTTCACAAGCCATTATGACCGGAAAGAAAAGCAGCATTGCCTTTTCAAGACTACTTTACGAAACCGGATGCAGAACCAACGAAGCTGAACGAATAGAATGGGACGACATAGATTACGCAAGAAAAAAGATCTACATACGAGCCTCAAAAAATGGAACAGCACGATTCATTACCGTAAGCGACAACCTACTAAATATGCTTGCCAGACTCCCCAGAAGCAACAAACAAAAAACCATCTTCCCAGAGCGCGGCAGAAACGCTCGAAGAGCCAGTTTCAGCAAACGCATGAAAAGACTGGCCAGATTAACGAACAACAATAGATACCGCAAAATCCATTTCCACCCCTTCCGTCACGTCTTCGCCCTCCGCACCTACCACAGAACAAAAGACATCTTGCATGTCAAATCTCTGCTCGGCCATAGAAGCCTACTAACAACACAACGCTATGTAGAACTTTACTGCCAAATCTACGACACAAACAAACCGGACCAATTCATAACCAAAATCGCAGCAACCAAACAAGAACGAATAAAATTAATCAATGACGGCTGGACATTCATAAAAAATGATGGAGACGATTGGTATTTCAGAAAACCAAAATGAAAGTTATACTAAATGGTTGGTAGTTTACCTAAAAGCTAAATTAGTTCCCTGTTAATTTTACGGTAAAACAGTATCGTAGAGGCTGACTGATGAAGTCTTTCCCCAAAAAATTCAATTTACTTGCGATTGAGGAGAAGTGGCAGCAGAACTGGGAAGAGATGGGCATCTACAGGTTCAACCGAACGGATGACAGCCGCCCAGTCTTCACAATAGACACTCCTCCTCCGTACCCTTCAGGCGACTTTCACATGGGAAACGTCCTCAACTGGACATACATAGACGCCCTAGCCCGCTACAAACGCATGCGAGGCTACAATGTCCTGTTTCCCCAAGGGTGGGACTGCCACGGACTCCCCACAGAAGTCAAAGCTGAAGAAACCTACAAAATCAAAAAAACCGATGTTCCCCCAGCAGAATTCATCAAACTCTGCAAGAAACTCATAAGCAAATACGTAGACATAATGAAAACAGCCGTCAAACGGCTCGGCTGCTCAGTAGACTGGACCACAGAATACCGGACCATGGACCCAGACTACTGGAAACGCACTCAACATTCATTTATTCAACTCTACAAAAAGGGCTTAATCTACAAGGGAACCCACCCCATAAGCTGGTGCACACGCTGCGAAACAGCCATAGCAGACGCCGAAGTCGAACATGAAAACAAGCAGGGCACCCTCCACTACATCAAATTCGTGCTGGAAGACGGCAACCATCTAACCATAGCTACAAGCCGACCTGAACTCTTACATGCTTGTGTAACCGTAGCCGTCAATCCCGAAGATGAACGATACGGCAAATACGTCGGCAAAAACATCACCGTTCCCTTAGCCGACCGCCAAGTCAAAATCATAGCCGAAAAAGAGGTGGACCCCGAATTCGGCACAGGCGTACTCATGATTTGCACATACGGCGACAAGGCTGACGTGCAAGCGGTTTCAGCCCTCAAACTTTCTCCAATTATTCTTATCGACGACAAAGGAAAACTAAACAAAAACGCAGGAAAATATGCAGGCTTAACAGTTACAGAGGCACGAAAAGCCATCGTAAAGGACCTAGAATCTGAAGGGCTTTTGGAAAAAACTGAGCCTCTACATCAGGAGGTTGGATGCTGCTGGAGATGCAAAAACCCCATAGAAATCTTGGAGCATGAACAGTGGTTCATGAAAACCCGCATCTTCACAGAGCAGGTTAAAAAGAACACTCTAGACGTCACATGGTACCCCGATTACATGAAGAAGCGCATGATAGACTGGGCAAACAGCCTAGACTGGGACTGGGTAATCTCCCGCCAAAGAATCTTCGCCACCCCCATCCCCATATGGTACTGCAAAAAATGCAACGAAATAATCCTAGCTGAACCAGACTGGGTGCCCATAGACCCAAGAATCGACAACCCCAAAATCGACAGCTGCCCAAAATGCGGCTCCACAGAATTTGTTCCCGAAACAGACGTGCTGGACACATGGTTCGACTCCTCCATAACCTGCGCCGTGCATGCAGGATGGCCAGACAACAAAGACTGGCGCAAACTGTATCCCGCTGATGTGCATCCCTCCGGTTATGATATCATCCGCACATGGGCATACTACCTGATGGTCCGCAGCCTCGCCCTCTTCGACGAGAAACCATACAAAAGCGTCCTCATCAACGGCATGGTCCTAGGAACAGACGGCAGAAAAATGAGCAAATCCCTCGGCAACTTCGTAGCCACCCCTGATGTGTTCCAAAAATATGGGGCTGATGCTTCCCGTCAATGGGCTGCAGGCGGAGGCGCCACAGGTTCAGATATTCCTTTCAGATGGGAAGACGCAGAGTACGCTTGGAGATTCCTAAGAAAACTCTGGAATGCCTCCCGTTTCGCTAGTATGCACCTCAAAGACTATATCCCAAACAGTAAACCAGCAAAACTGGAGCTTATCGACCGTTGGTTACTCAGCAAGATGGACCGAGTTACTAAGAAGATAACTGCGGCTTTGGAGGAATGCCAATTTAATGTAGCCACTGACGAAATCAGAAAATTCACTTGGCACAGCTTCTGTGACCAGTATATTGAGGCGGTGAAACACAGGCTCTATCAGCCTGAAACCTATGGCAAAGAAAAGAGAACGGCTGCACAATACACCCTTTACACTGCGATTTACCGAATTCTTCAGCTTCTCGCCCCCATTTCTCCGCACATAACGGAGGAAATATACCAGATTATGTATGCGGATGACAAGGAAAGTGAGAGCATCCACGTTTCTTCATGGCCTACATCACAGGAAGAGCTGTTTGATGAGCAGACCGAGAAGAATGGTGACTTGGTTGTTGCTGTGATGGGAGAAATTCGGAGAGACAAAGCGGAGAACAAGAAGCCATTAAACGTGCTTATCAAGAAGCTAACAGTTTATTCGGAAGACAAGGAGAAACTGGAGGTTCTACGTCAAGCCGAGGAAGACCTTGTTGGGACCCTCAAGATAGAGAAAATCGAGTTTCTAACCGCAAAGGAAGACGAGAGAGAAGTTGAAGGTTACTCGGATGTTCGTTTCAGGGCAGAATATTAGCTAGGCTTTGTAGCGGAGAAGCGCCGCGATTCCACCGAAGGATTTCTTCAGCATTTGCCCTTCCTCTGTTTCGCCGGACAAAACCTCTACATCTGCCCCCGTTTCATCAGCTAACTCAGCTAACTCGTCGATAAGCTCTTGGACATCCTCCACAGAAAGCGTGGGAACACCACATTTCGGGCAAGCATTGTTGCTTATGTCCTGTTCAAGCTCTGGAACTTTGTGCCTCTTCATGGTCTCCTGATTGACGTAATCACAGGAGGAGCACTTCACTGTGACCCGAACCGAATCGATGTCCTCAGAGAGCAGAAGCGTATTCACCGATCCCAGTTTCAGGTTTCGTCTCACTTCATTTTCGCCATATGTGGCTAACCCCGTGTCTTTGCTTATCTCACCAAGAAAGTCATTGATGATGTTTTTTTCTTCAACATAACGTATACGCCGCAGAATGTCCTGAGAGCGTTCCACAGCCTCTTCAACTCCCTGTTCATTCACATAAGACGTGTCAATTGTAGCCGCAACCTTTTCCTTCAAAGTATAATGAAGATAGTCTCCCTTCATGAAATCCTCTTTTGTGGGTCCAGGTCCTCCAATAATCAGGCTTTTCAGGTTGTCTATTTCCAGAAAAGTTTTGTTGGCGTGTTCTCCCACCCGCTTGAAGTAGTCATTTATCTTTGCTTCTCTTTGTCTGTCAAATCTTCTGGCAGATTGTCCTCCTGCCCGAAACTTGCCAGGAACCCCTGACGTAATCTTCTCTACTATGTCCAGCCGTTTTCCCTTAAGCGTAGCAAATGTTGCACCTGAAGCATCCAACACCAATACACCATACGTTTCTTTTTCTACCAAAAACTCTTTCAGATGCTCAATGTGAAATCTGGAATCGCAACGGTAAAGGTAAACCTGAATAGGCTCAGGCGGAGCAATAACATAAGTTTCAATCTTTTCGCTTCCCGGACCATTCTGGGGGATAGCTCCACAGAAGATCACCAAACCATTCTCTGGCACCTTCTTGAACAGTTTGAGGCGTTGCGTTACCTTGACGATGGCGTCTTGAACGTTCTTTCTGGTGGTTGTAGATTTGATGTTGGAGGCTGTTCCGTATTCGTCGTTGAGCATGGTGACTACGTCGCTGATTTGGCGGTCAGGCGGCACATACAGGGAGACAAGCTCGGTTCCCCTGCCCTCTTTAGAGGCTAACCGCTCTAAATCCCGTTTTAACCTGAATCGATGCAGAGATGATTGTTTAGAACTCACTTTTCGTTTCACTCTTTGATTGTAAAGCTAACAATGTGGCAGGGTTGATAAAAGTTATCTTTCCTAAGTTGAGGTTTAGGTTTTTATTTATTATTTATATCAGAAGTGTAGACCAACACGAACCATTTTCTTTGCGAGAATAAGAGAAAAGATTAACTTCTTTATTGCGGATGATTTTGCGGGGTCAACATGAAGAAGATTAGCCAAACTGTAGTAGTTCTTATCCCTATTATTCTAGCCTTATCGTTTGTGTTTTCCAGTCAATTTGCTTCTTACGCTGCATCTTCCGTGGATGATTGGCCAATTTTCAGGCATGAAGCATCTAACACTGGCTTTTCAAGCGGTGCAGCGCCAACGTCCTCTGTAATACAACTGTGGAATTATACTCTTGATGTCGGTTCCTTGTCTGCGCCTGCTTATCCTGTTGTTGCTGGTGGGCTTGTGTATGTGTGTTCTGTGGATTATAGTGTCTACTGTTTTGATGGTGCTGCTGGAACAAAAGTTTGGAGCTTTAATCCTGGAGGTGAAACGCATTCAGCCCCCGCTGTTATTGATGGTAGAGTGTATGTTGGTTCAGATGATGGATACGTCTACTGCATTGATGCTTCATCTGGTACTCAGGTGTGGAATCACTCGGTTGGCGTTTCAGTGGATTCGCCCGTGAACTTCGCTGATGGCCAAGTGTATGTCGAGTCCAAGACTGGCGATGTGTATTGTCTTGACGCTGCAAGTGGTGAGAGGATATGGAGTTTTCCAACGGGTGCCGAAGCTGATAGATTATCACCCGCCATTTCCGAGGGCTATGTTTTCGCTACTAACCACAACGGAGACGTTTTCTGTCTCGATGCCGCTTCAGGTGTATGTGTTTGGAATTTTACGGTGGGAGACGCAGTTGGTTCTCCTGCGGCTGTTGATGGGGTCATCTATTTTGGTTCTAGGGACGGTAACGCATATTGCCTTAACGCCTCCAGTGGAGCCATGATTTGGAATTACACAACATGGTACAACAGTGCTGGGCCATCTCACGGCTATCATTGGGGAAACTCGGTGTCAGCTCCTGCCGTGGCTTATGGCCACGTATATGTCGGGTCTTCAGATTTTGATGTTTTTTGTTTAGATGTGTCATCGGGTGAGAAAATTTGGAATTTTTCGACTGGTGCTGGGGTTTATGCTCCGCCTGCGGTGGCTGGAGACTGCGTCTTCGCCGGGTCATATGATGGTAATGTTTATTGTCTGAATGCCTCTTCTGGCGTTGAAATTTGGCGTGTTACTGCAGGTGTTTTTTCTCCTGTTAGTGCTGGTGGTAGCGCTGGTTCTCCTGTGATAGCTGATGGTGTGGTCTACGTTGTCGGCAACGGGGTTCTCAGTGCTTGGGGTTCACCATCTTCTGATTCAACCTTTCCTTGGTTTGAGGTTATATCTGTGGTTATTTTAGTGATATTCGCAGTTGTAATACTCGTGTATGTATATTCTAGGCGAAGCTAAGGAAAATCAACAAAACTTGTTTTAAGAGAGATATCTATTTTGCTTTGTTCTCCGCTCTGTTTCTTTTTGGGTATGAGGGCAAGATTATTCAAATCGAAGTTAACTATGTGTGTGGATAGAAACAGAATCTAGCGGTGTTTAGGGTGGGAAGAACAAGCTGTTAGCGCGAAGGCTGGTGTTTGTTGGTCACATCTCTGTTGACAAAGTCGAGAACGTCAACGGCACCCGAGTTCAGCCGGGAGGAGCAGCACTATATGCAGCAATGGCGGCTAGGACACTATCCCCAAACGTAGCTTTGATTTCTGCCACTGGAAAAGACAACCAATTCCTTGATGTTCTGAAGCTCCTGCCCTACAGGGACGTGAAAATATACGATAAGCCCTCCACAAGGTTTCACATCAGGTATGACCGGCGCTGGGAAGCCCATTACCTCAAAGCCGATCATGGCGCTGGCTCCAGAATAACGTCCCGCAGAATCTCAAAGCGGTGGCTTAGATCAAAGAACATTTTTCACATTTCTCCTATGCAGCCTTCAAAGGTTGCCCGAATCTTAGATAAGATAAAAAAGAATTCTCCGGAGACCAAAGTTTCAGTCAACACATGGATAGACTACATTAGGAAGGGTCGGAGAAACAGGAGAATACTCAAGGACATTGCCTTGAAGGCGGACTTTTTCATTTTGAGCGACACGGAGGCTAAAGCTTTAGCTCAGACTGATTCCATCTCTTCTGCGGTTAGACTTCTCAAAGCTAAAAGGATGATTGTCACCTTGGGAAGCTTGGGTGCCATAATCAGCGGAGAAAACGTGGACTTGCGGATGGTTCCCGCCCTGAATCTGTCGCCGGACAAGGTTGTTGACACTACTGGCGCTGGAGATGTATGGTGCGGAGCTTTTCTGGCCACCTACAACCTTACTGAAGACTTCGGCAAATCTGTGAGCGCTGCGTCCACCATTTCACGTATCAAATGCTCAGATTGGGGCTTCCAGAGCCTCAAAAATCTGCGCTTCAAAGAACCCAACGATGTAATAGAGTTTGTTATGGGCCTGAAGGATGGAGGCATCCAAAAAAGAATGCTTGACTACATGAAAGACTGAACATCTCACATCCTTGTCCACTTCCAGTAGAGCATTAAGAAGCTTTGAAACCCGAAGACATGCCAAAAAAGAAACATTATTTAGTATATGTGTGGCTGCATATGGTGTGGAGACGATTGTATGCCTAAGGCTTATGTGCTGATCAACACTGAACCAAAATTCATGGAGAAAGTCGTAGAAACTTTGGAGAAACTTGATTCCGTTAAGGAGATATTTCCTGTTTACGGCGTCTACGACGTAGTGGCCAAAATCCAAGCAGACAGCATGGACAAACTCAAAGAAATTGTTACTTGGAAGGTGCGGAGCCTGAAAGAGGTTCGGTCAACCATTACTATGCTGATTCTGGAAGAAAAAAAGTAGCCTTTATCTCCAACTCTTGTTTTTGTCTGACGCAAAAAGAGTGTGAACTACTGTGAAGCGGGCTGTAATAGTTTACTGGTCTAACACTGGAAACACCGAGAAGGTAGCGTTTGCGATAAAGGATGGTTTAGAGGCTGCGGGAGTAGATGTTTCTATTATGAAAACAACAGCAGAGGCAGAGAACATAGACTACTTCGACTACGATCTGGTCTGTGTCGGCTCCCCATCTATTCGGTTCCATCCGCCCAAGCAGGTCACAGACTTTCTGCTAAAAAACTTTAAAGAACATCACAAGCAGGAAAAAATCAAGACAGGTGCACCAAAAGTTCCCGGAAAATATGCGTTAATGTTTGTTACCTATTCGGGACCGCATACAGGGCTTCGGGAAGCCACGCCTGTGGGGTTGTATATGGGTCAATTCTTTGAGCACATCGGCTTCACAGTATTAGATGAATGGTATATTCTCAGCGAGTTCATTGGCAATGAGGAACGCAGCACAAAAGGCAGAATGGGCGACATCAGAGGAAAACCAACAGAGGAAGAACTGCAAAAAATAAGAATGGACACCGAAAAACTGGCGTCTAAACTCTGAAAGTCTACTCGACGGTGACTTGTTTTGTTTTTCCTTCCCAAGTTCCGTGTAGATTGCAGAAGTCTATAGCTCTTAATGTTGTTGATTCGCTTAGGGTTACGTTGAAGGTTACGACGTATTTGTCTGTCATTTCAGGAGCAAAAGCTGCCCTGCTTATCCATCGGTCTCCAGCGTAGAGTGCAATCCAGTTTATCCAGTGACTTAGGGTGTTGGGGTGTTCAACTTCGTCTATTCCGCCAACCTTAATCTTCACCGTGAATGGCTCATTGGCTTTAACTTTGCTGGGCGCCTCGATAATGGGCACGTGCTTCTTATCCATGTTCGTAAGATTGTTCCAGTCCGTGGGTTTATTCAATTCTGTTAAAGAATATTCTTTTTCGCTACTCAAAACTTTCATCTCCCAAATGGAGTACTTGTCCGGCTCTAAAAAACCTTATTGTAAACGCACTTCTACGCCCTTTTTTGGTCTGTGAACTTTGCCCGCAGCATTACTGAACAACTCCGGATGTTCAGTGTGAACAGGCACCAAGACCTTAGGCTTAATTCTGTTTATCATCTCTTGGATTTCGGGACCAGAAGCGTGACCGCTAGCATGAATCTGATACGGTTTATAGCCATTCTTGGAGTTGATTTTGAAGTGCTTTAGCCACCTTATCATCCGTTTTTGCGAAAGCTCCATCTTATCATTGAAGGGTTCACACTGTGCCCTCACAAACAATGAACCTTCTGGAAGCTCAAAGTCTAAGATGTTTTTGAACCTGAAATAGTCCAGATGCAAAACGTAGCTAGACGGGTTCTCGTTGAGTTCAATGGCTGACACTCCCTTATCCAGATGCTTCGTGTCCACCACTACGTTGCCTCGTTTGCTGCTCCACTCCGAAAGCGGCATATCCCCAACTTTATGCTTGGAATTACTGTAATCGCCAGGAGAATAGAGCATAGACCCAGATCTTTCAAGAAACACTCTGGCGCCTTCATCATACACGCTTCGACCAATTCTGGCTAGCAAGTAAGCTAACCGCGGATCAAAAACAGGAATCCTGCCGCTGTTTATTGCAGCGTCACGAACAGTCTCATATCTGTCTATGTCCTTCCACGTAAACCCAACCATGGCCAAGCTTTCGCAGTCTGAGAATATGTCGGTGAGGTCTCTCTCTACTTGTTTTTCGTTGTCTGGCTCCTCTTTGTCAATTCTGGTTCCTTCACAGAACATGATGTCCGGTTCAAGACCGTCTAATTCTTCTCCCAGATTGTAACCCGACTTTCCATGAAACCGTATATCTCCCGTATACAATACCTGAGAGTCTTTCGACTCAACTAGACAAGCCATAGAACCCGGTATCGAATGATCCACATCGAAGCCAGTAACCGTTAAACCATTTCCGAATGTTTGGGCTTTCTTGTGCTGCAAACCACAAAATTCTCTGTTTTTCTGCTCTCTTGAATATTTTACTTTTAGTTCCCCGGGAAAAAATCCCGTTTTCAGTTTCCCCATCTTCCGGTTCTTCGTAACCGTTAACTGCTTATCTAAACCCTGTAAATTCCCAATCTCAGCCACTGCATCCATCAATTTCTGCGTCATTTCAGAACACAAAAACTTGAATGCCCCCAAATACGGAGCATATCCACAATGGTCCAAATGAGCATGCGAAATAAACACTGCATCAGGACGCCAAGAACCTCCCCTCTCCGCCTCCTCAAAACTCTGCAAATCAACTTTCCAAAACTTTTTTGCCCGGCAAGAATAACTTTCAAAACCGTCAGGGCAAAGAGCATCCTGTCTGTAGATTCCATCTATGTGCGGCAGTAACCCCAGCTTTAGCAAATCGTGAATTTTGCATCCTGACCGCGGTTGCAGAAATTATTCAAAAAACTGGCTCTCTTCACTGTAGGAAAGACCAAA
>CBFCZR010000048.1:0-10757 GCA_965602795.1 Candidatus Bathyarchaeota archaeon | reverse complement strand
TTTTTGTAAAGGATTCTTGACCAACCCAACCAAGTCTTAGTCAAATTTTCTTGACTAAAGATTTCTTATATAAATTAAGCATGAAATGATTGTCAATCACGTTTGCTTAGTCTAAAGAGAAGAAACAGATGCAATTAGATAAAAACTAGTTATTTCGTTTTTTCACGCAACGCTTTAGGTACGTATCCGCATGCTGGGTCAGAAGCAAAAATGTCTCCGGTGTACATCTGTGCTCTGGTTCGGCAGCCGCCACAAATTTCTCTGTATTCGCAGACGCCGCATTTGCCCTTCAAGTTACTCCTATCCCTGAGTTTACTAGTTAATTCTGATGTTTGGTGTTCATCCCAGATTTGCTTCAGCGGCTTATCCTGAACGTTTCCAAGTCGGATATGGTCATTGAAGCTGCATGGGATGACGTCTCCGTTTTCGGTTACGCTCATGTATTTGCCGGCTATGGAGCACCTGCCTAGGAAAACGTTGTTGAACCAGTGGTTGAAATCGGGCATGCCTCGTTCCTTAGCGATGCGAACGAAGAAGGGGCAATAAACGTTGACTTCAGGTTTTCCGTTATACTTTAGACGTAGGTCGTAGACTTGGTTCCAAATCTTCTCGTACTGTTGTGGGGAGGGGGACTTGGCGAGATGCTCTTTTGTTCGGTTGAAGGGAATGAAGCCGTGAATCACCACCCAGCGGGCGCCATATTTTTCAGCCAGTTGGATGACGTGCTCCATATCTTCGGAGGTGACGTTATTGCGGGTTGAATCAACATTGGCAAGGGTTGCCACAAGACAGTCCAGCAGCCCCGCCTTAGAAGTCTTTTCCATAGCTGAAACGGCTTTTTCGTATGCGCCCTTTCCTCGTATAGCATCGTTGATTTCTTCTTTTCCGTCAACACTCAATGAGACGCGAACATCGTGTCTAACTAGGTTATCTAAGATTTTGCCGTCAACATAGTAGCCGTTGGTTATGAGGCTCACATTCAGACCAGTTTTTTTGGCGTATCCGATTATTTCGGGGAGGTCTTTTCGCAGAAGGGGTTCTCCCCCGCTTAATCCTAGATAGGTTGCCCCAAAATCATAGATTTCGTCTATAATATGCATAGTTTCTTTGGTTCCGAGGGCGTCGGAGGCGGGGGGGTTTGATGCAAATCCGCAGTGTAGGCAACTGCTGGTGCATGCTTGTGTGCATCTCCAAGGCAGAATGAATAGGGGTCCATTAGGCTTCAAAATCTTTCACCATAATCAGTATTCAACATTTTAATAAATGAATAAAAATGTATTTATTTTTGCCTCTTTTTCAGTCTTCGTTATCGTTTGCTGCATGTAATCAGGTTTCCTTTTTTTGATGCAAGTTTTTGTTATTTTTCTTTTCTAAGTTGTCAAGAACCTGTAGGAGTTCACAATTGCTTTTCACGATTACGGCACCATTGTTTTCAAGTTCCGTCAAGTATTTTGTGGCTTTGCCATTAGTGAAGTCCCTTTTTTCATCCGGTCCATTTTCTAGGAGGATGATTGGTATTCCTTCTTTCAGAGCAGTTTCTGCAGCTTCGAGATTACGCAGATTGCCGTCACCAAACTGGGTCGGTGTGATTACTAGAACGTTGGCTTTACTTATCATATTCAGGTTTGCTGCGTGAGCTTCCTCGGTTATGGGAGAGAAGGGAGCTTCGCTTACTGTTGGAATGTTTAACAGCCGAGCAGCCTCTTGATCCGTATCCAGCAAGTTGATAACCCCAGCAGTCACGAAATAGCCTTCATCCTTCAAAAGCTTCATCACAGGGCTACCGGTGCCACATCCAGAAATTAGATGTATAGAAAGGGTCTTTTGTTGTTGATTTAGGGGGATTGAAATGGGAATAACATGAAAGAAACCAGTGACAGGATGCCTTTTCACTATAGTGTCAACGCTGAAAACTTTTCTGATGTTTTCGCTTGTGAGCGTCTTTTCTGATTTTCCCACAGCAACAATTTTTCCTTCCTTCAAAAGGATGATAGAGTCACAGTATCGTGCAGCTAAGTTGAAGTCATGGAAAACCGCGGCTATCAACAAATTTTTAGTTTCGCATAAATTTTTGATGAGATCCATTATTTCCAGTTGGTTGCTTATGTCCAAGTGGGTTGTCGGCTCGTCTAGCAAAAGAATTTTTGGTTCCTGAGTTAGGGCACGCGCGATTATCACTCGTTGCCTTTCTCCGCCACTAAGTTCGGTTACTGGTCTGTCGGCAAACTCCCAAGTGCGGGTTAGTTTCATGGAATTCTTTGCGATGGCTAGGTCCTCTTTGCTTTCCATCTTGAATCGGGGCAGGTGAGGATTGCGACCCATGAGAACTACTTCCAGAGAAGTGAAGTCGAATGTTACAGGTGTGCTCTGCGGGACTACCGCTAACTGTTTAGCAACATCCACGCTCTTCATTCCGTAGATGTTCTTCTCGTCTATGAGTATTGTTCCTTTATGTGGCTGGAGTACTCTGCTTATGCTTTTGAGCAATGTCGTTTTTCCTGAGCCGTTTGGACCAAGAATACCTAAGAATTCGCCGCTCTTAACCTCAAAATCGACATCCTTCAAAACATCAACAGACCCGTAAGAACAGTCAATGCCATCAATTGTTAAGACAACCATCTTTCCTCACCTTATACTGCGTATCCTTTCCTTTTCCTACGGAGGAGGTATATAAAAAAGGGCGCTCCTGAAAGCGCCGTTATTACTCCGACAGGTGCTTCCCCAGAACCCATTATCACCCGTGACAGCGCATCGCATATCATCAGGAAAGAGGCACCTACAATGGCTGAGGTGGGAAGAAGAACCCTGTGATCAGGACCAATTAAGACTCTTGTCAAGTGAGGGATAATTAAACCAACGAAACCGATTAAACCGCTAATGGATACAGCGGCTGCGGTCATAAGGGCTCCGGAAACAAGCAATATCCGTTTCACCTTTTCAATTTCGACACCTAAGTGCTGAGCTTGATCTTCTCCCAGAGCAAGAATATTCAAGTCACGTGAATACATATAGGCAATAACGGCACCGACAATTATGAAAGGAAAGATAGCCCACACTTTGTCCCAGTTTTCTGTGGGTGCAAGACTTCCGATAAGCCAAAAAGTTAAGCCATGAAGAATTTGGTCGCTAGCAATCGTTCTTAGAAACGTAACTATGGCGCTTAAGAAGAGGCTTGCTGCTATTCCCGTGAGAAGCAGAGTTGTAACCGGAACTCTGGACCCAACCCTTGCGATGGTATAGACTACAAGCACAGTTATTAGGGAACCAACAAAAGCCATGATTTGAAGTGTGTTTACGCCCAGAAGTGAAACGCCTATGCCTAGAACCATTACCAACGCTGCACCTAGTGCTGCACCGCTCGAGGCTCCGATGACGTAAGGGTCAGCCATAGGATTCCTGAAGATTCCCTGATATGCAGCTCCTGCTGTCGCCAGAGCCGCGCCAACTAGAGCTCCGCATATCACTCGTGGAAGCCTGATTTGGGTTATTATCACTTCAGCGGTTTGGGTGATGTTTGAAGCGTCTACCAGATTTTCTAATATGGGGATTTGTTTGGTTAATATAATCAGAATGTCTCTGAAGGGAATGGGCGCGTAGCCCAGATTGAGTGACA
This sequence comes from Candidatus Bathyarchaeota archaeon, assembly GCA_965602795.1. GTDB lineage: Archaea > Thermoproteota > Bathyarchaeia > Bathyarchaeales > Bathyarchaeaceae > Bathyarchaeum. The sequence goes on along the minus strand of CBFCZR010000048.1, from coordinate 7,144 downwards.
AAATAAAGACTATGCCAAACGCAATTAACATTATTAGGAGATATAGCTTCCAGTGAGAAACACGCCTTAAATGAGTGGTTTCAGCGTCTTTTTTCATCAATGTTCACAGATTATGTTTTAGGTTATAAAAAAGGGGGGATATTTTAGGGTTGTCCAAAGATTTCTGGATGAACCATTTTCGCAATAGTTTCTAGCGCATCAACAATTCTTGGGCCTGATCTGGAGATTATGTCTGCATCGATCTCGTAGAGTGCCTCATTCTGAACTGCACTTATGGTGTCCCATCCAGCACGGTTCTCTACAGCCTCCATGGTTTCGTAGAAATTCGTTCTTCCCATATACATGTCAGGGAAAAACATTACGCCAGGATTCTTTTCAATAATTGCCTCCGAGCTTACAATCGGCCAACTTGTAGTTGCATCATGGAAAATGTTTTCTCCACCTGCCAAGACTATCATCTCATCAATGAATGTTGTTGGACCTGCGCTCATGAGTGGGTCGTTCCAAACTTCATGGTACACTTTTGGAGTAGTGGTTACATCCGCTGCTTGATTCACTACAGCGTCTATTCTTTCTCTCATTTCGGTGACGAGAGCGACAGATTCACTGTTTTTGTAGGTTGCTCTTCCAATCAAAAGAACATCTTGCAGAACCTCGTCAATGGTTTGACCGTCTACCACTAAGACAGCGTATCCTAAAGTCCTCAGAGTCCCGGCAGCTTCTGAACTTCCAGAGCTTGCAAGAACCAAGTCAGGTTCCAATGCAACGATTGGCTCTACGGATGGTTGCCAAAAGTTTCCTATGCTGGTCATGTTGCCTGCTTCAATCCACGCTGTGAAATTGTGAGGATAATTGCAGTAGTCTGTTACTCCCACAATACTGTCCCCTGCCCCGACCGCAAACACGATTTCTGTGTTGCTTGGCGATAACGACACTATTCTTTCCGGAGCAGAAGTCAAGGTAACTACATTACCTATAGCATCAACTAGTGTAACTTCCTGATATTCAGCAATTTGTTCTTGTTGTTCCTGAATGGTTTCTTGATATTCCGCGATCTGCTCTTGTTGTTCACTAAGTTGTTGTTCCAAAGCACTCATGTTACTGTTATAGATGCCCATTTGCTCCTCCAAATCGGTAATGGCACTTTGATAGACACTAAGCTGATCAAGTATAGTCTCAAGCTGACCTTCAATAGTGCCGATGGAGCCATCAAGATTACTGATAGTGGTTTGGCTAGTGGTTAGTCCTTCTTGTAAGTCACTGACAGAACCGTTCAAGTCGCTGATTTCTCCCTCAAAAACGATGTAGCCGTAAGTTGCAACAACTAAAGCAGCAACTGCGATGATTGCTAGGGTATACGTGATTGTTTTATCCATCTGTTCAACACCCTTTAGGATGGATAATCCATCCTAACGGCTATATAAACATTCCGACAAAACTCACAATAACCAAACCTAGAAGTAATTCAATAACTAAAACCAAACAAAAACGCTACACAATCGACACGTTAAGATAAGCCATGCCTTTCGCAGCCTTCTTCTCCATAGACTCCACCTTGAATGATTTTGCATAGAGGGGGCACTCAAGAACCAGCGTATGAAACTCCCCGTTTTCACCCAGAGGGTCAGCACTTCCAATCTTCGACAGAAAGCTGGTGCTCGTCTCTTTACTGATGATGAAGCCCAGCCACTCTTCACCCAAATATTCAATGTTTACACCTGTAATCAACGCCTTGAATCCTAAATTGAAGATTTCATCGAAAAGCTCTGATGTGTCTCTTTTGTAGAGGGGCTCAAGCAACTCCAAACCAACCTTACTGCAGACATCTTTGAGACCCTCCACATGCGCCTCAACAAAAATGTCGCCCGCAACCAAAGCATCAATCTCAAGGCTTTTGAGAGCCTCAACGAATGCTCCATCCCTCTTAAAATCAACGATTGTTAACTGTTTTCCTATGGATTTTGCTAATATCTTCAGCGCCTCCAAGTTTTCGGCATGAGGAGAAGGTCTGGGGAAACTCGGAATCAAAGTTAACAGATTATCGACCTTGACACCTTGTTTTTCGACAAGATGTAAGGCATAGAGGGAATCTTTGCCACCAGAAAAAAGAGCAACAGCCTTCATCAACAAAGCATCCTACACAGTCCCTACAATCAACACCACAGTTATTTAAGAACTTGGATGAACCATCTTCTCCAGCATCTCCAGCGCCTCCACGAGCCTCGGTCCAGGTCGGGAAATAAAGTCTCTTGGAACCTCATAGAGGTTACCGTTTCTAACAGCATTTGTGCTATTCCATCCCGGGCGTTTCTTCACATCCTCGAAGCTTCCCCAAAACCTTGGAACACCTGGAATAACGGGAAACACGATTATGTCAGGGTTCCGCTTAATAATGTCTTCTGAATCGATTATAGGCCACTCTGAAACTGCTTCGCCGAAGATGTTTGTTCCACCAACCAAGCTGATTACGTCTCCAATCCATGTTCCTGAACTTACGCTCATGTAAGGGTCGTTCCAGACCTCAAAGTATACTTTTGGTCTACTAGGTGCCGCCTTCGACTTTTTAATTACACTGTCTATTCTCTGTCTCAGTTTTTCCACAAGGTTACTGGCTTCGGCAGCGTTTCCGGTTGTCTTCCCCACTAACAGAATATTGTCGAGAACATCGCTCATGCTATGGGGACCCAAAGTCAAAACATTTAGACCTAAACTTCTGAGTTGAGCGGCGACTTGCATTGTTATTTCGCATCTGCGTTTACAATTCCCCTTGCACTCGTTTGTCTTCACTGTACATTTAGCTGTGGAAATCAAAACAAGATCAGGCTTCAATTTCACGATGGTCTCTATTGAGGGGTTCCAGTAACCGCCTACCCTTGTGAGTTCGTTTGTTTCAATCCGCGCCTTGATTTCGTGGGGATAGTTGCAGTAGTCTGTTACTCCCACAACCTTTGGTCCAGCGCCAACAGCAAACAAAATCTCTGTGCTGCTGGGAGAGAGGGACACTATCTTTTTTGGATGAACCTTTAGATTTGTCAAAGCCTGGTGGTCAGCTGTCATCTTTGATACCTCTTCCCAGTGGTGAGTTCCTAGAAGCTAGAATCAATTGGTTACTTTAGAATCTTTTGACCTGTGATTCTGCTAAAGACATTGTTCTTTTGGACTGTTGTCTACTTTACTGTCACGGATTTAGCCAAGTTCCGCGGCTTATCTGGATCGCATCCTTGTTCAAGCGCCATGTAGTAGGCGAAGAGTTGCAAAGGAACAACAAACGGTATCGGAGTTAAGATTTCAGGTAAATCTGTTTCTATCTCTATGTAATCGTCAGCCAACTTTTTTATCTCCTCATCACCCTTCTCAACTATTACAATTATAGAGGCGCCGCGAGCTTTCATCTCCATAATGTTTCCGATTATGCTTTTGTGTGTGGAATCCTTGGGGCAAATGAAAACCACAGGAAATCCGTCCTCGATTAAACTGATGGGACCGTGCTTGCTTTCTCCTGCAGGATAAGCTAACGAAGGGATATATGAAATCTCCATCAGTTTTAGCTTACCCTCCATGGCAACAGCCGAGTTTATTCCCCGTCCCAAAAAGAAGAAGCAACGCTTGCCGCTATACTTCTTCGCTAACTGTTTCATCTTTTCCTCTTTGTCCTGTATAGTGCGCTCAACGATGTCGGGTATCTGCTCAAGCTTCTCCTCAATGTCCTCAATCTCCACATGAGAAATCTTTCCCCTCTTCTTGGCAAGCCTTACAGCGAGCTGAGAGAGCACAGAGAGCTGAGAGGTGAAAGTTTTAGTAGCTGCGACTCCAATCTCTGGACCCGACTGCTGAACGATATAGACCCGAGCAATCCGAGTTAAAGTGGAACCCACAATGTTGGTTAGTCCCAGCACCGTAGCGGCGCGTAGCCTAGCACATTCAACAGCTTCTAATGTGTCAGCGGTTTCTCCTGACTGGCTGACCACGAGGAGGGTGCTGTCGATGTTCACTGATTTACCATGTTGTTCAACGAACTCTGAAGCCATAACCGGATAAGTTGCCAAGAAAGACAGCTTAGAGAACAGGTAGGACGCTGCCAAGCAGGCATGGTAAGAGGTTCCGCAGGCCACCAAGAAAACTTCTCCTGCCCGATCCAAGAAAGCAGTCATCAATTCCAAGTATTTGTCCTGTAATCTGAGAGTGTTTCGTAAGCATAAAGGCTGCTCATGAATCTCTTTCAGCATGAAATGTGGGTAACCCTGTTTCTCAGCCATCTCTGGAACCCAATCTATAATCTCGGGCTCTCTTGTGACCACTTCCCAATCAGCTATATTTCGGATTTCGTACCCCTTATCAGTTAAAACTACAAGCTCTCCGTCATGGACGACAACAGACTTGTTTGTATGTGAAAGAAAAGCGGGAATATCAGACGCAACGTATATACCATCTTCGGCTACTCCAAGAACGAGTGGACTCTCCCGTCGGGCACAAATAATCTTGTCAGGTTCCTTAACAGAAATAACACATAGAGCGTAAGAGCCATCTAACCGTTTCACAGTCTCGCGAACAGCGTCAACAAGAGACAAACCTTCCTTCATTTTTTGTTCAATAAGGTGCGGAATGACCTCTGTGTCAGTTTTTGACTTAAAAGTATGCCCAGACTCTATAAGTTCAGTTTTGAGTTCCCCAAAATTTTCGATAATCCCGTTGTGAACAACAGCAATTTGGTTGTCACAGTCTGTGTGTGGGTGGGCGTTAACTTGGTATGGTGCTCCGTGTGTTGCCCATCGTGTGTGGCCTACCCCTAGTCTGCCTGGAAGAGCATCAAGATTATGTGTGGCGTGAACGTCATCAATTTTTCCGTAATCCTTTTTTATAAAAAGTTGGTTCTCCTGAATTGTTGCGATTCCGACGGAATCGTAGCCTCGATACTCAAGCTTCTTTAAGCCTTCGTGAATTGCAGGTGCAGCCTCACCTGTCCGTAAGATACACCCAAATATTCCACACATAATTCATTCCTCATGTCTCTTAGATTATACATTAGCGTAGACCGTAACTCGGTTGCGCAAGTTCTACTTGGAGAAAAGCATGTATAAACATTTTTAGAAAACGTGTTTTAGACTTAAAAAAGAAATGTTAATGGTTCTCGGGAATTATTAGCGAATTGAAGATTAACCGATAAAAATTTGGTTATAATGGTTTATCTCACCTCATAAGACAGCAACTTTCACATTTTTTACCGCAAAAAATATGAGTTCAGAAAATCAAGAAGAGGAAGGCGAGCAGTTTGGTTCTTACAGACTTCCTTTACCCCGGAGAAACAATAGTGTTCCAGAGCAACAGGATTGAAAGTCTTAATGACCACTTTTTCTTTTACATAACTGATCAGCGGATACTACTGTATAGACGACGGGGAGTTTTGTTCAAAAAAGACAGAATTATCGCGGAGAGAATCGAGGACATTCGAACAATGCAATACGGTGAAACAGGGATATTGCGAAAGAGAGGCATTTTGTACATTGAAACTTTAAGCAAAAAAATGGACCCCATAGTGGGGAAAGTGGCGGACATAAAAGCCATATGGCAAGAAATGCAGAAATACCTCAGAAAAGACCAACTGATGTAGTGGAGACTTACAAACCACCTTCTCTAGGGTAGGTGCATCAAAATAGCGGCTAGACACTAGCCCCTTGTGAATCCCAAGAATATGCCGACTATAAGACTGATTATAAAGGGAGTGTGTGCTAGGAGAGGAGTGAACACGTTTAGTGCCGGATTAACGGCATTAACAAAACTTGATGCCATTTCGGATAGCCCACTGTAATCTACGTTGATCACATCTGTGTAAGCCAAAAATATCAGAGAAAAAACAATCACTCCGATAATCAAGGCAATTTTAATGAATTTCCGTATGGCGTAACCTATGAAAAATCCGCCGATTCCGCCTATGCAAATCTGAAAAACGATGGAAGTTAACGACTCGCTGATTATCAAGTTTAGCATACCGTTTGTCTTTAAGTTCTATGAAGCTAATAAAATTAACCACTAATGGAGAAATTTGGAGTTTTCTGTATTACACATGTGTGAATTTAGAATACATATATTATCTATTAAATATACAAACAAAACCAAATTTGATTTTTTAAGATTCACTGTTTCAGTAGTAAAGTTTGCTGAAGCCTGTTTAAGAGAAAGAATACCGCTATTTTAGCCGCACAAAATGTGTGCGAACACAAAATCCAAGAACATGCGGCATTACCGTATCAGCCATTAAAAAAATATTTATAAAATAACCTGCCATAACCTCAAGTATGAAAAAGAATCTGTTGCTAAACGGTGAAAAAGGACAGTTCATGGCTAAGGAAATCACTGTTTTTGAAAATCCAGAAAAACTGAAATCAGTCTTGAACAAACTCAGCTGGAAGATTCTCCAACTCCTGAGCGAAAAAGAGATGTACCCCATGGAAATCGCTAGGAAACTAGAGGTGCATGAGCAGAAGATTTATTATCACATCAGAAAACTGGCGAAAGCTGGAGCAATAAAGGTTGTTAGAGAAGAAGAAAAGAAGGGTGCTACAGCAAAATACTACCGAGCCACTTTTCCGGCTATGGGCGTAGAACTTCCTTTCGGTTACCAAAAGATCGACAGGTTCCCAGTTACCAACATAGACGAGAAAATGAAACAGTTCCTAAGCCCCCTCATCAAAGACTGCGCCTTTGACGGAAAAATTGTTGTTGGAAGCCCGGACCCTCATGGTCCATTTAAAGCCAAAGCCAGAGACGGGCACTACGCCGCATATCTAACCCTCTTTCTGGGTCAATTCGTGGATTTACCTGAGGATTTCCCGATAAAACTGGATGTTGACGTGAAGGCTGAGAAAGAAGAAAATAATAATCTAATCTTGGTGGGTGGACCTGGAACCAACCTGATTACCCAGGAGTTAAACGAATTTTTTCCCATCCGCTTCAACATGATGCCCTCTGAACACGGCTTCCTTTTGGGAGGGCTGGTCTCAGAAAAAACCAAAAAGGTCTACACCGCTGACAACATAGGGTTAATAGCAAAAATATCTAACCCGTGGAACAGGAAAAAGAGCGTAATCGTTCTTGCTGGCAACAAGGCGGTTGGAACTAAGGCATGTGTGTTGGCGCTCACTAAATT
>CBFCZR010000047.1:0-11127 GCA_965602795.1 Candidatus Bathyarchaeota archaeon | reverse complement strand
TAAGATTGACTTCCACCTCTTTCAGGATGTCTTTTATGGGGAGGCAACGGTAACGCTGAAGCGTGGGGACACAGAAGTCACAGCCGCGTCCACATCCTCGGGCAATCTCAACTATTCCATCTATTGTTGCTTCCTTAATCAAGGAGATTTCTTCTGTTTCAGCCACATTTCCATGCACAACTTCTGGAAGCGGTTCTCCATCTAGGGCGCTCTTGAAAAGCGGACCCACAGCTTTCTCTCCTTCACCAACAACTACACAGTCTATTCCCAATTTGCTTCGAACTCTTTTGTTTTCCAGTTGCCATGCTCCAGGCCCTCCAACAATGATTTTTGGCCTGTATTTTTTGATGGCTGAGTGGCTTAGTACCTCTCTAAATTTTATGTTCATGTACGCTTCGCCATCAAACAGCTGCGTGAATGTAGAAGTGGCTGGACCCATACCCAGTGGATCATTTTCGGTGATTCCAATAACTTTCGTTCTGGAACCTACAACTTTATGGAGATGTTCCGGGTGAGCAACAATCACATCTTCTCTTTTAAAACCGTGATCAAGCAGGGCGGATTCAATTTTTCTTGTTCCACAGGGAGCATATTTAACTGATCCATCCTCATTCACGGGGACAGATGGACAAAACATCGAAAAATAAAGCCAGTCAGGAATCAACCCTTTTGGCACGCAGGCGCTGAAGCCAAGAAAAATTCCTCCTCTATATTCGCTCATCAAAGTTCTGTCGGCAGTTAAAACAACTTTATACCCCTCATCTGCCATCTTAACCAATCACGCCCCCGATGGTTATTAAACAGAGTATGCATATTTACAATTTAACTTGGTCGGTTATTGAATCTTCTCTTTTTCATACAGAAAGAAGTAACTTATATACTAATATTTACGCGAAAACCATAAAAGCAAGCGTTTACCTATAAAAGAAAACCAAGAGGAGAATGCAGTGTTTCTTGCGCCTTTTGTTGCTTCGCCCACGCCTGTTGTGCGTCGGATGCTTATTTTAGCTGAACTCAAGCCAGGAGAAATCCTGTATGATTTAGGTTCCGGGGACGGTCGAGCGGTCATAATGGCTGCCAAAGACTTCGGAGCAAAATCTGTGGGAATTGAATTGAGGGACGATCTGGCAAAGAGAGCCTTGAGCAGCATCCAGAAACTGGATTTAAAGGATAAACCCCGGATAATCCAGAAAGACATATTTACTGTTGACCTTTCTTCTGCCAATGTTGTCTTTCTGTACCTGACAACCAGTGCAAACGAAAAAATTAAACCAAAACTGGAGGCGGAACTCAAACTTGGAACCCGAGTTGTCTCCCATGACTACGAAATTCTGGGTTGGAAGCCCTCAAAAGTTGACAACTTCTGCGAAAACCCTAAGCTAGGTTACCCCTCTCACACACTCTACGTCTACAAAAGGTAGCCGTTTTCCTAAGCTAAACCAATTCATTACAGCCCCCGAGCAGCAATATGCTTGATTTTGTGGTTCTCGCGTTTCCTTTATAAGCAATAACGCCGTTATAGCCTTGTGAAATCAATTGCGACCTCCATGTGAAATTATTGTCCGCTCAGTTCTGCCCGCGTTTCGTTCTCTGGTAGCAAGAAGCCTGATAGAGAACTTCAACTTTTCTCAAGTGGCTGCGGCAAAAAAACTGGGAACAACCCAAGCCTCCATAAGTCATTATCTTTACTCGAAACGGGGAGAAAAAATGGTTAAGCAGCTTGAAGCCTCCTCCGATATTAGAAAAATAGTTGCCGAAATCGCCGAAGGCATCGCCAATGAAAAGCTTTCTCCCTTCGATGCCATGTTAGAGTTCTGCAAGTTATGTGAAGCTCTCAGATCTGGAGACGTGATGCCTGATTGGCGCAAGAGTCACTTAGCCTTTCCAGAAATCTGCAATGTTTGTCCACCACCAGCTAAAAAACGTTGATGAATCCATTTTGCTGCAAAAGCTACGCCAGATTCGCCCCAAAGTTTTTGACTTAAAAGCCTGAAAACATTGTATGAACAGTGGTGCCTGAATTGCCAAAGAAGCGTCGCAGACATTTCCTGAAAGAGAAAAAAGCTAAGAAGTTTCTTCTAGAGGTTTCTAAAACACTGGGAACAGACATTAAGCAATTGCTGGGATCGAAGACTGGTGTCGAGGTGAATGAAACTGAAATCGCTGATTTCTTCATTTTTGACGGCAGACCGCTATTGACAAGGTCCGATGGCACGCTTTTTCCTACTTTGTACTTCGAAGAGCTTTTCGTTGTTATCCCCAAAATAGTTGTTGATATGGGCGCCGTTCCCTACGTTTGCAAAGGGGCTGACGTGATGGCTCCCGGCGTTCGCGCCATCAAAGGCGAATTCGAAGAGAATGACTTTCTTCTTATAGTTGATGAGCGCCATGGCAAGCCTTTAGCCGTGGGTGTAGCTCTCTTCGGTTCTGAGGACATGAAAGCTCTCGATAGCGGAAAAATCATAAAAAATCTCCACTACGTGGGCGACAAACTCTGGGACTATCTTAGGGCTTCTTAACTGAAAATTTCATGTCAGTTTCATGGCGATTCACGAAAAAACATTAAAAAACAGTATATTTGCTATATGAGAATCATAAACTGCCAATTTTAAACCTAGATTTTTGCAGATTATAGGCTGCACCAAGCGGAAATGTTTAAAATGAAACTTCAGTAACTAGTTACGGAAGTGACGTCATTTGCCTACCTCAAAACGGAAAAACAAAAAAACTCGAAAGAAATCCTACCTGAAAGCTATGCCTCTACGTACCCTCGCCGATGTAGAAGTCATAAAACATGAACTCAAATTGGGGAACATCCTCATCCTTAAAATCACTCCTCTTGCCCGAAAAAGCGTTGAAAATGTCAAGAAGGCTGTGGACGAACTTTCTGGCTTCACCGAATCAATCGGAGGCGACATCGCCAGCTTAGGAGAAGAGCGGGTGGTTATAGTGCCAAAGTCATTTAGAATCTGGCGCCCAGAAACCGTTGCCTCTAAAAAGGCGCCTACCGCAGCTTGATTGTCTCTAGAACTTCTGGCACAAGCGCTTCCACTTTATATTTTCTATTGAAAAGTTTAGCCATGCTTATGCTCTTTGTTTTTTCGCCGTGAAGCACAATTATTCTCTCAGGTTTAGGTCTCAACCGGCGAATATAGTTGGTAAGCTGTCTTCTGTCTGAGTGCCCGGAAAATCCTTTCACGGATTCAACTTGCATCTCAACTTTCATTACTTCCATCTTTCCTTTGCTGTTTATGATGGGCACATCCGCTAATCCCTTCTGCACTCTTGATCCCATGGTTCCTTCAATCTGGTAGCTGACAAAAATTATCGTATTCCGTTTGTCTCCTGCCAAACGTTTGAAGTAATCGATTACTGGTCCTCCCTCCAGCATGCCAGACGTCGCCAAGATTATACACTGGTCTCCGTCCACAATCTCTTCTCTTGCGCTAGGATGCTCAACAATGGTGAAGTAGTCCGACTGGAAGGGATTGATTCCCTCATAGAGGATGCTGTTTCTCACTCCTTTAGCCAGATACTCCGGATAAGCAGTGTGAATAGCTGTTGCCTCAGAGATCATGCCTTCCACGAAGACAGGTGCCTCCTTCAGCAGTCCCCGTCGCATGTAATCGTCGATAACCAGCATGATTTCTTGGGCTCTTCCCACCGCAGGAACTGGAATCAAAACTTTGCCGTCTCTATCCACGGTGTCATTAATTATCTTCACGATACTCTGTTCTGCCTCTGCTCTGGTGGGCATAATATCGTCAGGAGCGCCGTATGTGCTTTCTGTTATGATTGTCTCTGCCCTAGGAAACATGGAAACGGCGGGCTCAAGAAGCATCGACTTGCCATACTTGTAATCTCCGGTGTAAACCAGATTGTGTAGTCCCTCGCCAATATGAAGGTGAATTAATGATGAGCCGAGGATATGCCCAGAATTGTGCAGAGTCAAACGAACGTCTGGAGCTATATCGGTTACAGAGCCGTATCGTAGCGGAATCGTGTGCATAACTGTGTCTCTTACCTCCTTCTGGCTATACGGCGGCATAAATCCCTGCTTGTTTGCAACATCCAAGTAATCCAACTGAAGCAGAGTCATGAGACTGGAAGTAGGAGCCGAACAGTAGACGGGTCCATCATAACCATACTTGAAAAGAAACGGCAAAAATCCGCAATGATCCAAGTGAGCATGGCTTATAACCACGGCATCTAAGGCATCCAAATCAAACTGCGGCATATCCAATCTTGGAAACGCCACCGTGGGAGTTGTAGACCCCGGGTTGATGCCGCAATCAAGCAGCACATTGCTTTCTCTTGTTTGAACAAGAATCGCTGATCTTCCAACTTGCTGGAAGCCGCCCAAAGCGGTGAGACGGACATCGCCAGCCTCGTAGACTGAGGGTCTAAAAATTCGTTCGCCAATGGAACGAAGTATCCGTTCTCGTTCCTTGCTTTCTGAATAAAGAAAATGTCGCATGTGAGCGATAATTTTGGAGGGTATAGGTGGGCTTCTCAGGATTCGGGGTCGCCAATGTGTCTGTTTAATAATCTCTTGCAGAACCTCACCGTTTTTTCCGATAACCACTCCTGGTTTTTTCGCTTCTATTATAACTTCTCCGAGGCTGGGGTCAAAGTTTATGTTCGTGATTTCTGCTTCTTCGGAGACAATCTTTTTTATGGTTCTTTCTGTCGCCCTTTCTTTAGCTCTTATAGACGGGTCGGAGCGTACAACTATCCTCTTTCTTATCATCTTAACTATGTCTGCGATTATGTAGCTTTGCTCAACTAGAATCTCCGGTTTTTTGGTGTAAACAGCGAGAGCTGGCCCCTCATATTCTATACGAGTGACTTCAGCTTCCGGAGGAATGTTTTTCAGTATATGCTGGCTTATGTCCACTTGGTCTTTCTCAGATGATTTCAAAGCTGTATCTTCGCTCCTCAGGAGCCCCCTAAAATTCCTTTCTTTTCTTCAGTGCTAAGTGCACGATAACCTTCTTCTTTTGTTATGACTGCTATGTCAAAGCTGTCTCCGCTTGCTATGTCTCTCTTCATAGCTGAGTCAACAGCACGCAAAACCACGGGTAACATGTCCTTCATTTTGGCTCCTTCCTTGTATTTGTCCTCCAGAACTCCGTAAGCTATGGGGGAACCTGAACCTGTAGCCACACATTTCTCTTCTACGAGGCTGCCGAAAGGATCTAAAGAGAAAACGTGCGGTCCTGTAGAGTCAACTCCGCCAACGATAATTTGCGCGATTAAAGGCGCTAAACGGGCGGAAAAGAGCAGGTTTGCGACTAGTCGGGATGCGGCTTGTATGGGGATGGGTCTGTTGTTGTTTAGTTTGTAGAGTTTTGCGTTCACTTTGAGTACTTCAACCACGCGTTGTGCGTCTGCGACGCTGCCTGAGATGGTCATGGCTATGTGGTCGTCTATCTGGTAGATTTTTTTGCCTGTTTTATGGGCTACGAAGTATCCCATTGTTACACGGGTGTCTGAGGACAGTATAACACCGTCGGTGCAAACGACGCCCACGGTTGTTGTTCCTTTTAATGCTAATTTTTCTGTAGATTCATGCATTTTTTGTGTCCCCCGAAAATTGATAGATAACAGAATGACTCGGGAGAAGTCAGAGGTGTATATACATCCCCGACGTATTTAAAAAGATTTCGAAACCAAGTTCTGTATGTTGTTGGCGTCAAACGTCTTAAATGCTGGAAACCTGAAACTTAATAGGGAGCCTTTAATCATATCCGTGATTGCATTGAAAATGCAGTTACATCGAATGCAGCTTCCACGTGAAGTTGTGGTTGGAAACGAAACTTTACCGCTTGTAAGCGAGATTTGCAAGAAGTTAGACTTCGACGAATCTGCGCTTATAGTGACTGGTCCAGACACCAAAAACATAGCTGGTAACAGGGTTATCGATCTGCTCACCGACAAGAAGATGACTGTTGACTATCTTGTTGTAAACTCCTCCACCATGTGGGAAGTTAGGGCTGTTGAAGAAAAAATTCAAGAATTGAAGCCTCAGGTCATTCTCGGCGTAGGCGGAGGAACCAAAATTGATGTTGCCAAGCTAAGTTCTACGCGTCAAGGAATCGCCTTCATAAGCGTGCCGACAACCGCCTCCCACGATGGCATTGCAAGCCCTGTAGCTGCTATAAAGGGATTACATAAGCCCTACTCGGTGATGGCACAGTCTCCCATGGCTATAATAGCCGACACAGACGTTATCATCAACTCGGATTACCGTTTCACTGCCAGCGGCTGCGGAGACCTTGTGTCCAAGTTCACGTCTGTTCGAGACTGGGAACTAGCCTACAAGATAAAACATGAATACTACGGAGAATATGCAGCAAGTTTGGCTCTTATGAGTGCCAGATTGATTGCCAAAAACGCTGATGCCATCAAGCCTGGAGCAGAGGAGGGTCTCCGTCTTGTTCTGGAGGGGCTGATAAGCTGTGGAGTTGCTATGAGCATAGCGGGAAGCAGTAAACCTTGTAGCGGCTCAGAGCATCTGTTCAGCCATTCTCTTGATTTAATTGAATCAAATGGAGCCTTGCATGGAGAACAGTGTGGTGTGGGAGCAATAATGATGGCTTATTTGTATAATGTAGATTGGAAAGGCATCAAAGATACGCTTCAAAAAGCCGGGGCTCCAACAACAGCTGAAGAACTTGATTTAGAACCCGAGTCCATCATAAAGGCTCTAGTGCAAGCCTCTGATATTCGTCCCGAACGTTACACAATTTTGGACGAAAAAAAACTGGATTATGCTTCTGCCAAGAAGCTCGCCAAAGTCACTGGCGTGATCTCTTAGATTGCATATATTACACTAGAATCTGCAAATCGGAGGAAACTTGTGGATTACACTTTCTGAAAATGCGTTATTTTCTGTTTGAATTAATGAACTCTAAAGATCTGTGTATGATATGATTGTCCTCAAGAAGGGGGGGAATTAGCTATTTTCCCTAACTTGCTATTTATTGTTGTATCTTGTTTTAGTGGAGTATCGAAGGGAGTAGACCGTCTTTGAGCTGACTAAACTGCTGAATTTGCTGTGAACAACCGCGATTGTGTTGTAGCCGCTCAGTCGACAATTCTGCGGTTCAATATGTTTGAGAATGTTTGTGAAGCTATTGCCGCTTCTTTTATGCATTTTTTTGGGGGCTTCGGGTTCCACTGTCGTTTCCCTTCTTGAGTGTGGATTTGTTTAACCACGTTTTAATTCTATATATTGTTCATATATTTATAGTTTTATATGAACTAAAATCTGAATATATGAACACCGTGGCTGTAATCCCGATCATCCAAACTTTCCCACCTTCACTGCGCTTTTTCTGCATCAAAAACTGGTTAATTCAACAATGTTTCATGTTTAGCTAAGAGTGTTAATGATTGATGTTGCGTTTGTGTTGGTATCTATGCTTGTTTAAACCTGTCTTGCGGATAATTGCGGAAAAGGAACGATTTTTGACAGTTAACGATATATCTGCATGTTAACAACAGTTATTTCGTTCTTTTATAGTAGCTTTTGGCTGGGTGTTAGAATTTGATCTCATGGAAGTACTCTTTTGAGAAAATAAACAAGGATTTGGAATTAGCTAGAAAAAAGAAGCAGGCTCTTGACGATCTTTTCAATTCAGGCAGAATTTCGGCGTCTACATATGAATCTCTTGACAATGAACTTTCCACCATCATTTCCGATATCGAAATGCGCCAGGAAAGTCTAGCCAAAAATCTGGCCTCTAAAGTAGAGGATCTCGAAAACCAGATCGGTACCTTAGAAATGTTTCTCGCCAACTCTGAAATCCAGTATGTCGCAGGAGAGATTGACGAAGAATTACACAATAACGAAAGTAACGCTTATTCAAATGGTCTAAACGCCTTGAAACAACAGTTGAGTTCTCTCAAGGAGGCAGTAAGTACCCTTATGCCAGAAGCTACAGCACCGACCCCCCCACCCGCACCAGTAGAAGAGGAGACAACACAACCCAGCGAAGGTGTCTTTGAGGAGACCGCTGCAATATCCCTTGCCGATGTTGAGCCTCCTGTTGAGGCGCCGGTTGAAGAGACTAAAGTGCCGATTGACGAACCAGTTCAGGCCCCTGAAGTTCCTGAAGCTACTATCGAGTCGCCAATTGAAGACGCTGTGGAGGCTTCAGTTGAAGACGCTGAAGTGTCTGTTGAAGAAATCGTTGAGGCTACTGAGGTTCCGGTGGAGACTCCTGTTGAGGAAGCAACTGAAGACGCAATTACCCCTTCTGTTGAAACTCCCACTGAAGAGGAGACACTAGAAGCTCCTGAAACTCCTGAAGCTCCCGAGACTCCAACCGAATCTGTGACTGAGGCTCCTCAAGCTCCAGTCGAAACACAACTTGATGATCAAGCTGAAGCTGCTATCGAACCGTCTGTTGATGTGCCCATTGAAGCTCCTGAAGTTGAAGTTGAGGAAGCTGTTGAAGTTCCT
Source organism: Candidatus Bathyarchaeota archaeon (assembly GCA_965602795.1). GTDB lineage: Archaea > Thermoproteota > Bathyarchaeia > Bathyarchaeales > Bathyarchaeaceae > Bathyarchaeum. The sequence goes on along the minus strand of CBFCZR010000047.1, from coordinate 2,657 downwards.
GAGGCTCCAGTTGAAGATACTGTCGAGGAAACTATTGAAGACGCTGTGGAGGCTTCAGTTGAAGACGCTGAAGTGTCTGTTGAAGAATCAGTTGAAGAAATCGTTGAGGCTGTCGAGGTTTCGGTGGAGACGCCCGTTGAGGAAGCTGCTGAAGAGACCTTAGAGGCTCCTGAAGCTCCCGAGGCTCTAGATGTTGAGGGCGATGTTGAGGAGGCTGTTGAGGAGACAGCTGGTCCTTCTGTTGAAGCTCCGGAAACTGCTGTTGAAGCGACTGCTGAAGAGGAAATCGAAGTTGAACCAATGTTTGAAGAGCCAACAATCGAAGAAGCTGAAGAGACAGTGGATGCTGGAATATCCGAAGAAGCTGTTGAGATAACCACCGAAGATACTGACGAAGTGCCTTCCACTGAAGAAGTAACCGATGCTGAAACAGTGTCTGAATCACAGATAGAAGAGGTATCGGTTGCGGAAGAGGCATCTTCTGAAGACGTCGTGGAAGATCAATCTATTGAAGAGAATGCAGCCGAAGCAGATAGTGAAGAAGCTATAACTGAAGAAGAAGTTCCGATGGAAGAAGAGGTCGCAGACGACGAAGAATTGACTATCGAAGAAACAAACGAAACTACTGGCATGTAAACAATCATCGTTCTTTTTTCCAAATCCTAACCCTTTCTTTATCCTTTTTTCTTGTATATAATAACCTTAACCAGTGATGCAACATTTTCAGACTTTAATTCCACTAAAATGCCAAGCTTAATTGGCAAATTTAAGCTAACTCTTCATTTCATTTGTTGTGTGCTTGGTTTAGAGGATACGTAACCTTTATGAATGCTGCTGGAGGCTAGAAATCAGCAGAGAAGTCTAATAATTAAGGAAGGATATGTGTGCCAATTAAAGAGAGTGACTTCATTATTGTTGATTACACCGGCAAAGTTAAGGAGACAGGAGAGGTTTTCGACACCACCTCCGAAGAAACTGCGAAAGAGAACAAACTCTACAAAGAGGGAGAAATCTACGAGCCAAGACTCGTAGTCGTCGGAGAAGGATGGGTGCTAAAAGCCCTAGACGAAGCCCTCAGTACATTCAAACTCAAGAAAAAAGAATCTGTTGAAATTTCGCCAGAGAAAGCATTTGGACAACGGGACCCAGAAAAAGTGAAGCTTGTTCCCCTCCGGCGGCTGGCAGCCCGAGGAATAACCCCTAAAATGGGGGCACAGATCGAATACGACAAGAGGCTCGCAACCGTACGAACCGTAGGGTCTGGGCGAGTGACACTTGACTTCAATCCGCCTTTGGCTGGAAAAACATTGGTCTACGAAGTTACTGTCAAAAAGAAACTTAAAACGGACAAGGAAAAAATTTCTGCTCTTGTACATCGTCGAATACCTGCGGTTGAGGATGAGAAGTTCAACTTCAAAGTTGGAAAAGCAAACGTTACAATGGATATGCCTGATGAAGCCCTCTACGTTGAGGGAATACAACTGGCAAAAAGAGGCATCGCCCTAGACATACAACGTTTTCTACCGGCAATAACAACAGTCAAATTTGTTGAAACCTTCAAAAAACCCGGAGCTCCTGCAGAAGCAAAAAAGAAACCCAAAACGAAGACAAAGAAGAAAAAGAACACAACAAAAACAAAGACAACGAAGCCAAAAAAGAAAGCCAAAAAGAAAACCGCTAAGACCGAGAAGAAACCAGAGAAAAAAACTGTGAAAAAAGCCGCAAAGAAAGCCGCGAAAGAAACGAGCTAACTCGCCTATCGCTGTTAAAAACTAATTAGCCTACTGCACTTCTTGGGTTGTATTTTCATTTAGTATTGCCTTTTAGGCTGCAGACTATACATCTGTTGTTGTCTATGTCTGGGTCGGAGACCCTGCATAGTATACACATCAGTCCGCTCTGTCTGATTATTCCGCAGACCGCACACAGCTTTTCTGCAAGCTTATACTTGTCAATATCGCCATTAGCTAACAAAGAAACTGTTTCCTTGAGGATTGGCTGAACGCCCTCAACATCTGTAACCTCGAAAATTGCGCCTCTACAGTGGCTTGTGTATTTGCTCACGGCAGTTTGAGTGACACCTAGCAGTTCAGCCACCTCTGTTTGTTTGAGTCCATAAGATTCCGTCAGTTCCCTTGCTATGGCTGACCGAATGGCTGGAATCACCGATTTAACTGCAACTTCGCAGGGAAGAACCAATGTTTCCTTTCACCCACCCTATTCTTGCTGCTCCAATCTATATAAGAATGACGTATGTCATATTGAGTGGCAATATAACAAATCAGCAGCCCAATAACCCGCTGACATCAATAACTGCTCAATTGCCAAAAACGAAACTCAGAACCCTCTCTTTTTCAACAAGAGAATCAATAGTCAAATCTGCTTTCTCTTCCTCAAGTTCTCCCCTACTGTAGACTCCCGAAGACACAGCTATACACTTCATCCCTGCCTCTTTAGCAGCTCTTACCCCAAAAACGGAATCCTCTACAACTACACAATCTTCCGGCTTAACCCCTAATTTCGCTGCAGAAACAAGAAAAACTTCAGGGTCAGGTTTCGGCTTGGCAATATCATCCGCCGTGACTACAACCTCAAAATATCCTTCAATCCTCTTCTCGGGTAGTAGCTTGTCAACAACTTTTCTGCTGCTCATTGTC
>CBFCZR010000046.1:0-11147 GCA_965602795.1 Candidatus Bathyarchaeota archaeon | reverse complement strand
TTGATTCATGTGCAGAATGTCATTCCGAAGGTAAACTGGTTGGAAGCTTACCGGATTCTCATCAGGGCAGGGATGAGGATACATGCAAATGCTGCCATGAAGTAGTTAGTGGCGGTGTATCCTCAATTCCGCATCCTGTGGAAGGGCGTGAAGACTGCAGCTTCTGTTTTGATGTCTCCAAGCTCGAAGGTTTCAATTTTAACGTCTTGTCCGGTTGGTCCACGAGCCACGGTTTGCCTGTGTGTCGTGTCATAGCGGTTTGTTGCTCCAACTATTTCTGAGGCGCGTGCACAAAACAGGTAGGCGGCCATCAAACAGAACTTTGCCTCTTCTTTTGTTGCTGACTCTATTCTTTTTCTCACGGTTTCAACTTCGGGTAAAGTCAGGTCATCCATTTCTTGCCGCTCACAGGTGAGTTTAACTCTTCAAATATTTAAGACTGACAGTTGACAAGAACTGTTAAGCAAAGGTTTGGGCAAACAAGATGCATTTTCACCTCTCTCTGAGGTGCAGTTAACGTTAGTGATGCTATTTTCTATGGGTAATACGTTAATCACCAACATCACCAGAGCATCCAAATTCCCCCTTTACAGCAGGGAAAAGTGGCTGGTTTTGCCTACATACTGCGTTAAACAAAACCCTACTGTCAAAAGCAAACCCCAAAATAGCGTCCTTTCAGGACAGAAACCTCACCAAGTAGTGAGCAAAAATGCTGGTGAAACCGCAGACTATCCCGTCGTCAACTCTGTTAGCTGCTCTTTGCATGGATTTTGCTGGGAAGAGCGGATACAAAAGCATCAACAGGCTCCCTCTTCAGTACCTCCTACTTTCTGGATACCTGCTGTTTTTGGCTCCGAAGAAAGTAATATCTTTTTTATTGTCCATTGTCTAATTGAAGTTTAGAATGCCAGCGAATCTTCCTGCAGAAGCCAAACAGAAATACCGAGAAGCGTCTCTAGCTAGGAGACCTGAGGAAAAAATCAAGAAACTGCAGGAGTTCCTAAGCCTGTTCCCTAAACACAAGGGTACAGAAAACCTTCGAGCCCAAGTCAAAAGAAAAATTTCGCAGCTAAAACAGGAGATTGAAGACAAAAAACAAAAGAGAACTGGCGTGGCAACTGGACCCAAGGTTTTCGTGGAAAAAGAGGGCGACGCCCAAATCGTAATTTTGGGACCAACCAACGTTGGACGCAGTAGCTTATTGTCCACGCTAACTAATGCAAAAGTGGCGATTTTAGCTTATCCATACACCACAACGGAACCGACGCCCGGCATGTTCAACTACCAAGACATGCAGCTGCAGATGGTTGAGACACCAGCGCTTATGGAGGGTTCTTCAGAGGGGGGCGCTTGGGGGCTGCAAACCTTAACTTCTGCCAGAAACGCTGACGGCCTTGTTTTGATGGTGGATTTGTCGCAGGACCCGGTTGAGCAGTTCTCGCTTATCTCCAGCGAGTTGGAGAAAGCAAAGATTCTCACCAAAAAACCCAAAGCTCGCATCGAAATTGAGAAGAAGCATATGGGCGCCAAACTGAAGTTTATTGTTTTGGGTCGGTTGGTTGATTGCACGGTTAAGGATTTGGCGCGGCTTCTAAAAAGCTATGGGATACGTGATGCCACGATTAAGATTCGAGGCGAAGCCACATTCGATGATGTTGAGGAAGCAATTTTTGAAGGCAAAGTGTATAGGCCAGCCATAATTTTAGCCAACAAGACCGACCATCCGATGGCTACTGAAAGGCTGGAGCAACTGAAGAAGGCTGTTGGGGGTGAACTGAAGATTATTGCCATATCCTGTGCAACAAAGGCTGGTGTAGAAGAGCTGGGTGCTGAACTGTTTGGCATGCTGGATATTATTCGGGTCTACACCAAGGATCCGAATAAGAGAGAGGCTTCGATGAGACCTTTTACCATCCGAAAGGGCTCAACAATCTTTGACTTGGCGAAGAGGATTCACAGTGACTTCTATGAGCAGTTCTCTTATGCAAAAGTGTGGGGAAAGAGGCTACGTTTTAGTCCACAAAAGGTCGGCGGCACCTTTGCTCTTGAAGACGGCGACACGGTGGAAATTCACACAAAATAACAGAAAAATGAAATAACATGTGTGTTGCTTAGGTTTCCCAGAAAAAGCTAGTTTTCAACAATGAAGTATTATTAGGAGCCTAATATGATTGTAGATACAGCTTTGCTCTGAGATTTCTCCGGAGAGAAACGAAATTACCATTGACGAAACGCGACATTTTATTGATGGAATCAGTTGTCACCAATGCACTCGACTAAGAGATTGCTTTGCCACTAATGTGAAATGTTTTTGTACTTTTTTTCAGCAATATTCAAGATTACCCCTGCAATCATAGTGAAAATCATAGCCAATGGCAACGTAATACGTAAACTAATCACAGACTTTAAGTGTAAAATATACATCAGAAGACCAAATATTAGCGCTCCTGCAACAAAGGCTATTCTGATTCTTATCCAAAAATGTCTGTCAGTCGGCATCCGTTTTCCCCCGCAACATTACAATTAGTTATCTCTAACACTATAAAGGCTCTTCCGATTTTTCGCTTCCTTAACCAGCTTGCATTTTTCGGTAAAAAAGGTGACTTAGCATTCAATCCTCCAAATTTTTGGAAAGTAACTGTTCTTTTTAGCTCAGTCTTAACGCAGATTGTTTCGCTGCTTTTCGTTTGTTTTCATGTTCGTTTTTGTGTGATTCAGGGTGAGAAAAACTAGAAAGTGGGCATAAACTATCAAACTAGCCCATTGTCAATGTCAAATTTGCGATATAGGTGTAAATGTTGTAACATTTCGTTCTGTTTCGTTTCTCTCAACAAGAGCTTTAACTGTTCTAGTGTAGTCACTTTTTCAGAATAAAGACTTGTGACGAATGAAAGTACAAAAACCGCGGTGCCAAAACAACCAGCATCACGTTTTCCTCGAAAAAAGCTTCTAAAAAATCGCTTTTCATAACTGTCTGGATTCAATCTAAATGGTGAAATTCTTGCATTTCTGGGCAGTATATAAGCTTCGGAATTAAACGTGAATCTCTGGCTAGGCAAGTCTTTCACGTAGAAAAAAAGATGACTGTTTGGAACAAAAACAGGTGCAGATACTAGGTTACACATCAAAAGTGAGAAAGAGTGAAAAACAGAATATTCAGCTCATTCGCCGATGGCCTGCATGATAATTGTTCTTTCTCTGGGGTAGACGTCAGTTTCCACAAAAACTAGAGACTGCCAAGTGCCAAAAACTGCCTCTCCGTCCATGATGGGCAAGGTTCTGTCTGGGGGCAGAAGCATTGACCTGAGATGTGAGTGGGCGTTTGAGGGGTGCCGGTAGCCGCCATGCTTGGGGATTAATTTTTCCAGCAAATCTTTAACGTCACTATCCAGACGTGGTTCGTGTTCGGTTAAAATGAGCACTCCAGTTGCGTGGGGAGCAAAAACGTGAATCAACCCGTTTTTGATTCCGGACTTTCGTACAACCTCATGAACCTTCCTGGTTAAATCCGTGAAATCTATTTCACCCTTAGTCGAAAAAGAAACCTTCTCGTTGAAAACTCTCACGTCAATTTCCTCCTAACAATAAAGGATACAGCCATTAAGCGTAAAAACGTTATCGCTAGCCCTTGAAACATTTTTTGTTAAAGTTTGAGGGAGCGCGTTGATGCTTTTGTATCCGCTCCGCTAGAAAACAATGAATCGCAACAACAGAACATCGTTTTATTTTTCTTTTGCCACCATTACTTCCGTAGCCTTGATTACGGCTTCAATGGTGTCTCCAGTTTTTACGCCCAGTTCTTCAACTGCTTCTTTGGATATGATTGCCGTTACAACAACTGGGGCTTCTATTTTGATTTTGACTTTCGCGGTTATTATGCCTTTGTCGACGTTCTGAACGGTTCCCTTAAGTCTGTTTCTTGCACTTATTTTCAATCCAATACCCTCCCAATCTGTTTCATTGCCCATTACTTCACTCATGTAGCCTTCAGCTCTCTGGTACTCGCTCAACAGTTTTGTGCCTAGTTCTGTGAGTATAGCTCCCCCTCCCCCTTTGCTACCGCCCTTGAAGGTATTCACTACCGGTTCGCCTAATCTTTTCTCTAGTTTCGCCAAGTAATTCCAAACATACCGGTAAGACATTCCAGCCTTCTTGGCTGCCTTAGAAATGGATTCCACCTCTCTGATGGTTTCCAAGATTTCTGCTCCGCCCTTTCCTATAAGCGGCTCTCCCTTGTATTCAAGCCAGAGTTTGAACAGAAGTTTGTGTTTGTTTTGAGTGAGCATGGGCTTCAATATCAAATATAACCTGTTAAACATATAAAACCAATGGAACCGGCAAACCAAAGCTCTGTTCAATTAACCTTTCAGGATTCAAAACGATTCGCTGCTTTTCACCTTTTAATCAGATGTATGGCTGTCGCCTTGAACGAAGCATACACATTTTCTCCAACCTTTAGCCCCAGCTCCTCAATTGCATGTTTTGTCACCAAAGCCGAAAGCCCATTATCCATGTATACCCTAAAAGTCGCACCAAACTGGCTTATCCTAGATATCTTTCCGCTGATGCTATTTCGCGCACTGCTTTCTAACCTAACCTTAGACAAAATGATGTTTTCAGGTCGGATAAATACATTCACTTCTCCTTCTGTGAGCTTTGAAAGGGCTCGTATCGTGTAATTTCCGGTTTCCACAAGGGCCACGCCCTCTTGGTTTGAGTTTATCTTTCCCTCGATAACATTTTCTACACCCACAAACGTCGCAATTTCTTCGGTTACCGGCTCATTAAACACCCTATATGGCTCGTCAACCTGAACAAGCTCACCATCCATTATCACACCTATCCGGTCAGCCAACGCCAAAGCCTCATCCTGGTCATGAGTAACATGAATTGTCGTTGTGCCTTTCATTTCATGGATTCGTTTAAGTTCATCCCTCAAAGTTTCACGGGTTCGGGGGTCCAGAGAACTCAAAGGTTCATCCAAAAGCAGAATCTCAGGGTCTATCACAAGAGAGCGGGCTAAAGCAACCCGTTGCTGTTCTCCCCCAGAAAGAGTAGAAGGCAGCCTATTCTCCAGATAAGAGATGCCCATGGAATCCATGATGTCTTGAACTTTGGTTTCAATTTCTCTTTTGGGGAGCTTCTGCATTTTCAGTCCGAAAGCCACATTTTCTTTTACATTCATGTGAGGAAACAGAGAGTAATCTTGGTACACAAAACCGATGTTACGTTTCTCTGGTGGAGTGTGGGTGATTTCTTTTCCATTCAACAAAATTTTTCCTTTACGCGGAACATAGAATCCAGCGATTGTTTCAAGGATTAATGTTTTTCCGGCGGCCGTAGGTCCGAGTATAATGAAGTGTTCGCCTTTGTTTACGTTGAACGACACGTTTTTCAGGGAGAAATCGTCCCATTCGTGACTAACGTTCTTGAGGGTGATCATTTTTTCTTCTCCCAATACTTCGAAGACACACGTAGAAGAATGAAAACGCCGATACAGATGAGTATCAGGAGAACAGCTATGGGCTGAGAGCCTGCTAGACCATGGGTGGTATATTTATGAAATATTAAAACTGGCGCGATCATGGGATAGTATGCGATTATTACTACGGCACCGAACTCGCTTATGCCTCTAGCCCAAGCCATCACAGCGCCTGAAAAAAGGTGACGAACAGTTAGAGGCAACGTTATCTTGTAGAACGATTTCCAGTGGCTGGCACCCAAAGTTCTGGCAACACGTTCAAGCCGTGGATTAATGCTTTGAAATCCCTCTCTGGCTGCATTTACATAGAAGGGGGTGCTTACAAACAGCATCGCTACCACAATGCCCCACATAGAATCTTCAAAAACAACACCAATGCTGCTGAAGGCTCCACCTACAGGACTTCTGCTCATAAACAGTGCATACAACGCTATTCCGGCTACGCTGTGCGGTATTACCACGGGCAAATCTATAACCGATTCAACAACAGTCTTCCCAAGAAAATCGTGTCTAGCAAGAACATAAGCTAAAGGAGTCCCCAAAATTGCCCCAATCAAAGTTGCCAAAAAACTACAATACAAGGTCAAAACAATGGATTCAATAACCTCTGGGTCAGCAGCCGCCTCCAAAAGACCCCCTGTGTCAAATACAAGCTGCCGAAAAATCATGTTGAAAAGTGTTAGCATTGTGAAAAGAATTAGGAGAGAACCTACAAACAAAAAAATTAGGGAAAGGGAGTGGCGTTTGACGCCTGTTAGAGCTTTTTTGGTTGCCATTTTCTACTGCACGACATACGTTTTAAGATTTTCAGGAATCTTGCTTATGTCATTTGTTACTGCTGGAATGACTGGAGGTTGTCCATTGTTGTTAAACACAGTTTGACCTGATTCGTTTATGATGTATTCAACGAACTCTGCGGCAAGCTCTGGATTCGGAGAATTGTTGGGTATGGTTAAACCGTAAACGATTGGTTTTCCAGTGCTGGTTGTTGTTGTTTTCTCCACCTTCACAGTCTTGTATAGGTCTGCATAATCTGCGGAGCTCAAATCGATGGTTACAGGCAATTCCAGATAGTTCAAGTCATGTTGTTTGGCTACACTTGAGTACTCAAAAGCATAGTCTAATCCGCCCTCTTGTACCATTGAAACAAGATCAACTGATTTTTCTCTGATCGCCAGTCTATTGGTGTCAGGATTCAAATCTGTCAGATTAGAGTCGATGATGTATGTGCCAGCATCTTCCGAAACTGTAATATCACAGTTAGCCTCGATTAAGTCTTCAAAGATCATGTCGTCGCCATATTCCTGTTCGGCGAGTTGTATAACCATCGGAGACCTGTATCCACAAGGATCCATGTTAGGATCTGAGAAACCCCACTTCACATCGCTTCTTCTAAGAATTTCGTACCAGTTATCTGCAGTTATCTCATCAGCATATTTGCTGTTATCCGTATACGCGAGGGTCATTCTGTTAACAGCGAATATTATGTACCAATCTGTGTAGTCCGAATCTTCCGTCATCATCATGCTGGGTATCAAACTGTAATCGGCTGATGCTAGTACATCACATTCTTCGCCATGTTCCGTGATCTTCTGTACTCGAGTAACGCTGCCTCCTGGCTCCAATTGGACATCAACCGTGGGATTGTCAGCTTCGAACTGGGCTTCGATGTCTTCAAACGGAAGTGTCAAGCTACCTGCACAGAATATTTTCAGAACCTTTTCTTCCGTTTCAAGGGTTGTATAGTACCAAACGCCGCCTATCGCCGCAACAGCAACGATGGCAACAATCGCAGCTGCTAGTATTTTGCTTATTCCAGTTTTTGAATTTTTGACTTTTTTCATATAATCACCTGTTATGTTCGGTTGAACCTATCGACGATAGGGTCTTATATACATATCGGCAATAAGGCCACCATAGCTCTATGTAGCATAAAAGCCCGTTCCATAAAGACCGCCTTTGTTCTTGGCTCCGACGTTTAACATTCAGCGATTACTTGAGACCAAAAACAATTTTATGAAGCAACAAGAACCTTTTAGAACAACAAAAAGGACGCTGTAAATCCATGATCAAAGCAGTGATTTTTGACCTCGATGGCACTCTCAAAGAATTCAACCTAGACACCAGAAGTTGCAGAATCAAAATCATAAACCTTCTCACCAAACGAGGCTTCTCCCGCTCTCTTTTCTCGCTTAACGAAAGCGCCTTCGACATGCTGAGAAAAATCAAAAAATCTCCGATAACAGAAGATGGCAAAAAACAGGAGTTCGCAGAAATCAAAGACGTGGTGTTTTCTGTTGTAGAGGAGTTCGAGTTGGAAGCTGCCAAAACAGCCAAAATTTTTGAGGGTATACCGGAGACGCTAAAGGCATTAAAGGACAGGAAACTAAAAATTGGTTTGTGTACCATAAGCAGCGAAACGACAACACGATACATTCTTAATCGCTTCCATATTGAGCAGTTTTTTGATGCTGTGGTCACACGGGAGTCTGTTTTTGAGGTTAAGCCTCATCCTACACATCTGGAGGCTGTATTGGAAGCCTTGAAATTGGGGGCTCAGGAAGCTGTGTTGGTGGGAGACAGCGTTAAAGATATTCAATGTGCGATTCAGCTTAACGTCCTTGCTGTGGGGGTGACAACAGGGCTTTCGTCCCTAGAAGAGTTAACCCGCTCTGGTGCTCACTACATAGCTTCTTCAGTCACAGATATTCCAATCCTAGTGGAGCAACTTAACAAAAAAGATGTTGAATAGTTTACTTATCTTCAGCCATTAATAAACAAGATTACTGCTCAATACTCTCACTTCGCAACCATCTTATACTCTAATTTGTGGAATAAGAGCAAGTCTTCAAAGCCCACTTTCACGGGCAAAACAGAATGTTGGATCTGCATATGCTAAAATCATCCGCCAAAAAGTTACAAGAAGAGACAGTAAACTCAAAACCTGAAAGTTTGATCCGAGTTTTGCATGTGGACGATGATGATGATTTTTTGAAATGCTCTAAACGATTTCTGGAACTGCAGGATTCATTTCAAATAGAAACTGCATTATCTGTCAAGGAAGCCCTGCAAAAAATTAGCAAAAAACAGTACGACGTAATTGTTTCTGATTATCAGATGCCTGAAATAGATGGGTTAGAGTTCTTACAAGAATTAAGGAACAGCGGAAACGATGTCCCATTCATTTTGTTCACTGGGAGGAACAGAGAAGGAATAGTAATTGAAGCTCTTAATCTGGGTGCTGACAGATACTTCAACAAAAACGGAAAAACCAAAACATTGTATGGAGAACTTGTACATGGCATAATAAACGCTGTGAAAGCGAAACGAGCAGAAAAACAGGTAACAGACGCTGTAGAAAAATATGAGACTATTTTTGAGCAGGCTCCTGACAGCATAATTACCTTCGATTTAAGCGGTGTGGTTACATCATGCAACACCACTTCAGCAGTAATGTCTGGTTATTCTAAAGACGAAATTGTTGGTAAAAACGTCTCAGATTTGATAGATTTATGCGTAAATGATAGTCAAAAATTGATGACATCAATTAATTCTCTTCAGGAAGGAAAAATGCCAGAGCCGCTTGAAATTAAATATCATCACAAAAATGGGCGTATCGCTTTTGGTGAAGTCCACACAAGTGTGATAAAAAAAGGCGGCACAACAATAGGCTTTCAGGCGATAATGAGAGACATCACGGCGCGCAAGAAAATAGAGGAAACGCTGCGGCGAGAACGAGAAACGTTTGAACTTATTACAGCCAACATTGGTGCTGGACTCACCATAATCTCGAAAGATTACAAAATTTTGTGGGCAAATAAGTTTCTTAAAAACGCCTGCGGGGAAGATGTGAAAGGTAAAACTTGCTACAAAGTATATAATGACCGCACCAGCGTTTGCCCCGGCTGTGGAGTCAAAGAAATCTTTGAAACAGGAAAGAATCGTGTTATACATGAACAGTCAGTTCCTTGTCCTGGCGGTAAACGCGCTTGGTTAGAGATCACCGCTAATCCCATTAGAGACGAAAAGGGAAACATAGTTGCAGCCTCGGAGCTTTCTGTCTTTTTAGACGAACGCAAACAACTGGAAAAAAAGCTTCGAGAGGCGGAAAGCAGGTACCATGCGCTTTTCGATAAGGCACCGTTGGGCATAGTAATTGTTGACTCCACTGGAACTGCAGTTGAGTTCAATGATGAAGCTCATCGTCAACTGGGTTACTCAAGAGAAGAATTTGCAAAACTCACTGTTTCTGACTATGAGGCTCTAGAAACCCCTAAAGAAATAGAGGCACGCATGGAAAAAGTGTTAAAGACGGGAAAAGACGAATTCGAAACCAAACATCGCACGAAAACGGGTGAATTCAGAGATGTCATAAACACCGTTCAGATGATTGAACTGTCTGGAAAGAAGTTTTTCCATCTCATTACGCGGGACATCACCGAAAGAAAGAAGGCAAGGGAAGCAGTGAGACAGTCAGAGAAGAGCTATAGAACTGTTTTTGAGAACACTGGCACCGCGATGTGTATTCTTGAAGAAGATAAAACCATTTCTATGATCAACAGGCGTTTTGAAGAGTTAAGTGGATACTCCCGGGAAGAAGTGGAAGGAAAGAAGTGGATTGAATTTGTCACCAAGGATTATTTGGAACGTATGCAAAGATACCATGAAGCAAGAAGAAAAAAAGGTGAAAAAGCACCCAACCACTACGCCGTCAACTTCGCCACTAAAAAGGGACAGATAAAGAGGTGCATGATCACCGTCAACATTATACCTGGAACAAAAAAGTCAGTAGCTTCTATCTTAGACCTCACCGATTCAAAGAAAGCTGAGAAAGCGTTGAGGGAGACTGAGAAAAACTATCGGAAAACCATTCTGAGCGCTAATGTTGGAATCATAGGTTATGGTCCAGAAGGTGAAGTGAAAGTCCTTAATCCAAAAATGGAGCAGATGACCGGGTTCAAACGATCGGAACTTCCAACTTTGCAGGATTGGTTCAAGAGGCTTTACCCCAACAAGGAGGAAAGACTCAAAATCAGGGACAAATGGTTCAAAAAAATGTCCGAGAAAGGCGAAGTCAAAGAAGGGCACGCAATAATCACCACCAAGGAGGGAAAACGCCGTAATTTCCTGTTCAACGGTGTTCGCTTGGAATCAGGAGACTCCATAGCCTTCGCTGAAGACATTACTGAACGCAAAGAAGCGGAAGAAAAGTTGGACAGAATTATGAATGAGCTTGTGACGATTAACGAAAAGTTAGGTGTAGTTGGCAGGTTGACGCGGCATGATGCCAGAAACAAGCTCTCTATTATATCCAACAACATTTACCTAGCTAAACAGAAACTGCCCGCCAACCATAAATCCTCAGTATACTTGTGTGACGTGGAATCAGCTATTGATCAGATGGAAAAAATCTTCGATTTCGCAAGAACCTACGAGATGCTGGGCGTAGAAGAACTGTCTTATATGGATGTTGGGAAGAGCGTTGAGGAAGCAGCAATACTGCTTTCAGGCCTGAACGAGGTAACCCTGATGAACAAGTGCGAAGGCTTGACGGTGATGGCTGATTCGCTGCTGAGACAGCTTTTCTACAATCTGATCGACGACACACTAAAGCATGGAGAAAAGGTCAGCCAAATCCGAGTACACTACGAAGAGGAGGAGAATC
>CBFCZR010000045.1:0-11377 GCA_965602795.1 Candidatus Bathyarchaeota archaeon | reverse complement strand
CTGTTCTAGAGCCGAAGAATATGCTGCCCAAGTCTTTTCCCCATTCTGTAACATCAATCCATGTTAGCCAGCTGACCCACAACAGAACAAGTGCCGCGGAGGCAACTAACGACAACACTATTATTTTTGGGAACAGATGGGAAAAACTAATTTTCGGGAAATGGAATTTTTTCGGCATTTTGTCTACACACAATTTTGGGGATGTTTGAAGTTTATTTTGAAGAGGGGTATTTAGTTTTGATGAATCTATAATCTGTATGCTAATTCAACAAAATGCACGGAATTATGAAGAAATAGTTTTCAGTGAAGATGTTCCACTGGAAATATTCGGGTTTAGATATATATGTGCATAATATGTTCATCATTCAGAAACAAAAGATTGCGGCTCTACGGCCATTGGAGACCATAGAGCTTATTTTGCCACATCAAAGCAATATGACACATTATGTTTTGTCTTGGACTCTGATTCTGCATTTTTTTCTTTCATTCGTTCTTATCTACCTTAACTACAACTTCTTTTGGTCCTTGCATTCGGTCGTAGATCATTTTTGCTATGCTGAATATGAACCAGATGATGACACCGTAGATTACACCGTTTATTATTCCTTCAGCTAGTTGTCCATACATGGGGTCGGCTTGGAAGATTTCGGGAACAAGCGCCTCTAATATCATGTGTCCGGGGGGTAAGTATACTCCAGCAAGCGAAACCAACAGAAACAGAACGAAGAATATGACGAAGACTACTGCTCCAATCATCGCATCACCTCCCTCCCCCTATAGGATGCTTTAAGTGCTCTTAAAACCTTTGAAGAATGTCTGATTTTCTACTGTGGTATGTTCCTAACTACTGTGTAGCTTCCTTGGGTTTCAGGCAATATTCGCTGATTTTTATGAAAAGTCGGGTGTCAGTTTTTTCTTTGCTGAATTTTGAAATCTCGATGGTTTCTTTGAAGATTGGTCCATCGATTGTCATTGTGTGATATTCTCCGTTCTCTCCGCAGGGGTCCATACCAGTCTTTTTTGCCAGTGCCTTCAAATCTTTGACAGAGGTTTTGTTGAGTTCCCGCCCAGACCACTCTTCCGTGAACCACTGTCGCCCTAAACAGGTGAAAACTGACCTGAATCCCGATGAGATTTCTTCATTCAAAACTTTGCTGGTGTCCTGTTCCCACAAGGGCATTATCACAGAGATGTCTAGTCCCTCGGTTACTTTGTCCATCCATCGTCCATGCATATCATCCACAACATAGATGTCCCCGGTTACTATGCCTTCAATGCCCATCTCTACTAACTTTGAAACGGCTTCCCTGTAGCTTTGTTCGTACGGCTCTTTCACTTCAAGCTTCAGAAGGGGAATCCCCAAGGCTTTAGCTTGGAGCTCCATGATGGATAGTGGGTGACAGAACGCGGGCCACGTTTCGGAGACGAAAACAACGAGATAGGCGACGTTGTGCCCTTGTTCGATTACTTTGTGGCATGATAGGGCTGATTCCATTCCTCCACTCCAAGAAACTGCAACTTTCATCTTTCTATAGCTCCTGACATTTTATTCAAGCGTGTGTTGAACGGTTTTGTTCAATTAGCATCCAAATAAAGATACGTTCAGATATAAACGTTTCCGTAACAGTGAATTTTTAGTCATTGAATGTAGATAAAGTTGAATGTTTGTTCATGTTTCTCGCACAAACT
The DNA here is from genome assembly GCA_965602795.1 of Candidatus Bathyarchaeota archaeon. GTDB lineage: Archaea > Thermoproteota > Bathyarchaeia > Bathyarchaeales > Bathyarchaeaceae > Bathyarchaeum. The sequence goes on along the minus strand of CBFCZR010000045.1, from coordinate 9,688 downwards.
CAGTTGTAGCATCCTGTTTTGGGGCGCTCAAAGCCCTTAAAAGAAAGACAAAGTTTAGATTTGTTTGTAAATGGGTTGATGTGAAAGTATGAGTGTATGCACCCTGTGTGGAAGGAACGAGGCTGTTTTTGGTCGCAGCTACTCGGGGGAGAACCTTTGTGGAAGATGCTTCTGCAAAACAGTCGAAGATAGGGTGCGGAAAACCATTTCCAGATACGAAATGTTGGGACATAACGACAGGATCATGGTGGCTGTCTCCGGAGGCAAAGACAGCGTCACTCTACTTCACATACTAACTAAGATTGAGAAGGCGTTTCCTGATGTGGTTCTGTGCGCCGGCACGGTTGATGAGGGAATACGGGAGTACAGGGATGAGGCTCTGAGAATTGCAGAGGGGAACTGCAGAAAGCTGGGGGTAGAGCATGTGGTTACGTCCTTCAAGGAGCTGTTCGGTTACGGATTGGATGAAATTGTGGAGCTGCTCAGAAGCAGGGAAGAGAGTGGTTTGACGCCCTGCAGCTACTGTGGAGTACTCCGAAGAAAGGCTCTCAACGTTATGGCTCGGGAGGCTGGCGTGGACAAGCTTGTTATTGCCCACAGTCTCGACGATGAAACCCAAACCATGCTTCTTAATGTTGTTCACGGTGACCCTATGCGGATTGCGCGGTCGAAGCCTGTTTTGGATGTCGTTCATCCCAAGTTTGTGCAGCGGGTAAAGCCTCTATGTATGGTGCCGGAGAAAGAGATTGTTTTTTATGCTTATCTGAAGGGGATAGAGTTCCAGTCGATTCACTGTCCCTACGCTCAAACCGCTTTGAGGAACGACATAAGAACCATGCTCAATCGGATGGAGCACAAGCACGCTGGAACATTATTCACCGTCTTTAACTCCATCGAGAAAATCAGACCAGCGTTAGAAGCCTCTGCTGAGAAAGTGAAGTTGCAGGAATGTAAAAGGTGTGGGGAGCCAACTGTGGGGGACCTGTGCAGAGCTTGCCAGATACTACAGGAACTTGGAGTCTCTTAACTGAGAGGGATAGAAAGATTCTTTTTGGTCGGTTCTCATCATGGAAGGCTGTGAGTTTCGTTGACTGTGCTTTCTGACGCGGAGATAATGGAGCATCTTGAGACTAGGGAAGTTAAGCTTGAACCCTTTGAGAGTTCTTGTTTGAATCCTGCAGGCTATGATTTGAGGTGCTCCGAGACTGTGGTTTTGAAGCCGAAGCATTATGAGCTTGTGGCTACGCTGGAAACCGTTGAATTGGGCTTAAACGTAACAGCTTACCTTCACATCCGGTCATCTCTTGCACGGGAAGGAGTTATAGGAAGCTTCGCTGTTGTAGACCCGGCCTTCCGCGGGCAGCTAACACTTAATCTTCATAACGTCAGCGAAAAGGAAGTTACTTTGAAGGCGGGAGAGCGTATAGTGCAGATAGTTTTTCACACCCTTGGAAGCGCAGCACAGGAAGGTTACAACGGTTCATACCAGAACAGCAAAGGAATAGTGACCAGCAAAAGAAACAAACAGTAACAAGCAGGCATTTAGAAGAGACTGCTTATTGTTGTTGCTTGATTTTTCAGAAAAAACACTGTTTTCAACAATGTACCTCTATTAGGAGACTAATAGGTGGAACAGGAATGTTCGATTTACGTCCATCATAGAAGGTCTTTGGGAACAAGAAAGTATTTTACGGGTTACCAAATCAAAGATATATTGATAGGCGGTGTCTTGTTGCTGCTTCACCAGAAGCTTTGTCTCCGCCCTAAGCGGCTTCAACTAATAATATGTCCAGAGGATAGAATGGGATGAACACAAAAACGATTACCTGTGTAATCTTGACATTGCTGATTCTTGTCTCATCTGTTTTCACACTCACCTTGTCCACAACTATAGAATCTATTGGTGCTTCTGAAGTCTCGGCGGCTCAGTCAGAAACAGAAGACTGGCTCATGTTCCACCATAACACGGCAAACACTGGCAACTCAAAGTCAGCAGCGCCGAAGACAAACCAGACCTTGTGGAAGTTCAACACTGGCGGTCCCGTGGATTCTCCCGTTGTCTCCGACGGCGTAGTTTACTTCGGCTCGTTAGACGACAAAGTTTACGCCTTAAACGCATCAACAGGAGACCACATATGGAGCTATACGACAGACGGAAACGTCCTATCCCCCGCCGCGGTCGCGGAGGGCATGGTCTACGTAGGCTCAGAGGACTTCAACGTCTACGCCCTGAACGCTTCTACTGGCGCTTACGTCTGGAGTTACAGAACAGGCTACTTTGTGGACTCTGCAATCGCCTACTCTGAGGGCGTAATCTATGTGGCTTCGGAGGATTCTAAGGTCTACGCTTTGAACGCCACAACAGGCGAATACATTTGGAGTTACGGGACAGGCGACATGATAATGTTGTCTTCGCCGATTGTCTACTCTGGCATGGTTTACGTGGGTTCAGTGGACAACAAAGTCTATGCTTTAAACGCATCAACAGGCGACCGCATATGGAGCTACATGACAGACGACGACGTGGTTTCTACAGCCGCGGTTGCAGACGGCTTGGTCTACATCGGCTCAGACGACAACAACCTATACGCCTTCGATGCTTTTTCTGGCGATGTGGTGTGGAACTACACAACCGATGGCCCCGTATTCTCTGGACCTGCTGCTGATGGAGGCAATGTATATGTGGGTTCAGTTGACGGGCGGGTCTACGCTCTAGACGCTGATAATGGCGCGGTTATATGGAATTACACGACTGGCGGTGCCGTAGCCTCTTCTCCAGCAGTCGCCGAAGACACAGTATACGTAGGCTCGAACGATAAAAACATCTACGCCCTGAACGCATCGACAGGTGATTACATATGGAGCTACAAAACTGGGGAAATGGTAATCTCTCTGCCCGCCGTCTCCGAGGGCATAGTGTATGTGGGTGCATGGGACGGGCGATTGTATGCATTGAATGCCTCTACCGGCGTACACATATGGGAGTACGTAACAGGCGGTATAGTGGACTCTTCTCCTGCTGTGGTAGACGGCGTAGTGTACATTGGCTCTTACGATGGGAACGTGTATGCTTTAAGCGCGTTCACGGGCACTGTTCCATTCAGCGAATTCTCCAGCGAGGTTATATGGAGCTACAAAACTGATGACATGGTGATGCTGTCCTCGCCAGCCGTGGTTAACGGTGTGGTTTACGTGGGCTCGTATGACTACAATGTTTACGCATTGAATGCCTCTACTGGGGCACAAATATGGAATTATACGACAGGCTTTGCCGTGGTTTCTTCACCCGTTGTTGCTGAGGGAGTGGTTTACATCAGCTCAGAAGACTATAAGGTCTATGCCCTGAACGCCACAACGGGCAAGTTGATGTGGGACTACACAACAGGCAACCAGATTCACTTGTCTTCTCCCGCGGTCGCCGACGGCATGGTTTACGTGGGCTCGAACGACTGTAACGTTTACGCCTTGAACGATTCTGATGGTTCTCTGGTTTGGAAATATCCCACTGGAGATGTGGTAATTTCTTCTCCCGCTGTAGCAGACGGCATATTATACATAGGCTCTTACGACGGAAACGTTTACGCCTTGAATGCCTCTACTGGGGCTGTTGTATGGGATTACCTGACTGGGGGTGCTGTGTCTTCCTCTCCCGCGGTCGCCGATGGATTGGTTTATGTGGGTTCAAACGACAACAACATCTACGCTTTGGATGAGGCAACTGGCACGGTGATGTGGAATTACACGACTGGCGGCTATGTGGCTTCTTCTCCAGCTGTGGCTGACGGCATAGTTTTCGTGGGTTCATACGACAAAAAGATGTACGCCTTAAACGCATCAACAGGCGCTCATTTATGGAGCTACACAACCCTCGACAAGATAGTCTCTTCCCCTGCAGTCGCAAACGGGGCAATCTACTTCGGCTCATATGACCACCTCGTCTACGCGGTCGGCGCTTCATCTAACCCACAAACTTACAAAGTATCATTCACCTCGTCAGGTTTGCCTCCGGGAACAAACTGGACAGTAACATTCAACGGTCAAACGAAGAATTCTGCTTCAGACACTATAGTGTTTAACGTACAAAACGGTGTCTATTCCTTCTCAATCACCTCACCCCATGATTACACAGCTTCTCCGTCGTCTGGAACTGTGACCGTTAACACCGCAAACGTTAATCAAAAAATAGCATTCACCTCTGCAAGCCAAGACTTTCCATGGCTCCTTGTTCTTTCATTATTGGGAGTTGGGTTATTGGCACTGGCAATAATCGTGTTTTTACTTTACAGGAGAAAACAAAGACAAAAGCAAGATTCAATGATTTAGGTTACAAACATGCAACCAAGACGATGCTTCTTACAGTGTACGTCTAAGCTTACGCGCACACAAGCAAATAAGGTTCAACATCGCTGATTGGTAAGCAACCTAGTAGAGAATGCACTTTCTATTTTTTAGAATCAAATTCCGAATGTGAATATTGAGTACTGATTCATACGGCTTAAATGTCTACGACCTGAACTCCACTTCATATTGGAACCGAAATCAGGTCGGGTAAAATGGAAACAGCGAAAACAAAAACCAGAAAAACTGGCAAACTATACGACAAGAGCGATCCTGTATGGAAACTGGTGAGAAAAGAAAGAAAACCGTTTGACTTTCTTGCAGACATCGAGAAGGCATTTCTACAGTTTGACCTTTCCAGAAACGAAATCAGGGTGTACCTTTATCTAGCAAGGTCTGGAACACAAAAGGCTCGAGAGATTTCAGACAGCCTTTCCCTTCACAGAACCGAGACCTATAGAATCCTGCGAGAATTGGAGAAGCGGGGTCTGGTGTCTTGTATTTTGGAGAAACCCTTGAAGTTTACAGCCGTTTCCTTTGAGGATGCCTATGATGTTCTCATAAAAACCAAGAAAGTGAATGTGCAGCTTCTGGAAAGAAAAAAGAAAGAATTGGTTGACCTTTGGTCAGCGGTTCCTCAACATAAGGCAGAGCCTGAAACCAAGGAAATCTTCCAGATACTTGAAGGAGAAGAACAGCTGATTTGTAAAGCCAACGAAATCGCGGAGAGAACCGAAAAAGAGATTTGCATATTAGCTCCTGACCTGGAACTTTTACATCTGTACCATTCCGGTTTCACAGACAACTTGGAGCGGCTTTCCAAAAAGAAGGTGAAGGTGCGGCTTCTAACCAACAATTCACCGAAGAGCTGTTTTATTGCAGGAAAGATGGGGCTAAGCGACGTGAAGTACCTCTCCATAACCGCTGATGACCTCCCCAGTTTTATACTGTCCGACCAACAGGAACTTCTTTTCTCAATAAAGAACGGAAACGCCCACCCTGATACTGAGATGAGAAGAAAAAAAGAAAAAATATCTTTCCTATGGACCAACTACAACACCTTCATCAAAGCACTGAATCTGCTCTTCGCAAACTTGTGGACCACAAAAAATCTCTAGCAAACGATGACTTAAGGGGAAATATGAAATATGAATGTCTTAGATGTTGGTTGTGGTTCAGGACATTATCAAAAATCAAGTAAATTTAGAGGAGTAATAAACATTGATGTCCTGAAACCTAAAAAGAAGATTCCTAATTTTGTTTTGTGTGATGCTCAAAAGTTACCTTTTAGAAAATGTGTTTTTGAAAAAGTCTATTTCTATGATGTGTTGGAACATTTAGAAAAACCCGTTCAATGTCTTAAAGATATAAAAAGAGTGACAAAACACAATGGAGTAATAGTTTTAGGAACACCTAACGCACTATTTTTTCCTAAAATCCTTCTAAGTGCGATTAAAGGAAAATATTATCCAGATGGCGGACATATTGCAACGTATGGTTTACCTGAACTTGAAAACCTTTTAAATTATGCTGATTTCAAGAATTTTCAGATCTATACCGAGACATATCGTAACGATAAATATAATGCAATGCTTGAATTCATAACTAAATTAACGCCTAACTCTCTAAAATCAAGACAACTTAAAGCCATAATATATAATAACTCTCAGTTCAAGCCCAAATTCACTGCCAAATAAGAGAAATCAGCAAAGAATGTCTTTTTCAAGGGAAATTTCTGTTTCTTCTCCGATATATTTGTGAATTATGTTGTGTAAATGCAGTTTTCGTAGCCAGTTAAACCCTGAAAGTTTTGTGGCTATCACTTGGGTCTCTAAATCGTTCCTATGGATAGGTAATCAGAAACCTTCACCTGTGCTTCATTGTGCAGAAGAGTTAAAAGTATTCCAGATAAGACCTTGACATAGAACGGTTACGTTTGTGTGTAGCTGGTTGCAGCTCCATTGTTGAAGAGGAGTGAAACATGAAAAGAAAGCATCTGTCAAAGAAAGAAGTTGAGCACATTAGCTGGCTCGCCCACATAGAACTTTCCGAAGAAGAGAAGGCTCTCTTCACTGAGCAGTTCAACGAAATCCTTGACTACTTCAAAAAGATTGACGAGGTAGACACGGAGGGAGTTGAACCCACATACCACGTTTTAGACCTCAAGAACGTCTCCCGGAAAGACGAAACAGAACCGTCTCTGCCAACAGAAGAGGCTCTCAGAAACGCCCCAAAAAAAGAGAAGAAATTCATTAAAGCCCCCAGAATCGTTTAGGAGACAACGGATAAAATGCCTAAGTTACAGGAGTTAACCGCCCGAGAGATCAACCAGAAGATACGGAACAACGAAGCCACAGCCGAAGAATGTGTCCACGCCGTTTTCGAAACAATCCACAGGCTAGAAGACAACATTAACGCCTACGTCACCTTGGTTGAAGAGGAAGCCCTCAAAAAAGCCAAGCAAATCGACCAAAAAATCTCCGAGGGAAAACAGGTCGGAAAACTGGCGGGCGTCGCCATAGCAGTTAAAGACGCCATCTGCACACAGGGAATCGCCACCACCTGCTCTTCAAAAATGCTCAAGGATTTTGTTCCCCCCTACGACGCCACAGTCATCGAGCGGATTAAGCGGGAGGACGGCGTGATTATCGGGAAGACAAACATGGACGAGTTTGCCATGGGCTCCTCTACCGAAACCAGCCATTTTGGTCCAACCCGTAATCCATGGGACACGTCGCGGGTTCCCGGAGGCTCTTCTGGGGGCAGCGCAGCGTGTATTGCCACTGACGAGGCGGTTTTGGCGTTGGGAACTGACACTGGAGGCTCTATTCGTTGTCCAGCCAGTTACTGTTCGGTTGTTGGCTTGAAACCGACTTATGGGTTGGTTAGCCGTTACGGATTGATTGCCTACGCGAACAGTCTGGAACAGATTGGCCCCATGGCAAAGGACGTTTACGACTGTGCATTGTTTCTTTCGGTTATTGCGGGTCATGATTCTAAAGACGGCACTTCTGTGGATGTTGCACCGAAAGATTACACCGAATTACTGAAGGATGGTGTTGAGGGATTCAAGATTGGCGTGCCCAGAGAGTTTTTCGGCGAGGGAACAAGTGACGCTGTTGAGAAGCAGGTTTGGAAGGGCATCCACAAACTGGAGGAATTGGGGGCAACATACGAGGAGACTTCGCTTCCCACTCTTGAGCATTCTCTTGCAGCCTATTACATTGTCGCTATGTCTGAAGCCAGCTCCAATCTGGCAAGATACGACGGCTTACGTTACGGCTACAGGGTAGACAAAGACGACGGCGACTGGGCAACAGTTTACTCGCGAAACAGGCGGATTGGATTCGGAACAGAGGTGAGGCGCCGAATAATCTTGGGCACCTATGCCCTTTCAGCCGGATATTACAGCAAATATTACTTGAAAGCCCTTAAGGTTCGAACCCTGATTCGAAACAACTTCGAAGAAGCTTTCAAGAAATTTGATGTTTTAATTGGTCCCACCATGCCTTTTCCGCCCTTCAAGATGGGGGAGAGAATAGAAGACCCGTTGGCACTCTACATGAGCGACGTGGACACGGTGGCAGCGAACCTAGCTGGACTGCCTGCCATATCTGTTCCCTGCGGATTCACGGACGGACTTCCAGTTGGTATGCAGATTATGGCTCCGCCCCTCAGAGAAGAGTTGACGCTGCAGGCTGCATACGCCTTTGAACAGAACACGTCCTACAGAAACCGAAAGCCAGTAGTCGAGTGAAAAGTTGCGAAAGAACTATAGTCTGCTTGTTATACTAACTGTTTGGTGAATCCATGGACAAACCGTATTTCCGCCAGATTTTCGAGCCGCAGTTGAAGGAACCAATCTTTGTAGAGGGACTGAAGGGGTTGGGAAATGTGGGGATTGTCGCAGCAAAGCATCTCATAGAATCCACTGACGCTAAAGTCTTCGCCGAACTGTATGCGCCCTACTTCCAAGACTACGTAACCGTGAAAAAGGATGGAACCTGCCGTCCACCCCGTTACAGGTTCTACGCAGCCAAAACCGAGAAAAACCATTACATCATCTTAACTGGCGACTCACAACCTTTTCTAGAGGACACCGTAGCCCACTACGACCTATACGACGAAATCCTAGATTTCGTAGAGAAGTATGGAAGCAAATTCATAGTCACCATGGGCGGAGTAGTCACAACCAAGCCGGGAAACGACGTTTACATATCCGCCACTTCCGAGAAACTCGCCAAAAAACACGTGAACAATGAAGCCCGAATCTATGGCGAAGGCAGAATCGTCGGGGCAACAGGATTACTGCTTGGGCTTGCAAAAAAGCGCGGATGGAAGGGCATCTGCCTGTTGGGGGCTACAACGGGTTTCGGAACCGAAAGGGGAACAGCTCTTTCAGTCTTCAAAAGTTTGATGAGTATCGTTGAGGCGGAAACTGAAGAAAAAGACTGACAGAAAGCAGGTTTGAAGGGTTTTTAACTGTCTTTTTTAGTTTTCAGGGATTCCAGTTTTTCTTGAATCAGCTGGTTGGCTAACTGAGGGTCAGCCTTACCCTTTGTTGCCCGCATAAGCTGCCCCACCAGAAAATGGACAGCATTCTCGTCCGCGAGGGCATCTTCCACACACTTCTTGTTCTCTTTGAAAACCGTTTCTATAACATCCTGAAGGGCGTCTCGGGAATCAATTTTCTCTAGACCTTTTTCTTTGATTATCTGCGATGGCTGTTTTCCGGTTAGAACCATTTCGGGGAGGATTCTTTTGCCGATTTTGCCGCTTATGACACCTTTCTCGATTAGTTTGATCATTTCAACGAGGTGTTCGGGAGTAATCTTGGATTCTGTGAGCTCCAGGTTGTTTTCGTAGAGGTTGCGCAGAAGGTCGCTCATCATCCAGTTGCTGATTTCTTTGGGTCGGTTATACAGTTGTACGCCTTTTTCGAAAAAGTCGGCTAAGGCTTTGTCGCTTACCAGAACCTCAGCGTCATATTTGGGTAAACTGTAGGCGTCGACAAAGCGGCTGATTCGGGCATCCGGTAGCTCCGGCATTTTTTCCTCAACTTCTGTGATGAGGTCTTTTGTTATTACTATGGGGACAAGGTCGGGCTCAGGGAAATATCTGTAATCGTGCTCTTCCTCTTTGGTTCGCAGGGAGACGGTTACTCTTCGGGTTTCGTCCCAGTGTCGGGTTTCAAGCTTGACGGCGACGCCACGCTTAACCAAGTTTTTTTGGCGCATAATCTCGAAGCCTAAAGCGCGCTCCACCTCTTTGAAGGAGGAAATGTTTTTTACTTCCACTCGGGTTCCGCCGACGAGGGAAATGTTGGCGTCACATCGCATCGACCCCTCTA
>CBFCZR010000044.1:0-11763 GCA_965602795.1 Candidatus Bathyarchaeota archaeon | reverse complement strand
TTAGGCCTATGACTACGCCGATTGCTGCGATTATCAGGATTACTATGTCTATTGTTAGGTATGCGGGTATTTCTGGCAGTTGGTTTACGGTTGTATCTGCAATCTCTTCTGCACTGGGAACGTCCGCTGCTGCTGCCGCTTCGTCTACACCAAACGTAGTTGTTGCCTGTGAAGCATAATAGGACTTTGAGCCTTCAAATAATGCAGTAACATGGTATTCGCCGACAATTTCTGGAGACCACATGTGACTGAACACTCCATTTCTATCGCTTGTAGCATTAGCTGAGTACCAGTCGCCATGAGGGTCTTGAATATGCAAAGTAACGTTAACGCCTTCAACCTCAGCGGGGCATTCAAACTGGTTATACACGTGCAGCATCCAATCCTCCATGTCGTCATCAGATATGGCTGGAACTCCATTTGGGAATCTGAGTGCTATTTTTGGGTCTTCTGTGCCCGGAGAAACATCCATTACCGTGCCTCGAATCATGACGCTTGTTCCCTTCGTTATAGCCGTCAGCGGTGCTTCAACAGTGGTGGCGCTTGCACCCCTGCCTATGGCATAGATGTGCTGGTCATATGTGTTCTGTGCTACTATTATGCTGTCTCCGATAATCATTGTAGAGCTCCATTCGCCTTGACGATAGGGTAATCGCCAAATTTCCTCTCCGTTAGTTAAGTTGAGGCAGATGATTGGTGCACCACGTGGTTGAGGGTCTCGGGGGTTATGTTCAGTGTTTTCGATGTACAGTTTTCCATCGGCAACAAACGAAGGCCTGAAACGCCATCTGTTGTTGTGTAGAATCTCGGTGTAGGGGTCGGTTATATTGAATGTCCACTCCACGGCACCTGTTTCAGCGTTATAGCACCATACTGTTCCGCCATAGTTTCCTGCTATTACTTTGCCGTAGCCGCTGGCGATTATGTCCCAGCTGTTACCTGATGAGTGGCCCCAGTTATCTGTATAGTGTCTCGATGGAGTTGGACCCCATATTTGTTTGGCTGTGCTGAGGCGGAAGCCGTAGGTTGTTCTAGCCTCTTTGGTAGATATTATGAATAGGTCTTCCTCTACGCTCACGTCTTCGACAGAAATTTGTGGCACTGGTGGAGACCAAGTTTCATGCGCCAATAGTTCTGCGTAGCCCTCCATGTTGTCGACAGCTATAACCCAAATGTTGGCTGGGTCAGGTGCGACATTGCCGCGTGAAAAGTCTGTTCCAAGGATTATTCCGTCACGAACTTTGTAGACACTTCCAGGCAAGTCGGGTAATTCAGGCACGGTCGCAGTCCATTCAATTCCTCTTGAGGCATCAGCTACCACACCTTGCGGATCAAAACTTCCCTCGCTAGAGATTACTCTACTTGAATTCCACAGACTTATTGTACCTGAATTCTTGTTTACACTGTAGATGAAGATTTCACCTTTCGGTCCTTGGAATTTGGTGCCGCTGGGCATGTTTTCGTAGGTGCAGACCCATCGTCCACTGAAGGGGTCAAAGGCGTGCCAAGTTTGTGATCCTCCAAAGAATCCGCCGCCTTCAGTTGCCCATAGGAAATCGAAGACGCCATGATAGTTATACGAGTCCCAATAGAATGTTTGACCAAATGCTAGCCTATGAACAGCTCCGTCTGGGGTTGTAAGGGGTTTACTCCACAGCATTTCTCCAGTATGCAGATCTACTGCATTAACCCACTGCTCGACATCGCTGCCTCCGTTTGATTCAAATTGATTGTAGAAGATTATTCCGCCGATGATTACTGGTCCAGCTGAGCCGAACATTCCGCCACCGCCGAATTTGCCTACGTATGCGTCTCCCTGTTCAAAGCCGTGTTCACCCATTGTTCCTCCAGCGAGGCCTCCCATGGTCAGCGGTTTTCTGAACAGTATATGTGCGCTTTCTGGTGCGTAGTCATTGTAAGGTGCATTCATTGAGGTAGGACTAGTAGAGGTTGGAGGGGAATATTCTAGCCAGTTTGCTGCAATCGAGTACCATTCCCGAATCTGCCCATCTATGGGACGCGTCCAATATTCTTCTGGAAGTGAATGCCCGGGGTAGTAGGGTATTGGTTCCTCTATGACCTCAAGGGTGAGCCAGTCACTGTAAGAGTCTTCAATAATCGTGCCTGCCGGTCCAGTGTAGCTATCAGCTGCCGTTTTAACCTGTTCAGGGAAATGTGTTCTCGCCTTATATGTTCCAACCATTGGGGGTGTATATGGAACGCCTGTTCCACCTGTTTTGTCTGTGTCAACTGGACCCAGAATTTCGGTTTCTCCGTTGGGCAATGTGACTTCAACTGTTAAGTCAGACCAGCCGGACATTGCCATGGGTGTAGGATACATGCTCCCCACATGGAACAGCGTTGGCGTATTAACTGTTACTGGATTAGGTACAGCATTAATGTAGGGATAGGGATACACACTTTCCTGAGCGTTAGCACCGGGTAAAGCAATAAGAATAGCGGATATAGTTAATAGTAGAATTAAAGCAATAGTTGATAGTTTAGATTTATTTTTTGATGTTTTCATTTGTTTTCTCCTTTTTTAACTTTAACAAATTAGTGCTTTTACAGCTCTGTCTATTTAACATTTACGAGGAAACCACTTATTTTAAAACAAAGTAACATAAATTTACTAAAAAAATACGGTATTGTCCGATAATCGTGAAAAGACTGAAAGCATATAAATGAGCTAGCGTAAGTGATTCACAATTTGGAGCTAGGAGAAAAACAGTTGAGTTCAACGAAAAAACTCGATGAAATTGACGCAAAGATTCTGAAAGATTTGCTGAAAGATGGTCGCAAAAATTTCACCAAAATCGCAGAAGAGGCTGGCGTATCAAAAAACATTATTTGGCAGCACTACAAGAAAATGAAGACTGAAGGGATAATTGCTGGATCCACTATTAAGCTAAAGTACGCAAATCTAGGCTACAATACAATGGTAAGTCTTTTTGTTAACGTTCAACCACAGAAACAGGACCAAATCTTAAGAAGCATACTCAAAATCCCTAACGTTTATTCTGTCACACCTTTAAACACTGGTTCAGACCTTTGGGTGGTGGCAACATTGAAGAACAATGAGGAATTGGATCGTGTTAACCAATCAATAAAGAAACTGCCATCAGTCATAAGTGTAAGAACAGAAGTGTGGACAGGAATAAGAAACACTATAGAACACTTGACTGTTTTGTCTACCAATAAAACATCAGGCAAAACTGACACAAAAATACAGGCAAACAACAACACTGGAAAAACTACGGACAAAATAGACGAGATAGACCTACAGATAATTGAAAAACTGATCCCAAATGGTCGCCAATCTTTTAGAAAAATCGCCAAGGAATTAAAAATTTCAACCGATACCGTATCTAGAAGATTTAGAAAACTTAAACAAAATGGCACAATTAAAGCAACAATTCAAATTGATCCGATAAAACTAGGATACTATGCTCTAGCTTATTTCAGGTTAGAATTTGTCTCTCAACAAAACCTATCTGACATAATAGAAACTCTCGCCAAAATTCCAGACCTTGAAAAAATTATTAAAACAAGTGGTTCTTATGACGTGTGCTTATTTGCGCTGATAACAAATATTGAACAGTTTATCGCTATTCAAGATGAAATCGCCGCTATATCAGGCATCAGAAAAATAAACACAGTAGTGCAAAAAATAACTTATCCACTGCCCGTTCCCGGAAGTAACATGTCAACCTTTTAGCCAGTTGGGTTAGAAGTTAAAGTTTAACCCAACCAAATGAACGGCGGGATGGAATAGACGAAACAGCTACCGCCTAAACAGTGGAATTAGAACATGCCTAAAGAGATAATGAAAGAATAGAAGAGGAGTTGTTGAGGCTTTTCTGTTAGGCTACTTCTGGGCGACTACCATGGCATGCGCCTTGTCGTAGGGTTCAAGACCAACAACTTGGCTGATTCGGAATCCTCTAGCTTCCAAGATGCTTATTTCTTTCTGGTAAACTACAGACGGCGCTTTCGTCACATCTATGCTCTGAGCCTTAATCGCCAACATAACCCAGCCCCCATCAGCCAGAAACACGTCAGCGTTATCCGCCAAAACCCGAGCCTGCTCAGGCTGAGCCACGTCACAGTAAATGTTGTCCACCCGCCCCACCATCCGCGAATAGGACTCCGGCAACCGCGCATCCGACAAAATAGGTGACATGTTATAGCGGAAAACGCAAACGTTGTTAACCAGCTCTCTCAGGGAACGCGAAGCAAACTCCACACAGTGGACATGACCGCCCTCACCAACAATATCCGAGATGTGGCTTGCGGTTGTTCCTGACGCCGCGCCCAGATACAGCACCCTATGGTCAGCACTGATGGGAACAGTGTCTAAACCCTTGAGTATGGCAGCCGCGAACTTGCTTCTGTACGGGTCCCACAGCCGATATTCATCTCCCTTGAAGCTGACTAAGCGCTCTCCATAAACCACGGTTCCGGCAGCAAAGTTTTTAGTAGCTAACTTCCGGGTTCCATCCTCCACCGTAACCCAGTAAATTTCTGGAAAACGGGGATGAGGCTTAACGTTTACGGCCACGTTTCTTTCTCCGAGGACGCTTTTTGGCTGCATATTTCTTGGGTGACGGAGACGGAGGCTTCTCATACCTCTTCTTGATCTCCTCAACCCTCTTATCCACGTTGGCTTTCAAGTCATCTCCAGCATAGTCACCCTTGAAAGCGTCAACTCGAGCGGCTATACTCAATTTTCCAGCCAACGCCCGCGCAATCTTCCCACGTTGCCAACGTTTCGCATCGTGAATAAGGGGATGCTGAAAGATTATCCCATGCTTAGGAGGACGCGCCTTGGTCTTCAACGACCTAAACAGCGCTTTCTCAGCCCCCAAAATCTGAATTGTGCTTGCCGGCAGTTTAGCCAAGTTCATCAGTCCTCCGGCAAGAGCTAACAAGCGAGCCCCCAAAAGCGAACCGCCTACCTCTTTGAGGTTGGGTGCAATCTCCTCCATAACTGTGTCCACGTACTTTTCTAGCGATTGGCGCACCCCATAAAGCCCAAGGACGCTTCTGCACATGTCCTGAATCTGACTTAGGTCTTCATCAGCCAAATCGGCGCCCATAGAAGCCGCAGCCACCTTAGCTATTCCTCGAGATTTAGCTTTTGGCAGTCCTTCTTTCTCTAGGTTGTCAGCAGTGAAGTTTTCTCTTGTTCCCAAGTTGACCACTAGACGAGCATATGTTTCATGTTTGTCAACCAGCCTATCCAACTCTGGATAGTGTAGTCCGAACCACTCTCGCACCCTGCTCATGAAAACATTCAACGATTTATCCAAGTCATCAACTGTTTGGACTGCCTGAGCAACCAGCAAATCCCGCTTTTCAACGGTTGTCTTCACCTTCATCTTTGCAAGCTCAATTGAAACATTGTGAACCTGCGCACGAAGCTGCTCCGGCTTCTCCACAAATTTTAGGTCTAGGGCAAATTGTTCCAAGTTTTCGCGAAGCCGTTTACCCGCCTCTGACGACGATGTTGAGGTCGTTTCTATGTTCAGTTTTTTCCGGGCGTTTCTAGCCATTTCCTGATTCTCAAAAACGAAATTTGTGTAACCTTTAGCCCGCAGCTTATCAAGCAAACTTGAGATTTCCTTGATTACGGTTCCCTTCTCTATCTTTTGTAGTCTTTCCGCCGTTTTCTGCGGGTCTTTGGGGAAGAAGACCTTTTCAACAAGTTCGTTGTCTTGGTCGAAACCGAAAACTCCGATTACAGATTCCACTATTGTAGCTTTCATAACTTTTCCATCCGTTATTGACTCATGTTAGAGTATGTGTCCTAACCTTTATCTTGGCAATGGATAACTTTTACTACAAAGAGGACCCGAAAATGGAGAATCGCCTTGCCACTGAGATAGCGGGATTGAAACTTGCTAACCCCACCATGCTCGCCTCTGGAATCCTAGGGTACACAGGATTATCCTTGAAAAGCGTGATAGAGGCAGGAGCTGGAGCGGTTGTAACCAAGTCGATGGGACTGGAACAAAGAACAGGCTACCCCAACCCCACCGTTGTCCAAGTCGATTGCGGATTACTCAACGCCATGGGGCTACCGAATCCGGGCATCAGCCACTTCAAAGAGGAAATGAAGCAACTGAAGAACAGCGGAGTTCCCACCATTGTTAGCATTTATGGTTACTCGGCGGAAGAGTTCGCCACAGTCGCTGAAACTGCAGCTGAAATCGGTGCAGATGCCATAGAGTTGAATGTGTCCTGTCCCCACGTCAAAAAAGCGGGAGCAGAGATTGGATGCGACCCACACTTGCTGACGGAAATCGTTAGAGAAGTAAAGAAAAAAGTAGACAAACCCGTGATTGCGAAGTTGACCCCAAACGTCGCAAACATAGGCGAAATTGCCGAAGCTGCCGAAAAAGCTGGGGCAGACGCAATCACAGCCATAAACACGGTTAAGGCTATGGCAGTCGAAATCGAAACAGGTAAACCTCTATTAGCCAACAAGTTCGGCGGATTGTCCGGACCCGCCATAAAGCCCATCGCCGTCAGGTGCGTATACGATGTCTACAGCTCGGTTGATGTTCCAGTCATAGGCTGCGGCGGAATCAGCAGCTGGCAGGACGCAATAGAATTCATGTTAGCTGGGGCATCCGCGATTCAGATAGGAACAGCAATCGCCTTCAAAGACGTGAATGTCTTCAGTTCTGTCGCTAAAGGCATCGACACATATCTTCAGAGGAAAGGATTCAGGAACGTAAAAGAGCTTGTGGGCCTAGCACACAACTAGTAGAAATGCGGGTTCAATTCCCATCACACATTCAACGCACGCTATATATTTGAATGCTGTCAATCTGTTAACAAAGAGAACACAAGAAAGGAAGGTCTAGGACAAAAATGCCTCATAATTTGAGAGAACACTCCTCAGTGCCTCGGTCCTTTGATTCTGTTAATCGTATGAGAATCGTAGAAATTGTGGAGGCAAAAAAAGAGAACCCCACCGTTAAGACGTTCACTTTTGTGGATAAACTGTGCGGAAAGGCTGAGCCAGGTCAGTTTGTTATGGTTTGGATACCCGGAGTGGATGAGATTCCCATGAGTCTTTCAGCCATAAACTCTGAGGGGCGCTCATCAATAACTGTTAATGGGGTGGGAGAAGCCAGCAGAGCCCTTAATCATAAAGAGAAAGGAGACCAGATTGGGATACGGGGACCATATGGTAACGGCTTTGTTCCAGCAGGAGGAAACGTGATGGTTGTTGGAGGCGGAACCGGATTTGCGCCACTGATGCCCTTAACTGAAAAGCTTACAGAAGTCGCCGACAAAATAACCCTAATGAGTGGCGCTAAATGCCAAGATAATCTCCTATTTCTTGACCGCTTAGACAGAATTCTTTCAGGAGTAGATTCAGAGACTGTTTTCACTACAGAGGATGGAAGCTACGGAATAGAATGCCTAGTTGTTGAGCAGGTAGAAAAGAGGTTGAAGAAAGAAAAGTTCGACATGATTTACACCTGTGGTCCAGAACAGATGATGTACGCCATGTTTCTTCTGGCAGAACAACATAATGTTCCTCTTCAGGCGAGCCTAGAGCGGATAATGCGTTGCGCCATCGGATTGTGCGGCAGCTGCCAAATCGGCAAACTGAGGGTCTGCAAAGACGGACCAGTTCTAAACTCTGAGCAGCTGAGAAGCGTCAAAGAGGAGTTTGGAAAATTTCAGCTGGACTTCACAGGAAAAAGAATCAAACTGTAAGCAATTACAGATGCAGGGAACTTGCGGATGGTTTACCCCAAAAAGGTCTATTTTGGAGACCAAGTTTTTCTTGTTGATGAGCATGTTTACGAGCCAGCCGAAGACACTTTCCTGATTGCTGAAAAGATGAGGGTTACAGAATACGACACGGTTTTGGATATGGGAACTGGCTGCGGGATTCTGGCTGTGCTGGCCGCGGAAAAGGCGAAAAGTGTCTTGGCTGTTGACATAAACCCGTATGCTCTTCAATGCGCGAGCAGAAACGCGGAAACTAACGGCGTTAAGGAGAGGATAAAGTTTCGGCGTGGAGACCTGTTTCAGCCCATCAAACAGAGTGAACGCTTCAGTCTGATAGTTTTCAATGCGCCGTACCTGCCTTCTGAGCCTGATGAGGAAAAAAGCTGGATTGGGAAAGCTTGGGCGGGTGGAAAAAACGGAAGAAGAATAATTGACCGATTCGTAATGGATGCTCCTAACTTTTTGGCTGCTGGAGGCAGGATTCAGCTTGTTCAGTCTTCGCTCTCTGACGTAAACAGGACAATAGAGATGTTCGGTGAATTGGATTTGCGGGCGATGGTTGCTGCTCAAGTTAAGGTTGCCTTTGAGAGCATAGTTTTGGTTGAAGCAAAACGGTAAATGTTTTGACCCAAGATTAGGCTTCAAAGTCGCTGCTTTTGACTAGAGACGAAAGTGCCACAACCCCGGTAAACCAGACAATAAACGTGGCATACCACACTGGGAAAAATGTCTCATAACTGCAGATGAGATTATGGTACACGGAGACAAGAAACAGCGATACCCAGCAACCTAAGGTCCAAAACAGCTTTGTGTGCTTCATAACCCATACGAACCTTTCTTGCCCGTAAAAGAGTTAGGAATACTAAATAAAACTCAAGAATATTGACCTAGAGTTAAGCTTCTAAGTAACCGAAAGTGAACCTATTTTTTGGAGCGCGGTTTTCTTTCAAACAGCCATGTTCGGAAGTGGAACATAATCATGTCTTTTGTGCAGGAGTTAGATGCAAGGTAATCTTTGAAGGATAAGCCTTTGTCTTGGAGAAAGTCTCGGAAAAGCTCCTCGCCATCAACATCAGCAACAGAAAAATGGTTTTTGACCCCGTATCTTACTCTGTAACTTTGTGGACCCGCCGGTTCAGTTGCCTCCACTTCCACACTGAAGGCACTGCTGATGTCATCTAGCTCGTGGATGAAGTCTTCAAAGTAGTCGTTTACGCCGCAACTCTGGCAGAAAGGTCCCTTAAACTCGATGATGAAGCCGTCTTTTTGTATGCCAACAAGCTTTGCTGTTGCCTCGGGGCTTCGATATCTGTTGTAAACTTCTATTGTTCTCGAAACCAGATCATTCAAACGGGCATCCACTATGTCCTTCATCAGCTTCCCCCGTAATCTTCAAGACTTTTACGTGTATTTCAATTTTTCCAGTCTTCATGATTATCTGTGCACATTAGATTGTTACAAGAATAAAGGGCGCTAAATTGCTTCAAATCTAACTCTTCTTTTTTCCTCAATTCGTTTAGCTAAACCCATGGATTCAAGCTGGCACAGCCGCATGTGGATGTATGCCCGTGCGTATCCCAGCTTTTTGGCTATTTCTTTTGGTGTTGCAGGTTCACCATAGGAGTACAGGGTTATGTAAATTTTTTTTAGCGGATCATTTAGTTTAACCGCAGTTTCCAGAACCTTTCTGGGCAGTTTCTCAACGTTTACATTGAACGTCATTTTGGTTTTCGTTGGATAGTATTGTAATGTATGATTAAAAGCTTTCCATGTACGGTACATTGACGGTAAAATTAGAGTCTTGTTTAATCTGGAAGCGTGATTGAAAAAGAAAACCATTATGCAATAGTGGGTGTGTGCTTTGTTGGGTATAATTTTTTTAAGAGAGAACACAGAATTGTTTGTTAGCTCTTGAGGGATACGATTGTCCTACTATGTTTACATTCTCCGCTGCAAGGACGGCAGCTACTACACTGGACACGCAAAAGACGCGGAAAAACGATTTGAAATGCACAAGAAAGGACGAGGAGCAAGATACACCAGAATACACGAGCCTGAAAAACTGGTTTACACGGAAAAGTTTGAGAGCCGCGGCGAGGCTATGAGGCGAGAAAGGCGAATCAAAAAGTTCAGCCACAACAGAAAGCAGCAGTTGATAAACAGTAACAGCAAACCAGATGATTCTTAATTAAAGCTGTAAAGTGAGTGAACAGGTAAACCGCTGAGATGGGAAAAGATAAAAGCTGAGAAGCTGTGAGGGCTACGAGAACCATGGTCCTATATGTGGTGTATAGAGCTCCCATAGAATCTAAGCACAGAAGCACCATTCCCCGCCGTTTAAAGGCACTTGGCTGTCAACAGCTACATAGAGCATTCTGGAAAATAGACAAAAAGAAAGCCCACAGAGTCCTAAAAATTCTGGAGAACAATCAGCCTATACTCCTGAAGCGGCTAAGAGAAATCAAGAATCCACGCTTGGCTAAAAAAAGGGAGTTCACGGGGTTCGGAAGCTTGGTGTTAGTGATGTTTAAGCTGCCCAAAGGAGCCAACAGGGAGAAAGTAAAAAATTTTCTTAGAAGGGCACCATGTATACGTTTACGCCGTTCCGTCTACGCCTTTTGCCAGAAACACCGATTCTATGACAAAGAACAGAAACTGGTTGACGCCTTGAAATTCGCTAACTTCATCAGAGCACTCCAAGGGGACGTAAAAATTATCTCACGAGTAGTAATCGTAAACAGAGAATCGGCTAAAAGACTTCTACAAGAAACTAGAGAACACATTGAAAAAGAAGCCGTTAAGATTGTGGGGTCCTGCAAAGAACTCTACATGAAAGCCCGCGATGGAAATGAATTAGGGCTGTTACGTGACCGTTTTTCTAGAATCAGACGGAGATTCTCAACTCTGAAGAAGGTCGCCGCATTCTATGAAGCATGGCTTAAAATAGACTTTTCGAGAAAGCTAATGAGGGCATATCATGCTCTAAGAAAGGTTAACTCCCTTATTCAACGGCAACAAGAATGAAGTATGATCGTTAGTGTCTAAAACCCTTTTGATAATGGTTAAATGCACTGATGACCATATTATATATAGAATCGCCAAAAACGTCGGGAATTCTATATCTTTTAGCTTCCCGCCGAATCAGTCGCCCGTGTAGGATGAAAATGAGCAGGCTGTCAAGTAAAATTAGAGTGGTTTCAAACCCCAAAAAAGTTGAGAGTTGCCCAGAGAAGGGACTGCATTTTTACAAAAATTATGCGTCAGTAGTTTCTGAGACTTTAAGAAAACCGATATTCCAGCGATTCCTAGACTGGATAATCAAGAGAGAAAAGATTGAGAAAACTGCTGTCAAGGATATTCAGGTCAGGGTTTTTCCGTTTCAAAAAGAAAATGGCAAGTCCGTTGCTGGAAGATGCAACAATGAGGGCGTAATCCTCATTTTTCCCAAAAAGCGAAGCTTTCTCCAGAAAAAGTTGCAGGATCACAAGAAAGAGAAAGTTCGTTTTTATCTCAAAAGTAGAGCTATGGCTGCTTTGATACATGAGCTTCTCCATGTGAAATATGATAGTAATGAAAGCAAAGTGAGGAAGCTTACAAAGAAATACTTCAGCATCTTCATTCGCCACCAAAACACGAACACTCAGAAGGTGCACAGCATCCAAAAGATGCTATTTTCCATTTAGGTTGCAGTTGCATCCATTGTTCCATTAAACAGTTTATTATTGAGCAGCAAACAACAATAGTTATCTGAATTATCATGAATTCAAAAGTAATTCGGGTAATAAGCCAAAATTGAGTGTCAAGTTACAAATAGGTCAATAAAAACAGCTTATTTTGCTTCAAAAGAGTGAATATTAATTTTTTTGAGGTAATAACCTAAAATTAGATTTAAATTTGTGAAAAAAGCGTTTTTTGCCTCTATTTTCAGGTGCGCAAATCTTATTTGATTTTTGCGAGGTCGCTTTTTCAGGGAAACCTCGAGGGAGGTGAAAATTAATGGTGTTTGAA
>CBFCZR010000043.1:0-11994 GCA_965602795.1 Candidatus Bathyarchaeota archaeon | reverse complement strand
GGTATAATTCTGAAAAACCGTTTAATTGTCAGCCGTCAAGATAGAGCTTACAAACCAAAATGGGGGTGAATGGCGTTAATAATGAAAAACAAAGCTTTCGCATTGCAGTCCACCGTGGGTTCAGTGAAAGAGATGCCAGAGATTTCAGCCTTCAAACCGTGAATTGAACTACTTTCGAAGCAGCCAGAACGACTTCCCTCTCCTTTCCCTCTTTTTAAGCTTCTAACGCTTTCATGAGGAACCGTTCAAATACCGTATTAATAGGAAATTTGGACTGTATTTCCAAAAAATGAAATGATGGTTGAAGAACTTAACTGATTGTTGGCTTATGCGAATTCAGACTTTGATGTAGTAATGAACATTCCACTCAAGATTGCGAATATGAGTATCGTTATTTCACAAAACAATGCGATTTCCATGAAGCCGTATTGTTGAGAATATTGAAGACGGTAATAGTGGAGGGTTATGTAGTTGCCAAATGCCGAAACCAATAGAACAATAGCTCCTAACATTGAAACGTTAACGTACTTCTTTTTCAGCATGAATATACCGGCGATGATGGCAAACGCAGAGGCTGCAATGCTGAGAATCCCGACCGTCAAAAAGCCGAGTACTATAGAGAAACTATAGTCAAAAACGAAAGTTATGTACCGGTCAAATGCAAGATATCCTAAACTAGCGGAAAAGGCGGCTGAAATTATCGTCAACATGGCTGCGGCAAGCACCAAATCTGTGCTTTTCTGTTGTTTCACTTCAACGGACTTGCCACAATTCGGACAAAACTTAACATCTTCAGGAATCTCTTCACCGCAGTGGGGGCACTTCAATAAACATTCAACCTTCAGCTTCTTTTGTAGTCACGGAATTATACCAACATTCCCTGTTTTGTATATTTAAATTTATTTCAAAATCCAACCTAAACAAAGATTTGTTGGTGTCCAGGAATACTAAACTATTTCCAAACCATGTTCTGCGAATTTTCACCAGCAAACAAATTTTGGTCTAATTCTGAAAAACTCTTTAATATCGAAAATATGTTGACTCGAATCTGATGAATGTTCAAAGGGTGAAAACGTTGGTTTGCATAACTAGAAGCCGTTCTCAAGGGCAGCTTGCAGCGTTCGTTGTTCTGCTCCGAGATACCACATGGAAATGCGGCGTGGCAGAGCGGCTTATTGTGAATTATTTGCGTAGACAGTTTCAACGTTGTGGATGCACCCGTTCCTCGGTGAATGATATGCTGGAGCATTTTAGGTTGAATGGAAAACAGCATCACAGGTTCCTTGAGTCCATGGAAAGACTGGAGAAACGCGGAATAATTAAAATAGTTTTCAAACCTTTTTCTTCATCAGATGAGTTTAATGTGTTAAATAGACAGGGAGGATTATAGTTGGAGCTTTCTGAGGAACCAAAAACTCCACGAACTTCAACTCTTCTGATAGTAATTGTTGTCATAGCAAGCCTACTTGCGGGAGGATTGTTTGGCTACCTGAGTTGTTATTCAGCTACTTCTGAGGACATTGATGCCCTACAAAATCAGGTGACATCACTTCAGGAACAGCTTTCGCAAGTACAGTCACCACAAGATGTGACATACCAAAATGTCACCGTTGTTTCAGAAGCTAACGTTTCAGTTTCAGAGTTATACGCGCAAGTTGCAGATTCAGTTGTGGTAATCCGCGATATGATGCTGTCAGGTTACGACATGTTTGGACGCGCATACTACTCGCAGGCTCAAGGATCCGGCTTCGTCTACAACTTCACGGGACAGATGGTGGTTATCACCAACTATCATGTGGTCGACAGCGCAATCAACATCACCGTGACTTTCTCAAACGGCAACGCCTACCCAGCAACGGTTCTCGGCTCGGACCCCTACGCGGAGTTTGCAGTGCTTTCTGTAGACGCTCCGGAAGAGGAATTTGTGCCTATCGAAATTGTCAGCTCATCGAGCCTTCAAGTTGGCGACCCAGTTATAGTGGTGGGAACCCCTTACGGATTAGCTGGGTCAATGAGCACAGGATTTGTCAGCGCGTTAGGCAGAACACTGTCCGCAGAAACAACCGGCGGATACGTTATACCTAATGTCATCCAAACCACTGCTCCCCTGAATCCGGGCAACTCGGGAGGACCAGTTCTGAACTATCAAGGTCAAGTTGTGGGCATAGCCACAGCTATTGTGGAAAATTCGCAGGGAGTGGGCTTCGCGATACCATCCAACACCATCTTGAGGGAAATCGAGGACTTGATCAACACGGGTTCCTATGAGGACCATCCTTGGCTGGGTGCCTCAGGAACCGACATGACTTACAGTATTGCTGAAGTAATGGATGTTGACGTCACTTATGGGTGGCTAGTTGCTCAGGTTGCAAGTGGAGGACCATCAGACGAGGCAGGCTTAGAAGGCGGAACAGAACAGGTTAGAATCGGGGAAGAAATGGTGGTTATCGGCGGGGACATAATAGTCGCCATTGACGGCACACGAATAACCGGCATAGATGACCTCTCGGCTTACTTGGAGGAATATACTTTACCGGGGCAAACAATCGATTTAACAATAGTAAGAGACAACGAAACAATTTCCCTTCCACTTGAATTAGGAAGCCGCCCCACCACCACAACCCAAACCTAACCGTCACAGACAAGCGATTCCATTTTCCCTTTTTTTAGCCACCAATAACGTTCAGGAGGGCTAGGGTAGCATACAGTGCCTCTTCGGTTCTAACTGTCTTAGTTCCCTGGTCTGGAATGGTGTTAACCGTGAAATCGGCAACCTTGTCTAAACTAACTTTTTCTTGCGCCACAATCTCTTGAAGTCCCTGAGTTGGCGCACCAAAAGCCACCACAACGCTGCCCGCTTTTTTCCATCTTTCCGCCAGCTCATCAGTGACCTTTGTTAAGGTGTCTCCCATCTTAGATGTGGCAATCACCAAATCGTAGGCATGCGCTTTAGCTAGTTGCCCGAAAGAAACTTTTGATGGCGTTACAGTGTAGCCCCAGTAAGATTGAATCTCCTCCCTGTCCGCCAAGGCTACTCTGGGATGCTTTCCAGCTTTTGTTATCTTAATTGTAACTCTTTTGTTTACAGGCAGCTTCTTGTCTGGAATCAGCACTGGCCGTTCGACGCCTATGTCCACAAGCGAGCCGTCCTCAGTAACGGATATTACGGCTCCTTCACGGTATTCTCCTGTTTTCAGTTTTCTGGCTCTTTTTTGCAGGGGATGATGGGGTGTACGTAGGGGTGGAAGAATACCTGCATATCGCAGTTCAGGCTTGATTTTGAAGAGCCTCTTTCTTAGGTACTGAGGGGTCTCCAGATAAGATAGAAGAGTGACAATTAGGTTTCTGTCCCGTTTCTGGTTGGAGCCTAGATTGTCTGGAAACACGATAATCTCGTTGACGCGGAAGATGGCTGCTGCCCTGCCAATCAAACCAATTTCCAATGTCTTCTCTCGCAGATGAGGAATGTCAGAGACTATGGAAACGGGTATGGCTACGGCAAGTTTGCGGTCACGTCTTCGTATCATTTCATG
The DNA here is from genome assembly GCA_965602795.1 of Candidatus Bathyarchaeota archaeon. Lineage (GTDB taxonomy): Archaea > Thermoproteota > Bathyarchaeia > Bathyarchaeales > Bathyarchaeaceae > Bathyarchaeum. The sequence continues at coordinate 8,461 of CBFCZR010000043.1, read as the reverse complement.
TTCACTCAGGAATCTAACAAAAAGCGCAGAATATATATCCGGCGGGGAAAAGTTCCAAATTCCTTTTCCACAACAAATCTTTCAGTGTCCAGCATAGCCTCTAACACATCGTGGGACCTCAGGTCTGTCTCATAGAACGTTATGTTGCCGTGCTCAAACAACATCAAATATTTCACGTTTGTCTTTTCAGAAGTTTCAATCAAGTAAGTGTAATTAAAGGATGGCTTGTAGGCATCAGCCGCCAACTCAGGATACTGCGTAGGCTGCTCCTGGTTTGGATCAGACACCAATAGATAGTACTCCACCATGTCTGCGCTGAAGTAGTTTCCTGCGCATAGTACCACTATCTTTTCATCTGGCGTTACCCGCTCAACCACATATCGAGTTGCTTCCTCAACCGGAATGTTAACGTGATCAAATTCTATCCACACGTAGGCTTCCCATGAACTGTAAACAACCGAAACGCTCACCGTTACGACTAAAGCTGCGGCAGCAACTTTGGTGAGACTCTTTTGGCGGAAGCTGAGGTGTGGTATTCTCAGCCTATCCTTTGCTTTGTCCCAGAGGAACAAGATGAACTCTGAGGCGGAGACTGCTAAGATTGGAAAAACTAAGGTTATGTAACGCCAATCCTTGCTGGTGATTATGGTGAAAACAAGATAGACCACAGCGAATGTGATTAGAGAAAACTTGTCGCTTTCGCTTCTTCTCCATAACCAGAGTCCTAACCCCAGCAGAGCGAGGATGTAAATGGGCAAAACAATCGGATGTATATGCGGGTAGGGCTGAGTCATCTCGATGAGATAAAAAATTGGAGTGGGAAACCGTGTGCTATACGCAAGTCTTTCTTCGTTGCCCATACCAGCCACATAAAGCCATTTTCCGAACATTTTTGTGGCATACTGCTGATAAGTGAGAATCACCCAGGGCGAAATAACGAGTCCCGCAACAGCTAGAATAATCAAAAATTTGCTGAGCTTAATCGAAAGACGTTGTTTGCAGAAATAGAGTAAGCTGACCAGTACGATTATGCCGCCGATCACAGTCTGATACTTGACAAGAAATCCTAGTCCGAGGGTTATTCCTGTCAGAATCAGCATCTTATCGTTTTTTGTGCGCATCCAAGAGAAGAACAGAAGCAGAGAAACGGAGAAAAAGAACATCAGCATGGTTTCGATAAGCGCCATTCTGCACAATACGATAAAACCCGGCATTGAAGCCAACAAAACGGCTGAAATCAGGGCGTTTCTTGGTCCATACAGTTTGTAGCCATACTCGAAGACAATCCAGATAGAAAGGAGACCAAACGTGACTGCTACGAATCTGGCTGAGAACACGCTTAACCCTATTGTCTTGAAGTACAGAGCCGTTGTAGTATCGAATAGTGGCGGATAAAAAGCGCTTTCTCGCAGGTAATCTCCAAACTGTCCACGGCTTAATAGCAGTCCACCATATAGGTGCGGTGTCTCGTCCCACCGAATCGGCGCATAATCTAAGTATAGCAACAGGAGAGCCGTATACAGTAGAAGAAACACCAAAAAAACTAAGCGCCATCTGTTGATTTGTCTCACAATTTTTGGTAGAACAGTAACCAACTGTCAGTCCCTCCATGTGGATTAGTCTTTCTAACTGTGCATACTGGGATATTAAATTCTTTCATTCGCTATATAAGAAAGACAATAAGAACATCCAATCTTTCTGTTTTAACGGTTAACCGGTTTTCTTTTCTTGAAGTGCGCTCCTGAGCCTAATTATGCCGCGTCCGTGGATTATAACGTCTGAAATTAATCTTTTAAAGGCAGTTTTCCTCCTCCTTTTCTCTTTCCATTCTACAGGAAACTCAACATATTTGTAATTGTCGTGAATGCTGCGGACTATTATTTCAGTGTCCCAGAACCAATCGTCACTTTTGCAGTTATTCATTTCATCTTTGATTAAACGTCTGGAGAACGCTTTGAAGCCGATTTGATGATCAAAGACATTATCTTTGTACAACATTCTGAGGACCCTGTTGTAAATTCGCGACGTGAACTCTCTTACAAAGGGACGATTAGTCTTAGCACCATTCATGTATCTGGACCCCGTAGCCAAATCATTTCCTTCTCTTATTGAATTAATCAATTGAGGAAAATATTTCATGTCTGTAGCAAGGTCGCAGTCAACAAAAACGTATATGTCGCCATCTAACTTGTTCCAAGCACGCTTCAGTGCTAGCCCTCTCCCTAGTTTCTGAGCTGAATGCAGATGGATAACCGATGAGTACATTCCCTCCAAACATTTAGCCACAGAATCTGTTCCATCCGTACTTCCATCCTCAGCTATTACAATGCGAAAGTCTTCTCCTAATTGAGGGGCTTCTTTCAGGAGCGTTTCTACACATTTTCTTAGGGTTTTTGCTTCATTATAGGCTGGAACAGTTATCACAAGCAACGGTTATCTCCCTGCTTGTGTTGCAATAAGGGCGACTCCCAACAGAATGAAGAAGACGCCTGCCCAGCTGGTTAATCCCACTGGCTCCTTGAGGAATATTTTTGAGAATATGAGTGTCCAGATGTAGGAAGTGGCGATTATTGGGTAGAGTATGGAAAGGTTCTCTTTGTTTAGGGCATAAACGTAAAGAACAGTGGACAGGGCGTATACAGCAACTCCGGCGATTAGATGGTAGTTTGTGAGCAGCATCTTGATGTCGAACTGGAGGTTGTTTGCTCCTTGTTTGAATTCCAGCTGTCCAATGCTGCCGATGAATGCAGCCAGTGCTGTTAATAAAAGGATTTTCCAATCCACTTTCTTCACTATACCCATCCCCTCTTCCTCAAGTTAACAGATAAAAGCCTTATGTTTGGTGGAGTGCCTGAAGATATGGTTTCACCCTTTTGTTGTTTCCGCTTTTTTCTCAGCACAAAAAATGCTGCTGTTAAAAGAATTGCTAACACGATTAGCACGTACAACATTGTGTTTAAGGTGTGACGGTTGGATACGGTTTTGGTGGCTTGCTCAAAGTCTGGATAATCCGCTTCAACAATGAACCTTTGAGATGGACCCCAATCGTTTATCTCACACCCATATGTTCCCTGCTCGATTTCGTTGCATACTTTTCCATTCACTGAAACATTCGCGTTGACCACTGGATTCTGGGTGTAATTATAGGCGACATAAACTCTTATTGTCGTCACCCCCAATGAATTGGTCTCAAACTCGGTCTTAGTTATCTCAATTTTGTCCCAAGTGATTTCTATATTCTCGTTTTGATTGCGAAGATTTGATAGGTCAAAACTTTCATCGTCAACCGCTGTAACTTCATATGTTCTTGGACCAAGAACGTTTGATGTCGCATTATATTCCCACCTTGAATTTTGGCTAGACCAGACCATAGGCTCGCCATCAAGAAAAATAGTTCCCCTTGAATTATCAAAGGTTACAGAATCGTACTCGTACTCAGCCGTTAGCCACACAGTCTGCGACGAACCCGCCTGAACAACATCATCGACTACAATACAATCCGTAACATTAACTCTATCCCAGATGATTGCGGGGTCAGCAACGGATTTGGCGTAATCAGTTATGCCCTTATATTCTACACCAGTAACGCTCCAAACAAGTCTGCCAACGCTATGATAGCTGGTGTTGAAACTGATCCATCCTGTTTGGTTTGTCACATATTCGGTGCCATTAACTTCAACGGTTGCTCCAGCCAAATCAGAACCATTACGCATCCACGCCACGTGAAAACCAACAGTCTGTGCACTTCCTACATCAGCCCGCTCATCGCTAACAAAAACGCTATTCACTTCAATCTGTTTTAAACCCAAGACAATCTCTGCTGTCTTGGATGTAAACGAAAAGTTGGCGGCCAGAATCCCCGTTGAGTCATCATAATTCCATTTTGCGTATTCCACATCGTCGAACTTGATGTAGTAAGGTTTTATTCCTCCAGTCTGCAGCTGTATGGAGCCTTGTTGTCCTGCGGTTCCTTGTGCGGAAATGTTTAGCTTACCACGGGATGAATTCCATGAAAATTCTGTCAGAGAAACGGTTGATGAAATCACAGAAAAGCCATTTGTGTTATCCCAACCGATGGTGATGTTGGAGTCGGAGATCAATGTTAAAATGTTGGTTTTCTGGTCATAGACTTGTTCAATACTAGAGGGTAAGCCGAGGATGTATCGGGGGCGTCCTAAATCTCCACAATAAATCTGGGTGGTGTTTGTTTTGTCTTTCATACCTGTGAGGGCAATTGTCAAGCGTTGGTCAGCAAAGATGGTAGCCGCAGTTAAAAGAGCGTCAGAGTATAACACCTGAGGCTCACTAGCATTTTCGAGTAACCGGAAGAGTTTAGCTTCATTTGGCTGCAATGTTACGTTAAGCGGAATTATGTTTTTTTCAGTGACGCCGTAGAATTCGTTGTTGAAATACTCGAAGATTATGTGCTCTTCGTCAAGGCTTAAGCCTGCATCCAATGGTCTAACGTAATATGTGAAGTTTTGAGGCGTTGTGGAGTTGTCATGCATGAGGTAGACGGTTCTGTCAGCTTGCCCATGGTTCAGCCAGTACTCTGTTTGTGGATATGGAGCATATGACATAATTCGCGTTTGATACGTGCAGAGATGATATATGAACTCTGTTAGGACATCAGCTAAAACGCTGTTCGGCAGAGAATTGGGGTTACGGGTGTTTATAACGTAAGTGTAACCTGCACCCTTCTTGTTCTCAACAATGAAAGCGTTAGTTCTGCTTTGAATCCCGTCAACCCAAGCTATCACCCTAGTGTTTTCGCTTTCGGACAGTTCACATTTGAATTTCCAGAACCAAGAACCGGTTTCATCTGAGTCAAAGTAGCTGTAGGTCTTTCCGTTCCAGGGATACCAGAAAGTGTCTTGTGTAAACGTAATATTATGCAAAAACGTGTCAGCCTTCACATCCCCTTGACTGGCAGCAGGAGTGCTTACGCTTATGCCGAACAGGGAAGCAAAACTTTCAGTCCACGCATAAGGGTCTTCAAGGTCATCCACTGTTTCGTTACTGTGAGTAAAAGTCAGGAACGATAGGAAAACCCCGCCATCCTCAACGTAATCTTCAATATTGCTGGCGATGCTGTCTGTCATCAGGCTCCACCCCAAGCCAACAATAACATCATACTGCTCCAGTACAGACGGCGGAGCGTAAACGGTGATAATGTCCACCATTCCGAAGGGTAACCCTGTAAACTCTTTTCCGTTTAGTGCATCGCCAATGTGCCAGTTGTCGCCAATTCCGGGGAAGAACATGTTCAATAGAGTATAATCGAAGTCTCCCTGCCTTTCAGACTGGCCCCAGAATCCCCAGTCTGGTCCTCGGCTGCTCCATCCGCTCTGCCCAATCATCACCGCAATAGATGGACTGTAATCTGGCTGTTGATGCCCCATGTTCCTTCCGTTTCGCAAGAAGGCATAAAACCTCTGAATCACCTTTCCATACTCACTTAGTGTGCCATCCTCATCCAGAATGATGTATTTGCGGGGCCAATCGCGATCAAGAGTTCCGAAAAAGTTGCCTTGTTCAAAAAAGAAGTATTTTGCTCCATAGAACAATCCTTCATAAAGAGCCCTCTCAACGTCATTGGGCGTGAAATCTGCTGGAGGTTTTACCCATTCCCTCCAAGTGTCCACCCACAGCCCCCATGCAGGTATGTCATAGGTTTTTTGCATTCCTCTGGCTAAGCCTGTCATCAGTTCTGTGTTTGGTGCATTGAATATTTTGCTGACGAAAACGTCGCAGTAAGACGTGTTTGCTGCAGCATAGCCGATAACGTTTTCCTGAAGAAAGATTCTGGCGCCCTTCTCCTTGAATTCTGCCAGTTGCATTCTATCGGTGATGGTTTCGATTAGTTCTTGCTCTGCTTGAAGCCGAGTGTTGATGGTTCCAGTTGAGTTGTCTAGCCACAGATTCAGGTCAGCCTGTTTTCCCATGATCTCTGAAACTATAATGCCTAAGAGGTGGGGATACTTTGCTTTCCACGTTCCAAACTGTTCAGGCGACACTCTTATTTCATGGTCAGAAAAGTTGAACGGTTCAAACATGACGTAGAGTCCCAGATTGTCTGCTTCTCTTATTGCCTCCTCTATCAAGTCTAGATTCCATGCTTGATCCATGGGATGGAGAACAACCAGATTGCCGAGTTGCAGCTCTTTCACTTTGTTTATGCTGTCCAAGATTGCCTGTTGCTGGCTTTCAAGAATCAGCATTCCCATGAAGTATTCCGGGTCAGTTTCAACGGTCTCCTGAGCCGTAACTTCGGAAGCGATTGATGAAAATGAAACGGTGAACATAAGTGCTGCCAAAAAAAGGAAGAATAACTTTTGCTTTATTCCTGTCTGTTTCAAGGATGATTTCACCGCCCTTCTGGTCTGTTATTGCTTTCACATATTGACATATGAAGCATATTGTTGAATTTTACGGGTTCATTCATTTATAAGGTGTCCTACATCAGGAATTCAGCTATTATCTTCGTTGCTTTCCATAAATGCTTTATCCAGACTCATTTATTATGGGAATAACAAAAAAGCTGATCGCAACAGCAGTCTGATTAGAGTTTAGCTTTCGGTTCCCAGAAGAAGGTCAACAAGCTCTTTTTGGTCGACTTCTGCTCTGGTTCTCCAGTCCAAGTAAAGCATTTTGTTCTCGTCTTCAGCCAAGTATCCAGCTTTGATGTAACGGTTCAGGTTCATTTCAACTCTCCATCCCGGCAGCTTACTGCGGAGCATGTCCTCCACGTCTTCGCGGGGAGCCTTCCCCCTCTTGGAGATTATGTATGAGATAGCTACAGCCAAACCGGCAATGTCGTCGATTCGCCAGCCCATCATCTTGGCGTCCTTCGACGGCAAACCGCCTCTAAGGGTGACGAAAAACCGAGCCCTGTTCAGTTCTTCAAGTGTCGGCTTCTCCTTGGGTTCTTCGCCCTCAAAAACTGTTTTCACCTGCAGGTCCAGCTTCTTCAGATGGTTATCCAGAACTTTAAGGATTTTAGGGTAATCGGACCCCAACGCATTCTTCAGTTCCCATCCTTTCACGCCCGGCTTCATGTGCCGCTTATAAAATAGCAGCTGTGCTGCTCTCTTGATTTTTCGGGCGTAGTAAGCTTTTCTCTTCATATCTGTTTTCCCTCTTTCCATCGCATCCATTCTTTGTGGCTTACTGAGATGGGAACAGAAACCATCCTCTTGTCAGCCAGCTCTGACCTCGGCTTTGTGAAGGGCTTGATGAAAATCTCCTCCTCTAGCGGACGCAGCTCCAATGTTGCATAGCCGTAGGTTACCAGGAAACTGGTCATGTATGCTCTGTCTAACGTTTCGTTGTAGGTGTCGGCGCCAACAAAATCCCAGTAATCAATCTTCTCGTTTTCGCCCACCTTTTGCTTGAGTTCTGTCCAGAAAGCTTCCAGTTCCTCAAAAAAGGTTTTTTCAGCTAAGATTCTCTGCTTAATCAGTTCTTCCCGTGTGGTGGCTCCAGCCGCCACCTGCATGGGAACATTTCTTGTCCACCTTTCATCTATGGGAGCGAGGTCATTCCAGTATTTCATGGCTCCCGTTAGGCTGGGGATAGAAAGTTGCTCCAGCTCGATGACTGGGTTCCAAACTTCCGTAAAAAGGGTGACCAGCTCTTCTTTATTCAGTCGCTGAAGTTTTTCTTCGAGCAGGAAGGGGTCTGTGTACAGGGAGGTTGATCTTTGTTTCACCCAGTTTCCCTGATTCTGTATCACCGACGCAAGGTATTGAACGGCTTCCGCGTCCAGAGACAGTTCTTCTGGCGATTCCCAGTCTGGAAAACATTTGTTCAGTGTTGCGATGATGTCGTCTACGTCCACGGCAAAAGGGTCTACTCCCCGAGCTTCAACGGATTTGCATAGTTCGATGACGCGTTGAAGGCGTTCGCTGCTATGTTTCTTCTCTTTTGTGGACAATTATGTTACCTCTTTTATGAGTGAGGCTCCTTCCACGTTCTGGACGGTTATTAGGTGGATGTCCTTGCCGGTGAAGGTGAGCTGGCTGGGGGTGATGGCCAAGTATTGTGAATCTGAATCAGCGACTGAGGAGACTATGAGGTTGGCGATGATTTCCCTGTTTTTTGGGTCCATGTGAACGTCATATTCGTCAACTGCTCTGAATGTGGAATGAACGTGCTGCTGCAACGCAAGAAGGAAAGTTACGGTGGCGGTGCTTCTTTCTCCCCCGCTCTGAGTATAAGCGTTAAGGGGAACAGGGTTTCCTCCCTTGAAGCCCACAAAAATCTCCAGACCAGCATCCTCGATGTCCATCTCGTTTGTCAGTTTCACTTCTCCAACAGCGTAGGCTGCTGAGAGAATCTTCCTGTATTTGACGTTAACTTGGTCCAGAAGCCTGTGGACAACGTTTCTCCAAGCGTCCATTCTGGAGTTCACTTCCTCCATTGCCTTTTCGCGGTTTTCTGCAACCAACCGAGCCTTCTC
>CBFCZR010000042.1:0-12388 GCA_965602795.1 Candidatus Bathyarchaeota archaeon | reverse complement strand
TACGCATTATTGGAAAGACGTGTGTAATTATGGTAAACGTTATATACTTTGTGGGGTAAGTTCTATCGATGAGGCTGTTGCAGCCGTCTTAAAATGGCATATGTAAAAGCGGGTGAAAGCTGATGCCTGTTAAGGGTTATGATTCTGTGAATGTTCCGTCGGGCTTGTATGATAAGGTTAAGGCGTTGGTTAAGCGCAGGGGCGATCTGGGCTATAGAAGCGTAACCGAGTTCGTCGCCGAAGCAGTCAGAACCAAACTCATAGAAATAGGCGAAACCAAACCCCAAAGGTGAACACCGTGCGCCTCCTCCAAAAAATAAAACAACACACAACCCCGGAATCCCAAAAACTATACAAACAACTAAGAAAACACGGAATCTCGGAGAAGGCGGCACAGAAAATCATAAAATTCTACAAAGAAGGATGAACAATGCCCAAAGACAGCTACACCTGCCCCCGTTGCGGCTACGTCCTACCCAAAAAAGACGCGGCTATATCTGGTTGGGACTCCCAATCGTCTCTACGCCACATACACTGCCCAAAATGCGGAAAAATAATCACCCACACACCATAAAACAGCCTTCTTCACAAAATTTTGCTAACACAAAACAAACCAGCCAACCCTATTAGGCTCCTAATAGAAGTACATTATTGAAAAACAGCTTTTTTCAGAAATTCAGCAGCACAGCACAGAAGTTCTGTCTAGCGTTCACACTTTCATTAACACATTCTAACAATGTTACCGAAAACAGTTTCTTAGAAAGAAAGAATGAACGCAAGTTCACCGACCTAGTTAAAGTGTGAGAAGGGTTAAAAGCGTTCACAGCCATAAAAGTAGCCTAGAACAGAGCCGTTGGGTGAAACAAAAATGGATTTCAGCATCTTAGTGAACAACACCGAATACATCCTAATCATAGGCGGAATAATCGCAACCGCATGGTTCATAGAAAAACTACTAAAACCCGTACCAATAGTGGGAACACCCGCCAGCATACTAACAAAAATCATCTCCTTCTTCGGATTCTTCGCCGGCATCGCCCTAATCATAACCGGCGCAGCAGCATGGCAAACCCAAGCCCCCAACGTCGACACATACACCACATACCTACTCATCATCGCAGGATTAGTCCTAATCCTAAGACCAATCAAAGACTTCCCATGGGCAGCCCTACTAGGCCTAATCGCCGGAGGCCTAAGCGCAGGCGCAATCTACTTCTTCTTCCCCCTACCCGAAACAGTCCTCGGCATCGCCTCAATCTGGGTCTACCTCATAATCTTCCTAATCCCCGCAGTAATCGTCTACATGGTCTTCAAGTTCATAGAAGACGTCCTGAAGCTCATCGGAACACTGCTCGCCTCAAAACCCGTAACCCTCATAGTAGGCTGCATATGCATAGCACAAGGAATACTTCTACTCCTCGACAAAAACCTATTCACAATACTACTTGCTTATATTTGAAACAAAAAACAGTAAAAAAATAAAGAGAAGAAAAAAAGGGTCTCTTTCTAGCCCTTAACCGAAATTTCTTTGACTACACCAGCAGCAACAGTGGTGCCCATATCTCGAACCGCAAACCGCCCAAGCTCAGGAAACTCAGAATACGCCTCAATAGCAATCGGCTGAATAGGCTCAAACCGCACAACCGCGCCATCACCAGTCTTCAGGAACGACGGATTCTTCTCCACAACCTGACCAGTCCTCGGATCCAACTTCGAAATAATCTCCTTAAATCTGCACGACACCTGACCAGTGTTAGAGTGCAACACCGGAGAATACCCAGCGGCAATCGCTGTTGGATGATGAATCACAATTATCTGCCCAATGAACTCCCTGGCAACAGTCGGCGGGTTGGCAACATGACCTGCAATGTCTCCGCGGTGAACATCCTTCTTTGAGATACCTCTAACGTTAAATCCTATGTTGTCTCCTGGAAGAGCCTGCTTTACCTGCACGTGATGAGTCTCTATAGACTTAACCTGACCCTCAACCTTACCAGGCATAAAAATCAGATTGTCACCTTCCTTCAGCACGCCAGTCTCAACCCTGCCCACAGGAACTGAACCAATCCCAGTGATCGTGTAAATGTCCTGAATGGGAATCCGCAACGGCTTCTTGATTGGCTTCTCTGGAACTTCCATCTCATCAAGCGCCTCAAACAGTGTAGGACCCTTATACCATGGCATGTTCTCGCTTCGTTTAGACAGGTTATCACCAGTCCATCCAGAAGTAGGCACAAAATGAATCTTAGCAGGATTAAACCCAGACATCTTCAATATGCGGGTCATCTCATTTTTGACTTCATTATACCGCTCTTCCTTCCAATCCACAGTAGGATCATCCATCTTGTTGATTGCAACCACAAGCTGGTTAACACCCAACGTGTATGCAAGAAAAGCGTGTTCCCTTGTTTGTCCACCCGCACCAATCCCAGCTTCAAATTCTCCCCGTTTCGCAGAAACAAGAAGAATAGCAGCGTCTGATTGGCTGGCACCAGTAATCATGTTCTTAACGAAGTCCCTGTGCCCCGGAGCATCAATAATAGTGAAGGCATACTTCGGCGTCTCAAACTTCAAATAAGCAACGTCAATGGTCATACCACGTTCGCGCTCTTCTTTGAGTTTGTCCAAAACCCAAGCAAACTTGAAGGTCTCCCTTCCCAGTTTCTTTGCTTCTTCCTCATAGGCTTTAGCAGTTCGATCATCAACTGCTCCTGTGAGAGCGAAGAGATGACCTACGGTTGTAGATTTTCCGTGGTCGATGTGACCAATTACTACCAAGTTCAGATGGGGTTTTTCTTTACTACTCATTTCTTCATTCTTCTCCTTTACTTTTTGTTTATCCTTTTACTCGTTAGGTAACGTAATTAGTAGAGACAACGGTAGTTCAGTTATTTTAACTTTTTGAAGGAAATCCAACATATCACTGCACCTTTTCCATATTCCAGATACAAATAACATGTTGTTACTAGCGTGAAGACCGAGCTATTCGCTCCATCTCGTTGCGCTTTTTCACAGCATAGCTTTTCACGTCATTTTTGGCTGCCAACATCAGCTCTTCAGCAAGATACTCATCCAAAGCTTTGGGGTTACCAAAAGACTGCTTTCTTGCGCCCTCAGAGAGAAAGCGTAATGCAAGGTCAACTCGTCTCTGAGGCGATATATCCACAGCCATATGATAAGCGATGCCTCCGTAACTGATACGAGTAGTATCCTCTCCAGGGGAAGTGTTTTCCACCGCAGCAACCAGAACCTGTATGGGATTCTCTCCTGTACGAATGTGAATAATTTCTAAAGCATTCTTAACCAAATTTATGGCTCGGGTCTTCTTTCCGGCGCTACTGCCAGGACGCATAAGATTGTTTATAAGCCTCTCAACTATGCTGACCTTAGCCTTGTGGAACTTTCCATGCTCATGTCTGCCCATGCTGTGGGGAACATAGACTGGTTTAACTGAAATGTATTGCTGGAGCCCAGGATCCTGTACCTGAATTCCGTCGAAGCTCCACTTTCCGAACAGTTTGATTTCTTCCATCTTGCTCAACCGAGTCACCTTGACAAAGTTTCTGGGTTCAGAAACCAGTATTTAAGCATTGTTTAGAGAGCAGAACCACCTTTAGCGCATGGGTTTCTCTTTTCTACCGAGAACCAGCTCATTAAGGGAGACCCCGTTAACGGTTGAAACTTTCCATCTGACTCCGGGAAGATCACCCATGGCTCCACCGCGGGACCCGCCGATTCCCTCCACCACAACCTCATCGTGCTCATCAACCACATTGAGCGCACCGTCTCCGGGAAGAAAAGCGGTTATAACCCTGCCGTTCTTGATGAGTTGAGTTCTGACACATTTCCTGATAGCACTGTTAGGCTGCTTGCTTTCAACACCAACCTTCTCTAAGACTATTCCCCGCGCCATAGGGGCACCCTTTAGGGGGTCTGATTTAATATCCAGTCTAAGCATTCGACGTTTGTAGTAATCGTCTTTCCATCGGAAATGCTTTCTTTTCGCAACCAGTTTTCTTGCGGCGAGTTCGCCTTTCGGTGATTTGGAACCCATACTTTTCTGTCCTCTAACCATTCTATTCTAGAGTTCTGATATTTAAACAGTCCACATTAGCAAACTCACATAAATATGATTCGCGAATAATTCAGTTGATTGGCACTGTTTCTCATCAATGAGGTGCCATTATTGCCTTTTACTTCTTCAGATTCAACTGGAAACTTGACAACTGGCTTAACCCAAAAACTGTTCACGTGTTAGAAGATGGCTGTTTATTGATTAGATTGTTTCGATAGCGACATCTTCATCTAAGGCTACGTCGTAGGGAGATTTCTTGTAGCCGATTATTGGCTTGGTTTTTATTATGATTTTTTCCCATCGTTTGCGCTCTATGTCATATCTGAAGTTGTGTGATTTCGGTTTTAGGAGACAGCGGTAGCCCAGAAACCGTTCGTTTTGGAACACAAGTCTCATTTTGTCCGCGCATTGGGGGTCTGCGCAGGGAAGTGTTGTTTTCAGCATCGTTATCTCGTCTAGTAAGATTCACTAAACATATTAATAAATTTAACGAATTGAGCAACCAAATCCACAAACATCAAAAAAAGAAGTGAATAAACACGCTATTTTTCTGAAAGAATTATTCGTGCTTTATCAATTATGGATTCAAGCTTTCCTTTTGGGAGTCCGGTTTGCTTTCTGAGCTCTTTTGAACTTTTCCCAGTCAACTGCCTTAACAGGACGATTCCTTTAGATGCCAATTTGTTTCTAGTCTTGGTGTTTAATCCCTTAAGAAAAGTTATGGGGTAAAGTTTCTTTTCTTCAATCATCGTCTGCAGGTCGCGGTTTGGAGGCGAACTCCATCCTATGTGACTGATTCCTCTGCAGTCTGCGTAACGTTTTGCGTGTTCTGACAGTTTGGTGTTGCAAACTATCAGTGCATAATCTATTTTCAGGTCGTTTAATCCGAGTTCGTACCCTTCGGTTACATCCTCGAATACGGCTCTGGATATTCGGCTAACGTCGAGGCTTGTTGGGGTGTGATATTTGTAGTGGTGCTTGACTTCCACGATACAGGTTTTTCCGTTTTTTCTGGCAATGGCATCCACTTCATGCTCTACGCATCTGCCTTTCACAATCTGGTTTGAGGTAACTTCATAGCCGTGTTCGGCTAACAGAAGCTGAATGAATCGTTCAAAGTCGGGTGCTGGATTCAGCAGGCTCAAAGCCTTTCGCAGGTCAATCTGATGCCTAATTACGGGTTTACGTTTCCTTAAACGTCTAAAGATCATCTGCAGGATTTTCTTTGTCTCTATGCCATCGTATATTCTATTCTCGATTTCTTCAGCGATTGACTCAGCAACATCTCTGGTTGCGCCCATCCGAACACAGGTTCTCACAACTTTGCTTTTGTCGAACGGTTGCCTTGTTCCATCAAACTTGGTAACGTAAACAGTCAACGTAATTACCACAAGCTATTAGTTTCCTTATGCCGCTAAAAAGATAACCATCTTCCGCATATTGCGATAATCTGTTTCATTTCTTATATTTGCTTAGTATCTCTAAAAATTCTTTCACTCGCTCGTCCTCCTGTTGCTCAGGCTTTAGGAGAACAGGTCTTTTTCTATTTCGCACCGAAGATGCTCTTCTTGTTCCTGATTTGATCATGAGTTCTTTCTTTACGGTTTCAAAGGAGGTCAATTTTTTGAGGGCGGTTAACCAAGCTGCTGCTTTAACAGCTGAGTGGAATATCCAAGTTCTATTTACGTTAACGGCTTCTTTTGGGCAGACTTTTTGGCATGCAGAACAGAAGATGCAAAATTCTGGATAGACCTGAACGTGGCTGTTTTCCGTTTTAATTGCTTCAGTGGGGCATATGTCAGCACAAATCTTGCATCCGCTAGGGCACAGATCAGTGTTTAATTCGATGGTTCCCTGAAAGGGCTTTTTTACTTCTATTGCATCCATAGGGCATGCTGATTGACAGAGTTTGCAGTAAAAACAAGAGTTTTCCATTATTTGGACGTCGGTTATCACTGTTTGTCCTTTTTCTTGGGTTTTTGTTGTCACTTTGATTGCTTCAGTGGGGCACACTTTTTGGCATTTGAGATCACATATTGGGTTACACTTTTCCGTTGCAACAGTAATCTCCTTCAGCAAAACTGGAAACGCTTCATTTTTCACGACTATAGAAACTTCTTTTCCGTTAACGTCCATTTTTAGTGCGTTAAGGGGACACAGAACTGCGCACTCGCCACACAGATTACAGGAATCCGTGTCAAAATTGATCGTCGGCTTTTTTGCCAACCGCCCGTCGGTTATCTCTGCCGCAGTTACCTTTATGGCTTCTCTTGGGCAGATTTCAGCACATAAGCCACATCCGTTACACAAATCTTTGTTCAAGGATAGACGATAATTCCTTTTAAGAAAACTTCTCTTAAGCGTAATTTCTTGTCTATTTTCGATTTTAACAATTTTTCCGCGCATATTATCCACAATACATGAAATCATTTTTGTCAATTATGGTCATCAAATACCAGCCCCCTTAGGTGACAGCCCTTTTCTTGGGAGTTAGAGCTTTGACCGTTTTTTCTATCTCTTCTTTGGTGACGCTGTCAACGATTTTTTGCATATCCCTTATTTTCGAAGCAAATTTCTCGCCCTCAGCTGCACTTATCCACGCCAATTGAAGCCGACTTTTATCCAACCCTAGCCGCTCCATCTTCTTCCACAATTTTTCAACTCGTTTCTTGGTTTGATAATTGGCATCTATGTAGTGACAATCGTTCAAGTGGCAACCCGAAACCAGCACTGCTGCAGCCCCTCTAAAGAAGGCTCGCTCAACAAACTTTGTGGCTACCCTAGCTGAGCACATGCTGCGGATGATTCGCACGCTGGTAGGATACTGCATTCTGCTTACTCCCGCAAAGTCTGCACCCGCATAAGAACACCAGTTGCAGCAGAAAGCAATAATTTTCTTGTCAGCATCTTTCTCAGTGGCTGCGTCTATCTGCGCATACATTTGCTCATCAGTGAAATGGCTCATCTCGATGGCACCAAATGGACATTCTGCACCACAAACGCCACACCCGGAGCAGGCAGCTGCAATTACTTCTGCTTTTTTCCGTTCTTTATTCACGGTAATGGCATGATATGGACATACTCTGGTGCACATGCCGCATCCTGTGCATTTTTCGGTGTCTATTATAGGGGTAATGGCTTCGATGGTGACGCTGCCTTTAGCCATAAGAATGCCTGCACGGGCTGCCGCGGCACTTGCTTGCGTCACGCTGTCTTTGATGTCTTTTGGGCTTTCGGCGCAACCCGCAAGAAAGACTCCTCTAGTTGGGGTGTCTACTGGCTTCAGTTTTGGGTGTGCTTCCATAAAGAAGCCGTCTGACGTCTTTGACAATCTCAAAAGTCGCATAATCTTATCGCTGTCTTCACTAGG
Source organism: Candidatus Bathyarchaeota archaeon (assembly GCA_965602795.1). GTDB lineage: Archaea > Thermoproteota > Bathyarchaeia > Bathyarchaeales > Bathyarchaeaceae > Bathyarchaeum. Next base: position 4,943 of record CBFCZR010000042.1, on the reverse strand, counting down.
TCTAAGACCAACGGCTAGAACGGCCATATCCACATTTACATTGTATACTTTTTGCTCAAGAGTGTTTTCTCCAATCATCCACAAGTTATGAGATTTTTTGTCCTCAGTTATTTCCGCGGGCAATCCACGTATGAAGATTACGCCTGCAGCTTTTGCTCTTCTGAATAGGTCCTCGAAGCTTTTTCCAAACGCACGTATGTCTATGTAAAAAACATAGATTTGGGTGTCTGGCCAATGCTCCTTAATGAGTAACGCATCTTTTATGGTGTTCATGCAGCATACGTTGCTACAGTATGGGTTGCCTTTTGTCTTAGAACGGGAACCTATACATTGGACGAACGCAACCGATTTTGGAACCTGCATATCGCTAGGTCGGACTAGACGCCCTCCGGTAGGTCCTCCAGCGTTTATGAGCCGCTCAAACTCCATTGATGTTATGACATTAGGAACTTTCAGGTATCCATACTCCGTCAAGGCAACAGGGTCGTACACATCCATACCGGTGGCTACAATGATTGTCCCAACATCCAGTTCAATATCTTCAGGCTTATCATTGAAATTTATGGCATCAGGACCACAAACGTCTTTACATTTTGCACAAGTGTTGTCACCGAGACCGATGCAACTGTCCTCGTCGATTAGATAAATAGCTGGAACGGCTTGGGCAAAAGGAGTGTGGATTGCTTTTCGCCAAGTAAGTCCCACTTCAAACTCGTTAGGCACTTCTACAGGGCAAACGTCAACGCAATCGCCACAATCTGTGCATTCCTTCGTGACATATCTTGGCTTCTTGTGCACTGTTACTTTGAAGTTTCCGATGTAGCCGGCAACATTTACAATCTCGCTGTTTGTCAGCAGTTCAATGTTGGGATGTCTACCCACATCTGACATTTTTGGAGCAAGGATACATATGGAACAGTCCATGGTTGGGAAGGTTTTATCGAGCTGAGCCATTTTCCCACCAATACTGGGACTCTTCTCTACAAGATAGACTTTGTAGCCAGTATCGGCTAAATCTAGGGCTGCTTGGATGCCCGCAACCCCTCCTCCTAGCACCAACGCTTGTCTTGCCACGAGGACACCGAGCTCTTCTTTGGGTTTTAGCAGTGCCGCCCTAGCGACGGCCATGTGAACTAAATCTTTAGCTTTTTCTGTGGCCTTTTCTGGTGCGTGGAGGTGTACCCAACTGCAGTGTTCCCGTATGTTTGCCATCTCAAACAGATACTTGTTTAATCCTGCATCCTCGCAGGTTTTTCTGAAGGTTGGCTCATGGAGGCGGGGGGTGCATGAAGCTACAACAACTCGGTTTAGGTTATGTTCTATGATTCCCTTCCTTATTCTTTCTTGTCCAGGGTCAGAGCAGGTGTATAGATTGTGCTCAGAAAGAACAACATGGGGAAGAGTGGAAACGTATTCAGCTACTTCTTTGCAGTTAACGGAGCCAGCAATATTTAAGCCACAATGGCAAACAAAAACTCCAATACGGATTTCCTCATCAGATTTAGAATCAACTTTAGAAACTTCCATTTACACTCCCCAAAACTTTTTCAACAACACGAGGCTCCAGCGAGACACCCCTCAGATAAAGATGTATGGAAATTGCCGCCCGTTTCCCAGCGATTATAGCTTTCATCAAGGTTGCCGGTCCAGACACTGCGTCTCCTCCAGCGAAGATGCCAGACGAACTTGTCTCTAAAGTAAAGGGGTCTGAGGCTATTGTCCGTTTTTCTGTGATTTCAACTGTTTCCGGAAGAAATCCCGTGTTAGGAGATTGCCCTATAGCCACTATCACGGTTCCAGTTTTTATTACAAATTCTGAGCCTTGAATGGGAACCGGGCGTCGACGGCCAGTTTCGTCCGCCTCGCTTAACTCCATTCGTATGCACTCAATTGTATTTACTTTCCCATTTTCGCCTAGAATTCTTTTAGGAGAAACCAAGAATTCGATTTTCACTCCCTCTTCTTCCGCTTCTTTTATTTCCCAAGGGCTCGCGGGAATCTCCGCCCTAGATCTTCGGTATAAGATGGTGACTTCTTTGGCTCCAAGTCTTGAAGCCGTTTCAGCAGAATCAACAGCAACGTTGCCTCCGCCAATTATAGAAACCGTATCTGACACCTCGGCTTCTTTATCATTCGCCTTTTCCAAGAAATCAAGAGCATGGAAGACGCCGTTTAGCTGCTCGCCTTCGATGCCGAGCTTTCGCTCTTCATGAGCTCCGGTGGCAACAAAAATGGCGCTGTAGCCCTGTTCTAAAAGCTGTTTTATATTCAGGCTTTCGCCAATAGCAGTATTGGTTTTGATTTTGACACCTAAATCTGTTATGCGTTTAATATCGGAAGCAACTATTTTCTTAGAAAGCCGATGTTCGGGAATACATTTTCTTAACATTCCACCAGGCAAAGATAAAGCCTCAAATATCGTCACAGAATAGCCTCTTTTGGCTAAATCTTGAGCTGCTGAAAGCCCAGCTGGACCTGAGCCTATGATGGCTACTTTCTCTCCATGCATAGGGTTGAGAGGTTTTTCTTTCGGTTCTTCACTTTCATAGTCGAGAATAATATGTTGAATAGAGTTTGTCACTAACTGTTTGTTGTCTATGGCGCGTTCTGGATGGAAACAAACGTAGCAGCATGAAGCTGGCAGCGGAAGTTTTTCTCTGATTATTTCCAAAGCTTTGTCAAATCCTTCTATGTGGCCGCTTTCGGCAGCAAATCGTCTAACGGCTTGAAAAATTTCTGGAAGCTTCAGGCCTTGCGGGCACCGTTTATGACAGCGATAACACCAAGCGCACAGCCACAGTTGGGCTGAGTTCAGGAGTTTATCATCGGCTAGAGGTAAACTGTGAAGCAGAATCCGTGGATTATAATTCTCTGGAAGCAATTCTGCGACGGGGCAACTTGCAGTGCAAATGCCACATTCATAGCAGTATTTCAGCTTTTCAAAGTCAAGAATGCTGTCTAGAACCTTCTTCAGACTTGCTTTTGTCACTTTCTTTCAACTCTTTTTCTATGTTTTCAAATTGTTTTATTCGCTTTTTTGGTCGAAAACAAATAAGCCACAATACAGGGATACTGCACGCAGAAACTTGACAACTTACATGAACTCCTCAAAACCGTTATACATTTATCTGCGTCCCGATTTTTCTACAAGTTTAACGGCATCGCTTAGCCATTCCAAGGTGTTTTCGAGTTTTTCTCTGCTGGCCCCAGGCACAATGAAGGCGAGGTGTTTTTTGACGTACATACCGTAGATTAGGATATCTATTGGATTCTGTTCGGAAAACGCCTCAAGTAGAAGATTCAAAGATTCTCTTTTGGCTTTTGATTTCTCAAATTTTTGGAGAACACTGGTGTACTCGCTTCCTTTCAGTCTTGCCTGATTGTTTGTTTGTTCCTTTCCAAGTTCATACTCAGATTCGGGCAGCCTCAAAGTTTCTTTAATTAGTTTATTTGCTGTGGTTTCCCGTAAGTTTTGGTCAAAATCTTCTTGGGTCACTAAATCTAATGCTTCCTCAGGGCACCATTCAACACATTGGGGGTCACCATCACAGAGATCACATATCATCACAGTTTCCTTTTCTGGACTAAAAATAACAGCACCATAAGGACAGGCTTTTATACACCACCCACAACCATCGCATTTATCATCATCCACCATTATAACGCCGGTTTCCTCAGATTGAGTGAGGCAGTCTAAAGGACAAGCCGCTACGCATGGCGGATTTTCGCATAGCCTACAAGCTACGGGCATATTGAGAATTTGATCTAGCCGAAGGACCTTTATTCTGGAACGCTGAGGATCATATACCTTTTCTCTTTTCAACGCACATACAAGTTCGCACACTCCGCAACCTGTACATTTCTCAAGATTAGCAGCAACAAATTTTCTTTCATTTACTTTTGACTGTTTTAGTGTCTGCATTTTTAATCTTCCTCCACTAAACCCTGAAGTTTAGGACCTCTAGGAGTAAATCCTGTCTGCAATAAACAGTTACCAACTTTGATCCGCGGTAGGGACAAAATTGGTTAGAAAACATTTGTTGACTGCATCCAAAGGGGCATTCCATCAAGTTACATCATCTTTTTTGATATTTCAGGAGTTTTTCACTGCGAATTAATCGCAGGGCTTATGTGCCACCCAGTTGGGGCACTCGAAGTACATTTCATATTGTTAAGTATCGGTGAAATAAAAAAGTGAGGTTAAAATAACGAACAGACGGAAGATTTAGCTACCAACAAAAAAAGACAGAAAATTCCTATTTCACTATCAATACGGGACAGGAGGCCTTGTCTACAACTCTAGAGCTGACACTCCCCAAAGCGGAGACTCTGCCACCTAATCCTCTACTTCCCATGACAATCATGCCAAATTTGCCAAGTTCTGCTCTGCCAACAATTTTTACATCAGGCTCCCCCTTTTCAAGTCTCGCTGAGACCTTAAATTCAGGTTTCTTCTTTTGAGCTACTTTCTGAGCCTTATATAATGCTTCTCTAAAACCGACCTCTAATTCCTTAGCACAATCTGCAACAGCCTCTGATTTAAGCACATGAATAGAGTGGGTGTACAAAAAAACTGGTGGCACAACCGTGAGTAACTCAAGCTCCGCTGAAATCATTTCTGCTAATTCAAGCGCAAAATTTAACGCCTTTTTGGATTCCTTAGAACCGTCTACAGCTACTAGAATCTTTTTAAGCAAACATTTAGCCCCGAGCTATAAAATGTTAATGTTGAATAATAAATTTTCGTGAGGTCTATCGGAATGTTACATAGCTTCCTCTATCGAAGAATGGGTCGAAAAAAGCTATCCTTCGGAAACGTAAATAAGCAATAAACCTCCTGAGAAGTAGCTGAAATCACTCCAAATGTGGCCGGGATGAGGTAATTCAGCTCAAACTGGCGATATCCCCCGCAATTTCCTCTTTTTTGATGGAAAGCCCCGAAC
>CBFCZR010000041.1:0-12490 GCA_965602795.1 Candidatus Bathyarchaeota archaeon | reverse complement strand
ATGAGGGTTGGAATGCCTGAAGACATTCCTAAATTTAGGAAATAACTTCATTCCTTAAGATTATCAGTACTGAAACAAGTGTACAATAAAGTAAAAATCACTACCTTACCTTTTTTATGATTTTTCCACAAAAGATTCTGAAAAAGTTCTTTGGAATTTACTTGGTGGCGCGCGCCGAACATAGCCCCCTAACCGCAAGCCCTTACCCTATCTGTTTGTCCCTCGTTGAGTTCTTGGCTATAACAAAAGTTACAATTGTGATTGCGTGTGTTTGTGGCGCCGGGAGTGGGATTCGAACCCACGCGGGCCAAGGGCCCACAGGCTTTCAAGGCCTGCGCGTTATCCACTCTGCCATCCCGGCATTCACAGTCTTTCTAGAAGCCAATCTATAAGCTTTTACACAAAACACTGCCTGCGAACAGGCTAACCGCTAACCCAAAAGAATAACGGGATAAAAAAAGGTGGGAAGAAAGTGTCTGTCTATGTTTTGTTGGCGGTTACAGGTCTGGGTCTGAGATGGGAACCAGTCCAACCAGCAGTTTGGAGAAGGTGTCAATATGTTCTTCTTCTTCGGCGAGGATTCTTTCGAATAGCCTTCGGGTTGTGCTGTCGTTTTCTTCTTTTGCAACCTTTATTGTCTGATTGTACAGCCGTATAGCCTCCTCTTCCGCCTTCTCGTCCAGCCTAAGCATCTCCTCCAAGCTTGAACCCACAAAAACCGGGTCCGGCTTCACTGTCGGGGTTCCGCCAAGATAATCCAGCCTTTCAGCTATCTCCTCAGCATGCTTCATTTCGGTGATGGCTATCTCCTTGAAGATGTCTTTGACCATTGCGCCTTGGATTCCTGTCGCCAAGACATGCTGCCACATATACTGGATAGACACCTGCAGCTCACGTCCTATGCCTTTGTTCATTAACTCAAGCAACTTTTTCGATGCCACAAAAACACTCCCCAAACTAACTACTAAACGACCTGATTTTAACCTTTCTAAACAGCCACACTACTAGATGTCCAGAATGAACCTGACAGTCACAGACTCAGGCTCCTTCACAATCTCCATCCGATGATAAGTCACCGACTTTATCCCCACCTTCGACGGATGCTTCCCAGAATCAAACTTTTCCCCCCACCCCCTCGCACGCAACCTGAACCCCCCACCAACCTCCTCAATACTGGAAACCTCGAAGCGAGAGTAAAGTTTGTCCTTCAACTCAAACTCGAGCAAAACCTCCTCAAGCCAACTATAAAGAAGAGCCTGCTCATCCGAAGCCTCCACCACAAACTTCTCCTCGTTTCGAGCCTCAACCTTCTCCAGCTCAGTCATAACCTCAGTTGAAGCCAACGCCGCATTCTCGAAAGCCTCCTCTAAGCTAGAGCCGTAAGCCTCAACATACGCGTCGGCGGTATGCTCCAGAAACCTGAAACCCTTCTCCATCTCTAACTCCTTTTCTACAAGAAAATCTGATCAAAAATATTCTGTAACTTTTCCTATAGCTGCCACAGCAAGTTTAACGGCTTTCTCCACGTCATCTAAATCCATGATGGCTGCTGGACTGTGAATGTAACGGCATGGAACAGATATTATTCCGCTGGGCACGCCCTCCCTGCTCAGCGCGATTCTAGCAGCATCCGTGGCGCCCCTGATTCCAGTTTCCAGCTGATAAGCAATCTTGTTTGCTTTCGCCGAATCCATAAGCAGCCTCAACACTTTGGGATGAGCAATCAAACCCGCGTCCGCCACAGTTATGACCGGTCCCTCCCCCATCTTTGCTGGCGCTTCTCCCTCTTTCACTCCGGGCATGTCACCAGCCACAGTTGACTCCAACACAATGCCCACATCAGGCGCCACCTGAAACGCAGCTATTGTGGCTCCCCTCAGACCAACCTCCTCCTGTATCGTTCCCACAGCGTAAACGTTACAGTCAACTTTCTGCAGCCTCTTCATAGTTTCGACCATCATGGCGCACCCCACACGGTCGTCAAAGGCTTTCCCAAAAACAACACTGTTGCCTAGACGAGCAAACTTGGTGTCAAAACTGACCACATCACCGACCTGAACCCCCATCTTCTCCGCCTCCTTCTTGTCTCTGGCTCCAACATCAATGAACAGCTTATCCGCCTCCATAACCTTCTTTCTCTCCGCCTCACTCTGTATGTGCGGCGGTCTAGAACCCGTGACCCCAACTAAGGGTCCTTTATCCGTGTGAACAACCACTTTCTGTGCTAAGAGAATGCGGTCATCGATTCCCCCGATTTTAGCGAATTGTAGGAAGCCCTTTTTTGTTATGTTTTTTATCATGAGCCCAACTTCGTCCATGTGGGCAGCAAGCATGACGGTGGGAGCGTCTTTGTTTCCCTTTTTGAAGGTGATAAGGTTTCCAAGCTTGTCTTCCCTAACTTCGTCAACGTAAGGCTTCAGATACTCCTTCATCAGGTCTCGGGCTTCATCCTCTCTTCCTGTTACCCCGTTAGCGTTCGAAAGCTTCTCCAGAGCCTCAACCAACTTCATAAAAATCATCCACAACCATAAACATCTAACCCCGTATATCAAATTATCTGAAACAATATGTGGTCGATGTGATACAGAAAACAGCAAATAAAACATGAAAAATCTTAAACCCCTAAGACCTGACAATTAATTGATTCGAGGACAGGCATAGCCCCTTCGGCAGTGAAGATTATATTGCGCGAACTTTTTATGTGACCACCAATCAATACCGTTTCGAAGTGAGCTATATGCCCATGGCTTTCGTGATGATTGACGCCGTACCGGATCAAATAGGTCCCGTTCTGGAAAGAGTTAAGGAAATCGAATTTGTGAAAGAGGCTCACATGCTTGATGGAGACTATGACATTGTCGCAGTAATCAAAACCGAGACAGAAAAAGACTTCACTCAAACACTTTTGAATATACGAACAGTGAAAGATGTCTCATCGATAATTTTTCTACAGACTATAACCTGAACTCGAACAGTAAAATTTTACGCTAACCTCAGAATACCAAAATACTGTATGTAAAAAATCTGAGTGTTCGGTGATTCAAATCAAACTTTTATAAATGCGTACAGATGTTGTTAAGAACCAATGACTGACGAAAAAGCTGGAAAGGATGCAGCTGTTTTTCCCATATTTCTGATGGGTAGCCTATTCGTGATAATACATCTTCTCTCTATGCTGATAACACGGCCCTTTGAAGAAACAGGCTTAGACGTTTTCGAAAACCCCAATGACCCCACCAATCTGCTTGTCTTCTTTATAATAATGCTAGTGGTCACCGCCACCATATTGTTGATTGCCAAATTCTGGAAGAAACAGTTCATACAAGTCATAATTCTTGGCTCGATAGCCTACACGTCATTCTTTGTTTTTTACACTCTGCTTTCCCTTGTTGTTCCAAACGCTACATTATCATCGTTTCTCTCCATAGTCGTCGCAGCAATCTTGGTTTTGGCGCTCGTCAAATATCCAGAGTGGTACATCATAAATTTGTGTGGAATAATTGTGGGTGTAGGTGCTATCGGAATATTCGGTATCTCTCTCAGCATTTTTCTGGTAATAGTGATGCTCATAGGTCTGTCAATATACGACGCCATCTCAGTGTACAAAACCAAACACATGATTGACCTAGCGGATGCCGTTATGGATCTCAAGTTGCCCGTGATGCTGGTGGTGCCAAAAACACGAGAATATTCGCTGCTCAAAGAAACAAAGGGGCTGAAAGAAAAAATTGAAGAAAAAGAGGAGCGTGAAGCCTTTTTCATGGGTCTAGGAGACATAGTGATGCCTGGAATATTGGTTGTCGCATCCTTCTACAACATTGCCGACAACGGTTTTCTCATCGCCCTATCCGTCATGATCGGCACCCTAGTGGGATTTGCAGTTCTCATGTCAGTTGTGATTAAAGGAAAGCCGCAAGCTGGACTGCCATACCTGTGCAGCGGCGCCATTCTAGGCTACGTGATATCCAGCTATCTGCTATCCGGAGGGTTAGCTGGCTTAATTCTTCCTTTCTAGGTTAATGTTTATACCTTTTAGAACCTTGAAACCAAAAGCTATTTCTGAACTGTTGCTGTTAAATTAAAAGTATAAGGGAAAAAGTATTTAAAACTCGGAAGGACGATAAGGCAGCATCTAATGGAGTATCTTGGCGATGGTGAGAAAGGCGAGAATAAAGCTGACCAGCACAGACTACAAAAAGCTGGAGAACGTATGCAACGAGCTGAAACTCATCGCTGAGAAGACAGGAGTAAAACTCACAGGACCACATCCCCTTCCCACAAAGAAACTCAAGGTTCCAGTGCGTAAAACCCCTTGTGGACAGGGAACTGCAACTTGGGACCGGTGGGAGCTGAGAATCCACAAACGTCTAATTATTGTTGATGCTGAAGAGCGGGTTATGCGGAGAATTATGAGGGTTCGTGTGCCCGAGGAAGTTTATGTCAGCATAGAACTGATGTAGCTTCTGTTCTGTTTCTAAAAGGCGCTTATTACAAACCTGTATAGGTGTAAACTGTTAATGCTGCTGCTGCAGTGAATGCTATAGCCCAGAATATTTTGTTCCACCTGAAAACCTTTAATCCATCCATTATGCCGAAAGGAATGAGATTGAAGACTGCTAGAAACGCGTTGATGAAAGCAACGACCATGAAGAGGCTCTGACCAAAAGCCGCAACCATGATGCATAAGATTGAAAGGATGATGTTGGTTGCAGGTCCGGCAATAGATGTTTTTCCCACAGTTTCCCTTGTTGCTGACCCCGCCATCATCACTGCCCCCGGCGCAATAATTTTGAAGGGAAGAAACATGGAAATCAGCGTTATGAGGGCTCCCTGCAGGGTTAGCCGAAATTCTGCCCACAGGTTGAAGTGTTGTGCTGTGAATTTGTGGGCGAGTTCGTGGAGAAGAAATGATGCTGTGAATGCGATTGACAGAATTGCTAGACTCGTCAGGTCTGCTCCGATTGTGAGGAAGTAGCTTAAGGCGACGCCCATGACTAGAAGCGCTCCGATGGCTAGGTGTTGGAGTTCTTTTGTGCTGAAGCCGTATACTCTGGCGTTTTTGGGCGTGTATGATACTGTGTATTTGTATGAAGGCTGTTCAGCCCATTTTTGTGTTGTATGTGTTTCTCTTGGAGCCTTGGCTCTCCACGCTTCTGGGCATGCGTGGCTCTCTGGGAGGCGATGCTCAGCGCAGAACAAGCCTCCACAGTAAGCGCACTTGAAGGGTAGAACAACCTCTTTGCCGCAGTGTTGACACTTCGCCGTTGCCTTCAACTTCCTAAATATTTATAAAAAAACTGGTTAAACGGGATGTTTTAAATGTTTAGCTCCAAATTGGACATGGCGTCTCTTTGTTTTGTGGTTGTGTTCTGGTTTTTGTGTTGTGGTGGGCGGCAAAACTTAAATATTTGTAAATATCCAAATGTTTACTTGACCTGCTATGAACACAACCTACCCCCTATCATCTCCGCTTAGCCAAAAACAGAAAACCGTCTGGTCACTACTACACAAAGGCTTCTCAGTATCTGCAATAGCGGACAAACTCAGCACCACCAGACAATACATCAACCAGACAAAATTAACCGCAGAAGCAAAACTCTCCACAACCCTTCTCGACGTTGCAGGAGCCAACGACATACAGGTAACAAAACTATACCCCAAAAAAGCCATCCTTCTAGGCTACCACCCAGCCCTCAACCGCAAAGCCATAATCACCTACACCACAAGCCACGGAATCAAAGTGTGGTACTGGCACGACAACCCCGAAACGATAACAAACCAAGCATTTCTGCAGCAAACCCGAAAATATCTCCTAGACATCGCCAACGAACAAGGTCTAGAATTCGAAGACACAGGAGACATTCATCCAGCTAAGCTGGCTCACATAATCTTCAGCAAACTTGTGCCCGAGGTGCAGTCATGAGCTTCAAAAACTTTTTGCAACAGTTTTTTTGGGGCTGGGTTCCAGAGGAACCAAAACTGCCTAAAAGAAGGATTGCTTCTTTTCGAGTACCTGCAGTCACGTTTATTGCTGTTACCTCTGTTACTTCGTTGTTTTCTTTAGCTTTTGTTTTTGTTAATGTGACTGTTTTGTTTCCGCCGCCGCTAGTTATTGAAAGTGCTCCCAACAGTTCTTATGTCGAATTAAGTGGAGTTTCAAATAATAATTATAACAACACTTACTATTTGGTTTTGACTAACGGTACCCAAATCAACTCAGAGAATCTAACACTAAGTTATACGATTACCAAACAAAATTCAGATAAATGCACAGTAAACATTGCCATTGAATGTGACACGTTTTCCAATCAGACAACAGTTGATGGCACCATAGAGGACGGCAATCTGGTAATCGACTCTACACGTTCACTGTTTTTAATCAATCCTGACTTGACCAAAAACCAAAAAGTTGTTTTAGCTGAAACGCCTGATGGGAAACGTACTGCCACTGTTATTTCACCAACTTCACGAGCTTCAACCACAGCAGAACGTAACTACGTGAAACCAACAATAGCTGTTCTTAGCAAAGATCCAGAAGGTTCAGGCCCATTTTATTATATGTTCTCCGATTATTCCCAGAATACTGGTGCCCTTGTAGGGTTGGGGGGACGTGTTAGTGATGTACTCCTGAAGAAATTGGGAATAGATTTCATTATCAACGGAAATCTATACCTGAATACATATTCAGAAAACTTGGACATTGACGTCATCAATTATGACAATGTGAATTTTACTAATTTTGGATTTGTCCTGTTCCTTTCAACGGTGTTCACTGCTGTTGTATTGTCTACTAGATTTGTTGTGCAGTTGATTCGCAAAAAAGTAAAACCAAAACTTCTGGAGTTGTTCTTATGATCCTGTACAGCTTCTTTGATTCGATTCGGGGTTGGCTTCCTGAAGAGCCAAAAATGCCAAAAAGTAAACTCAAAAAACTACGCACGCCACTAGCCGTCTTAGCTGTAGCTACAACAGTAGTTTCACTGTTTTTTTATTCTGCCTTTTTTTCCAGTCAAACCGCCACGCTGGTGCCCCCGCCAATGATTGTCCAACACGCTCCAAACTCGTCTTACGTGCAACTGCATGGCGTTTCGGGTGAAAACAATTCGTTCATTTTGGTTTTAGCTAACGGAAGCCACATTTGTTCAGAAAATTTGACAATGGCTTTGTCGATTACTGAAAAGGGCGGGGACGCGTGTACTGCTTGGCTCTCCGTTGACTGTGACGACTTTTCCAATGAAGTGTCGGTGGATGGAAGAATTGTGGACGGCAACTTGGTAATTGACTCTAGGAAGTCAATCTTTTTGGTCAATCCTGATTTGAGTCAAAGACATATTGTGTTAACTGAAACCGACGAGTGGGAACTCCCTGCAGTTGTGTCATCTAAAATGATGAAGTTTTCAACAGCCGTAGACCCTTACAGAGTTACTGCTGTGGGGGTTTCATCGTCTGCTACTAGAACCGAAAAAGGGTGGCCTCTCAGTGTGCATGTTGGTTATGACCCCGATACGGGTATACTTGTCTATTCTGCTTATTCTCTCAGCGACGTGCTCTTAGACAAACTTGGCATAGACCTTCTCCTCGGCGGAAACTTGGAACTGGTTTCGTATTCAGAAAACTTGAACCTTGAAGTAGTCAATAGTCCTTCACCTGGCTTGATGGCGTTAGTTCCTTTTGTCTTATTCATCTTGTTAATTTCCTCACCCGTTATCGTGACCGTGATTTATGTACTCCGCAAAAGAAGGAAAAGAATGCAGGCAGGCGCTAGTAACGTTCCAGAATCAAGTGACAATTCTACAAAAAACTGTGACAGGAAAAGTTGGTGACAGAAATTACTGAAGTGTTAGGCGAATTTGAAAACTTAGTTAAAACATTCAACACTACCCACGCGTTGAACGGTCTCAGCCTCCGAATCTACAAGGGAATCAACGGCTTGATAGGTCCAAACGGCGCAGGCAAAACAACCACCATCAAACTGAGTCTGGGACTAATCAAAGCCGATGCTGGCAAAGCAGAAGTGTTCGGGTTTGACTGCTGGAAAGAATCCCTAGCCATAAGACAGAAAATTGGTGTTCTGTACGAAAAAGTTGCATATTATGACCATTTGACTGGGCTCGAGCACCTCAAATTGATGGCTAAACTGAAGGGAATCCCAGACCCCAAGGCTGAAAGCAAAAAAGTGCTGAAGCTTGTGGAACTTGAAGAAGAAGCCCACACCCGAAAAATAAAAGGCTATTCCGCGGGTATGCGCCAAAGACTTGGACTAGCCCATGCGCTGCTCGGCAAACCTGAGTTGGTGATTCTTGATGAGCCCACCTCAAACCTGGACCCCCTAGGACGCGCTCGGGTAATCGAAATAATTAACACGCTCAAAAAAGAAGAAGAGTTTTCTTTTCTGATTTCAAGCCACATCTTGCCTGAGCTGCAGCGGGTTTGTGAACATGTTATTTTGATGAATAAAGGCAAAGCGATACGGGAAGGACCACTAGAACAGTTGCTCAACGAAGTTGCTCCCCAAGCGTTCATGATTAAAGTTGAGCCTGCCGAGCCGTTGATGAAGTTGTTGAAAGCTGAAGCTTGCGTCAAAGACGTGAGGCTGGATGAAGGTTACGTGTATGTGGTTGTCGAAGATTCTAAACTATTCAAGAAGCGTTTACCTGCACTTGCTTCACAGGCAGAGGCCTCTCTTGAGGAAGTAAAGGTTGCAGGACGCGATTTAGAGTCACTGTTCAGGATGGCTGTGTCAGGAGATTAAACACATGGATTTGGCGTTGCTTAAAGCAGAAATACGTAAAGTTTGGGGTAGACCCACCTTGGAGTTGGCAGTGGGTCTAGTTTTCTTTATTTCTATTGCCACTGTTCAACCTTTATTCGAGATTACTACCGTAGGCGCTGATTTCTACAGTGTAGTAACTGAAACCCTCGTACGCATAACTAGCACTCAAATGCTTCCTCTTGTCATACTCTCCGGAATCCTAGTGTCCCTATCCTTTGCCCGAGACTACGAGCAAGGACTAATGCAAACCCTCCTCTCCTTACCCGTTTCCCGCACCTCAATCTTCGCAGTAAAATTTGTGGCAGTAGTGCTCCCCCTAACCCTCCTATCTTGGGGAATCACCCTCTTCATCATGGTCATGAACTACTTCACCGCAGCAAGCGGTCTTCTGGTCCTTCAAGTATCCTTCTGGGCGCTGCCCGTAATATTCTTCGCCGTCATGTTCTACGCTGGGCTGGCATCATTGATTGCCTTGGCATTAAAGAAAACCATCACTTCAACTCTTGCTACGGTGCTTGCAGGCTTTTTTGTTTGGTTCATAACAACCTTGACTCCAGAGGTGCTTGGACCCATAGCCGATTACCTTGTTTTCACTCCATACTCGGCGCCACTCTGGGCTCTGAAACGCTTGTTTGGCACAAGACCGCTATCTGAACCAGGATTAGAGATGAATTTGCCACCGTGGGGCTTCTTCATTCTGATAATCTTCTATGCGTTTGTGTTTCTGGTGCCAACCTACATCTATTTCACTAAAAAGTTTGAGGTGAAAGAATGAACATAACACGTGCAGGCTTTGTCCTGTTGATTGTCGGATTAATCCTCCTAATGAATGCGTCATCATCCCATGTGTCCGGACACTTAACCGTTAATTATGGCGAATTAGATGAAGGAGAATCACAAAGCTACGTTATACTAACCGCGCCAGTAGGTCCAGCAAACATGTGCATCGGCTTACATCCCAAAAACCCATTTTCAGATCTGCCTCCAGGATTCAACAAATATGACCTTACTGATGTGCCTGTACACATGAAATTCACTGACCCCAACAACAACACAATCGCTGAAAAAGACGTAATAACTCCATACTGCTTTGACGTGAATTTCGAAGCACGGGGCGTCTACACTGTTCATGTCACCAACAATGGAAACGCAACAACCACCATGCCCCTAGGCGTAATATTCGACTTCCACAACCCCGAAAACAGGGAAGCCGACAAGTACCTGCTCAGCATAGCCTTAACAGCGTTAGGCGCAGCAATCACAGGTGCAGGTTTCGCCATAAACTTTGTTTCAAAACACAGGAAACAACAAAAACCCTGAAAACAGGCTATCCAATCTTCTACAATTTTGGGTTTTTGTCTTCGCCAAAACAGTGAGTCTTGTTACCCTGTAGCGCCTCTTGCGACATTGTGGGCGGATAAAGGTTTAATAATGGCTTCTGGTATTACGAAATACCCGAAAGGTAATACTGGCGGTCGTTTGAAACTGACAACCATACAGAAAAGCCGACAAAAAGCTGTTGAGGATGCAATCATCAAGCTCGAGGACGTTTCCACAGTCTACGAAGGCGAAAGCAGACCCGCCATCAAAGACATAAACCTAACCCTGAAAAGAAACGAGCTGGTTTACATCGTAGGTCCAAACGCCTCCGGAAAAACAACCCTCCTCGAAACCATAAACGGGCTGCTCCCACCTTTCAGGGGAAAAGTTTCTGTTTTCGGCTTAGACGTCCAATCCCATGGAAGAAGAGTGAGATGCCAGATCGGGTATGTTCCTCAGGACTTCATGGTGAAGCCCGGAGAACCCTACACCGCCTTGGATGTGGTGCTAATGGGACTTTATGGACAAATTGGAGTTCTCCATCAGCCCGAAGAAAAGGACAAGAAAAAAGCGTTAGAAGCCATGAAGCAGATAGGAATCGAAGAGCTTGCAGGCAGACCCATGGGCAAACTTTCTGGCGGACAGCAACAAAAAGTGATGCTGGCCCGAGCCCTAGCAAAAACCCCAGAAATTCTGCTCTTGGACGAGCCGTTCAGCAACTTGGACCCAGACTCGCGTGGACAAATTCCCCTTTTAATCACCAAACTACACAAAGAAAAAAACCTGACCACGCTCATCGTCACTCATGATATTCACCACATGCTAGACAAATGCAACCGCGTTATCGTGGTAACAGGCGGCAAAATGGTCTTTGATGGAACGCCCGAAAACGCTCTGCCCCTCGTTGAAAATCATCCGCACACTGCTACATTGGAGGAGCACCACCATTGATTTGGCTCGAATACGCCATCATGCAACGCGCCCTAATAGCATGCATACTGGCAGGCTTCCTGATGGGGCTAATCGGAGTTTTCGTCGTCAGAATGCGGCTCTCAGCCATAGGCTACTCCATGTCACACGGCGCCTTCGCGGGAGCAGCATTAGGCGCAGCAACCGCAACAAACCCGCTTGCAACAGGGCTAGCTTTTGCGTCGGTCACAGCCTTGTTGATTGGTCCTGTTGCGGATAAGGCGCGGTTGCATGCGGACACGATTACAAGTATTGTTTTTCCTTTGAATATGGCGTTGGCTTTCGTGTTTTTGACGATGGTGCCTGAAGTTGGGCTCAGCAGTCAGGTTGCCAACGTTTTGTGGGGGAGCATAATTTCGGTGACTAACGCTGACTTGGTTTTTCTCGCCACCCTGTTCGCGGGAACGTTGGCTATCGTGTATTTTGTGTGGAAGGAACTGTTTGCGATAATGTTTAACAGGAAGCTGGCTCAGGCAGATGGAATCAACACCAAACCATTCGTCTACTTAATCATCTTCTTGGCTGGAGTCGTCATAACCTTCAGCCTGAAACTTGTGGGCGGCTTACTCATATACGCGCTCATATTCAACCCAGCCTCTACAGTTTTACAGTTTTCCGAAAACATGAGAAAAGTCGTAGTCGCCTCCCCACTAGTAGGCATGACCACAACAGTCTCTGGACTAATAGCTTCACTATTTTTTGATTTGCCAGTTGGCTCATGCATAGTAATAGTTTCAACCATAGTTTTTGCAATTGCACTTCTTCTATCACCTAAACGAAGAAGAAAGGAGGAAAACAACAAATGAAAAAAACAAAAATGTTAACCATTAGCATGGTTTTAATGATGCTTCCATTGCTGCTCAGTTCAGCAGCTCAAGCTCAAACAACAGAAAAACCGATAATAGTGTGCACAACAAGCGCAATCGGCAGCGTAGTTGAAGAGCTCTTAGGCGACAACGCAGACGTGCTCGTTCTGGTTCAGCCTGGCTTGTGCCCCGCCGACTTCGACATGAAACCCGGATACGTGGATGCCCTAAGCAAAGCAGACATTCTGTTCAAGCAGAACATTCAAGGCGAATTCTGGCTGGAAGACCTAGTCGAATCCGCGGCAAACCCAGACCTGACAGTTGTTGCCATTCCCGGAGTATACAACATGCCTGCAGGAGCAAAAAACTACATCAACGGAGTTGGAGGAAACCTCAGCCAAATCCTAGACATCGACTTAGACGCGGAGATTTCGCAGATGCTTGTCGAAGTTGACAATGTCGCCAGTTTGATGGAAAATCAAGCTACAACTTTTGATGCTTCAAACGTTAAAGTTATCTGCATGGCGTGGCTGAAGACGTTCATCGAATCTGCGGGCTTCACCGTTGTTGCAACATTTAATCCGCCTGAAACGTTGTCAACAGGAGACATAACCGACCTAAT
>CBFCZR010000040.1:0-12610 GCA_965602795.1 Candidatus Bathyarchaeota archaeon | reverse complement strand
GGACGCAAAGGTTACTGTAACCGGAGCCTTCGACGATGCCTGCGCCTCATATTTCGGCGGCGTCCTAATTACCGACAACATGGAACGAAGAATCCTTAAACGCTTTGAACTGGCTGAAGCCCCAGCTGTTCTATTCTATGTTCCAGCCAAAAAAACCTACACGATAGATTCAGACGTGAAGCGAATGAAAACCATGGCTCCCTCAGTTAAGATTGCCTACAGGGAAGCATTGAATGGTAACTACTGGGCAGCCCTAACCTTGAACGGCTTAATCTACTCCTCTGCACTGGGTTATGCCCAGTCCCCAGCCGTGGACGCCCTCACAGCAGGAGCCCTTGCCTCAGGGTTGTCGGGAACTGGACCCGCAGTTACAGCCATCGTTCCCCAAGACAAGGTAGACGCTGTGAAGGAGGTTTGGCAGAAACGTGAGGGAGAGATTCTAGAGGCTAAAATCAACCAAGAGAAAGCCAAGGTGGTAGGCTGAAAAGATGGAGGTCACAGTTGAGAACACAGAGCATCTTGAAGGTGTTGTTTCGGCTCCTCCGTCTAAAGCTTACACTCACCGGATGCTCATAGCTGTATCCCTGTCGAATGGCACTTCAAAAATCTCTAATCCTCTTGTCTCTGATGACACTCAAGCGACATTAGAGGCAGTAAAAGCGCTGGGAGCAGAAACAGAATTACATGAAAACTGCTGGACGATTCATGGAAAAAAGGCACTGAAGACGCCTGACCATCCCATAGACTGCAGAGAATCGGGGTCAACTCTTCGTTTTATGATTCCAGTTGCAGCCCTTGCCCCCGAACCGTCAAAGTTCATTTTTGGTGCACCGTTTGAGCGGAGACCTGTGGCGCCACTTCTTGAAAGCCTAAGGGAATTGGGGGTAGAATCTGAGGTTCAAAGCGACGGTTCATCTGTTATGGTTCGTGGAGGGGGAATCAGGGGAGGAAAAACTTCGATAAGGGGGGACGTGAGCTCCCAGTTCATCTCTGGGCTACTGTTTGCTTGTCCAATGGCAAAGGATGACACCGAAATCTGTGTCACAACCAAGCTGGAGTCTAGGGGCTATGTGGAGATGACGCTTGAAGTGTTGGTTAAGCATGGGCTGGAAGGTGCAGTAAACGATGAGCTTTCGCGTCTGTGGATTCCCGCAAATCAAAGCTACGTTCCTTGTGATCATACGGTTCCGGGAGATTTTTCGTCTGCAGCTTTTCTTTTGGCAGCCGCGGCGGTCACCTCGTCACATGTAACCGTGAAGAATCTTGATTATAGAACATGTCAGGGTGACAGCGCAATAGTGGACATACTGGCGGAGATGGGTGCAACCGTTAAGATAGGAGGCGATTCCGTGGAGGTTGAAGCAGGAAAGCTTGTTGGAGTTGACATCGACGCCAAGGACATTCCTGATTTGGTTCCTGTTTGTGCTGTTCTTGGATGTTACGCTGAAGGGCGTTCGGAGATATATAATGCTGAGAGGCTTAGATACAAAGAATCAGACCGCCTAGATTCGATAAGCACAGAACTAAAGAAGATGGGCGCAGACATCACGGTGAACGAAGACGGCTTAACAATAAACGGTGGAAGCAGATTACATGGAGCAACAGTTGATCCCCACAATGACCACAGGATCGCCATGGCCTGTGCTGTAGCTGCTCTGGGAACCAAGGGAGAAACAAAAATTCAAAACGTTGAATGTATAAATAAGTCGTATCCGCATTTCTTCAGTGACTTGCGTGTGTTAGGAGCGAATGTCGTTGGGAGCTAACTCGATAGGAAAAGAATTCATTGTAACCTGCTTCGGCGAGAGCCACGGCAGATGCGTCGGAGCAGTCATAGACGGCTGTCCAGTGGGTCTTCCTCTCACAGAAGAGGACATTCAGAAAGAACTGGACAAAAGATTGCCGCCTGACCGCGAACTGGTTTCTGCCCGAAGAGAAAAGGACACTGTTGAGATTCTGTCGGGAACTTTTGAGGGTTTCACTACTGGCGCTCCAATCTGCGCTTTGGTGTGGAATAAACAGGCGGTTTCCAGCGATTACGAATCGATACAAGACAAGCCTAGACCTGGGCACGCTGACTACCCTGCCAGAATCAAGTATATGGGATTCAATGATTATCGTGGCGGAGGAAGGTTCTCTGGAAGAATCACTGCAGCTTACGTCATAGTTGGTGCCATAGCCAAAAAACTGTTAGATGTCTTTGGCGTCGAAGTTCGGGCATACACAACTGCCATTGGAGACGTGGAACTGCAGGAAACTCTGTCTCTTGAGGAGGTTAGAGGAAACACTTACGAGAATTCAGTGAGATGTCCACACCCTGAGGTTGCAGAAAAGATGAAAGAAACGATTTTGAGCGCGAAAAAAGAGGGCGACAGCGTGGGCGGAATCGTCGAGTGCGTAGCCTTCAACCTTCCGGTCGGGGTCGGTGAACCCATCTTTGACTCTTTGGATGCAGAAATTGGTAAGATGCTGTTTAATATTCCCGCTGTTAAGGGTGTCGAGTTTGGGGTAGGCTTCGAGGCTGCGAAGATGAGGGGCTCAGAAAACAATGACCCTTACGCGATGTGCGACGATGAAGTTGAGTTGCTAAGTAACAACGCTGGTGGTGTCTTAGGTGGTTTATCGTCTGGGATGCCTCTTGTGGTTAGGGTGGCGGTGAAGCCAACATCCTCGATTTCGAAGCAACAAAGAACTGTGGATTTATCGAAGATGGAGGATGCAACGATTCAGGTGCAGGGCAGGCATGACCCCTGTATTGTGCCTAAAGCTGTTCCTGTTGTTGAGGCTTCGGTTGCCGCTGTTTTGGTTGATCAACTGCTTCGGGGAGGCTTTATACCTAAAGTTTTGGGAGTTGAAGCGATTGGAGAATATTACGGCGTTAAGGAAGAAGATTGATACAATCGATGAGAAACTTGTCTGCCTGTTGAAGGACAGGATAGAAATGTGTAAGCGCATCGGCAAAATCAAGGAAGAAAATGGGCTTGCCGTCAAGGACCTTCGGAGAGAAGATGAAGTTTACCTGCATGTCATGAGCAAGGCGTTGGAGATGGGGCTTGACCCCCAGAAAGTTGAAGCTATATTCAAACAAATAGTTGCTTTGGGTGTCTCTGTTCAAGGCGCCGAATGAGAGAAGACTTAAAGCATTACTGCACAATTGATGATAAGAAACCTTTCAGTTTAATGTTCCTTTGGGAGTTGAGGAAGATGTTGTATGAGATAAGCGAAAAGGCGATACAACTTGAGAACCAAGGAAAAAGGATGATTAAATTTAATCTGGGAGACACGGACATGCCCACACCGCCTCAAATAGTTGAGGCAGCCTACGAGGCTATGAAGCAGGGAAAAACGCATTATTCTTCATCTGCTGGAGAGATGAAGCTGCGGGAGGAGCTGGCGCACATTCATGGTGTTTCTGCGGATAATGTGGTGATAGCCACTGGTTCGAAGTGGTCGGTTTTCTCTTTGATGTTTCTGTTGCTGAAGAGGGGGGAGAATGTGGTTGTTCCTTCTCCTCATTGGATCAGCTACGCGTTAGCCGCGAAGAAGGTTGGGGCTGAACCCCGTTTTCTGAAGGGAAATCTGGAGTCTGACTGGAGGATTGATGTGGAAAAGTTGGCGGAGTTGATTGATGACAAAACTCGGCTGATAATTTTGAATAGTCCTAGTAATCCGACAAGCAAAGTTATTGATGAGAAAACTTTCAGCGAGATTGTTCAGATAGCGGAAAGTAATGGCGTTACTGTTCTGTCTGATGAGGTTTACTCTGACATAAGCTTCGTCCCAGCTAAGAGCATACTGGATTTTGGCGAAAACCACATAATGGTGAACAGTTTTTCCAAAACTTTTGCGATGACGGGGTGGAGAATCGGCTATGCTGTTGTGGAGGAAGAATTGGCTCAGAGGATGATTAAGCTGAACCAGATAACCACCACTTGTGTTCCCGCATTCATCCAGTATGGCGCCTTGAAGGGATTGGAGTCTAGAAAAAAGATTGCAGATGATATCAGGAAGCAGTTTAGGGCGAGAGCGGATGTGGCGATTAAGGTTCTTTCCAAGTCGGGGATGAGGTTTGCTCGTCCTGATGCGCCGTTTTATCTGTTTCCTAAGGTTGAGGGTTTGGATTCTGAGCGTTTCGCTTTGAGTCTTTTGGATGATGGGGTTGCTGTGGCTCCGGGAACCGCCTTCGGGGATTACCGTGAATATTTCAGGATAGCTTTAACTGTGAACGAGGAGAAGGTTAAGGAAGGTTTGGAGACGCTGTGTGAGGCTCTACCTTGAGGGTTGCGGTTATTGGCGCGGGAAAGATGGGTCAATGGTTCACACGATTCTTCAAGGATGAAGGCTACTCTGTAGTTGTTTCCAGCAGAACCCGAAGCAAAGCAGAAGCGTTAGGTGACGAGTTCGGCGTTGGAGTTGCAGGCAATTATGTGGAGGCTGTTCAAGGTGCTGACTGGATTCTGTTATGTGTTTCTTTGGATGGCTTGGAGCCTGTGCTGAAGCAGATTGGCTCCCACATTAGGGAAGGTCAGATTGTTATGGACATCGGCTCCATCAAAGAGATTCCCGCACAGTTGCTGCACAAATACGTGAAGGATGGGGTTACGTTGGGTACTCACCCTGTTTTTGGTCCCGGAGCCAAAAGTTTGGAGGGGCAGAATTTTGTTTTAACCCCCGTAGAAGAGGAGGAGAAGCGTTTCGCTGTGGAGTTTAGGGGCTGGCTGGAGGAGCGGGGCGCGAAAGTGACTGTTTTGGAGCCGCGGAAGCATGATGAGTTGATGGCGTTGGTTTTGGGTTTTCCTCATTTTGTTGGTTTGGTTGCCGGCGACGCTCTGGTGAACTGTTCAGATTTTGTTGATGCGAAGAAGGTAGGTGGAGCCACGTATAAGCTGTTGTTGACTCTGGCTGGGGCTGTTGCCGCTGAGGAACCCGTTTTCTACTCTAATTTGCACATGAGCTTGCCTGAGATGGAGCAGATTGAAAAATTATTTTTGGAGAAGGTTGAGGATTGGCTCAAGCTGGTTAAGGCTAAGGATTGTGAGGGTTTCGCAGGTAAGATGAATGAGATTAAGAAGCGGTTTCGGGAAACTGACCCCGACTATGAGCGGTATTATAGCTTGATGTACAGGATTTTGGGCAAATCCTAAAGCTTGAAGTTGGGTTTGTTGGCTGCCTTATATGAGCCAAGAATTTTCACGAACAACGTCTTGTCTTTGATGCTTTCGAGCGCCTGTTGACATTTTGTTTCTGTTCTGTGCCCCTCAAAGTCTAGGTAGAAGTGGTATTCCCATGGCGTGCTTTTGGTGGGTCTGGACTCTATTTTTGTTAGGTTGATGTTTCTGTCTGCAAACTCTTTGAGAATCTTGTGTAACGCTCCAGGCACAGACTTTGCGGCGAAGATGATTGATGTTTTGTCCTGTCCAGAGTAGGGCGAGTCCTGTTTATTTAGGACAAAGAATCGGGTGGAGTTGTTTTTGATGTCCTCTATCTCCTTTTCGAGTATGGTCATGTCGTAGATTTGGGCGGCTCTTTCGCTGGCTATGGCTGCGGCGTCCATCAGACCTTCTTCTTTGACCATTTTTACGCTGCCTGCGGTGTCGAAGGTGCTGATTGCTTGTAGTTTGTTTTGTTCTAGGAATTTTCTGCATTGGGCTAGGGCTTGGGGGTGACTGTAAACGGTTTTGATTTGGTCCAGTTTGGTGCCTTTGTGGGCTATGAGGCAGTGGCTGATTCTGATGATTATCTCCCCGCAGACTTTGAGGTCGTATTCTAGGAACAGGTCGTAGGTGCGGTTCACGCTTCCTTCGATGGAGTTTTCGATGGGAACAACCCCATAATCCGCATCCTCAGTTTTGACGCTCTCGAAGACATCATCAAAGATTTTGCACGGCTTGACCTCAGCAGATTGACCAAAAAAACTGTAAACCGCCATCTCACTATAAGCGCCAAGCTCACCCTGAAAAGCAACCCTCAACACAAACACACCATTCCATTAATTGGAAGTTGAGCCAAAATAAAACACTTTACCAACAAAAAACAGCGTGAAACTGTTAGTTAAAGAGAGGGCTTCGTTTACTAAAATTTCTTACTTGGTTGTTTGTTGTCTTGTTTTGTGCTTTTTTACCAAGTCGGGTAGTTTTGTTAGTGCTTTTTTTAGTACTTCGATGCTTTTGAGGTATTCTTTGATGTCTATGTGCTCGTTGGGTGTGTGGTCCAGCTTCGAGTCTCCGGGTCCATACGTGACCACCGGAATCTTCAGCGCATTACCGAGAACGTTCATGTCTCCTGTGCCCGTTTTCCGCGAAAACGCAGCATAATTCAACGTCGTCTTTCGTATGCCCCAAGCCAAAGCCCTGACAATAACCGACCTGCGGTCAGCCTCAAACGCCTTGGCAACATCCACCATCTCCACCGCCACCGTAACCTTGGGGTTGGTCGCCTTGTATCTGTCAATCTTCCGCTTAACCTCCTCAAACACCACCTCTGGGGTAAGCTGAGGCGGAATCCGCAACTGAACATAAACCTCACAATGAGACGGAATAAACGAAGCAGAAGTGTTGCCTCCATGAATCTTGGTCAAACACGAGGTAATCGAGTAGAAGCGGCTCTTCAGCTTCTCCTCCCGCAAATGAAGCTTACGAATCTGCCTCCAAAACTCCATAGCCTTCTCAATCGCATTCTCAAACAGCCACGGAGCAGCAGAATGACCAGAAGGAGTCTCCACAGTAATCTTCACACTCACGATTCCCTTATACCCAAACACCACCTTCTCCAAGCCGCTCGGCTCCCCGAAAATGGCGTAATCAGGCTGAATTCCAGACTCAACAAAGTGCTGAATCCCTGTGCCTCCCTTCTCCTCATCCACAACGCCAACAACAAGAATCTTACCTGGAAAACCGCCGTCCACAAACTTGGAAGCAGCTACAATCATGGCAGCCAAGGGGCCCTTCGCATCCACTGAGCCCCGCCCATATAACTGGTCACCCTCAAACCTGATGGGGACAATCCCCTCCACGGTGTCCATGTGTCCGCACAACAAAACAACAGGGGAGCCCTCACCAATCTCCCCGATAACGTTTCCAACTTCGTCCCTGCGAACACGGAAACCAAGCTTCTCCATCTCCGCCGCCAGAAACTTGGAAATCTCCTCCTCACTGCCCGACGGACTGTAAATCTTCACCATGCGAGTCAGCAAATCAACCGCGTAGTCTTCGCTCATTTGTTCTCCTTCTCCATAACCTCATCTAGAACTTCAATCACTCTGTCAATCTGCTCCTTCTCGATAACCAACGGCGGCAGAAACCGCAGCACATTCCGTCCCGCATCCAACACAAGAACACCCCGCTCCATGCACCCAAGCAACATGTTGTAAACGTCAAACCGCATCTCCATCCCCAACATCAGACCCAAACCACGAACCTCCCGGACAATCCGGTACTTCTCCGCCAAACCCTCCAGCTTACCCTTAAAGTAACCTCCCAATGTGGCAGCACGCTCCGGAAGCCGCTCTTCAACAAGAACATCTATAGCCGCACTAGCCGCAGCACAAACCAAAGGATTACCGCTAAAGGTGCTGGAATGCTCTCCCCGCTTGAAAGCCGACATAACCTCCTCTCTCGCAAATGTCGCTCCCATGGGAATACCGCCAGCAACAGACTTGGCAAGACACATAATGTCAGGCGCCACATTCCAGTGCTCACAGGCGAAAACCTTTCCGGTGCGACCGAAACCAGTCTGCACCTCATCAAAAATCAGTAACACACCTTTCTCGTCGCAGATTTCTCTTAATCCATGCAGAAAATCGTCCGAAGGTACCAGAACTCCGCCCTCTCCCCTGACAGGCTCCACCAAAACCGCAGCAGTCTTATCAGTAATAGCTGCCTTCATCTTCTCAAGATTGTTTGGGGGAACATGCTTGAAACCCGGAACCAACGGCATGAATGGACGCCGATACTTCTTCTTCCATGTTGCAGACAGAGCACCCATAGTCTTGCCATGAAACGCTCCCATCAACGAAACAATCTCAGGCTTACCCGAATGCTTTCTGGCCAACTTGATGGCGCACTCAACCGATTCAGCGCCGCTATTACAGAGAAAAACCCTGTCTAATCCCTTAGGTGCTAATCCAATAAGTTTC
Source organism: Candidatus Bathyarchaeota archaeon (assembly GCA_965602795.1). Classification (GTDB taxonomy): domain Archaea; phylum Thermoproteota; class Bathyarchaeia; order Bathyarchaeales; family Bathyarchaeaceae; genus Bathyarchaeum. The sequence continues at coordinate 4,476 of CBFCZR010000040.1, read as the reverse complement.
TGTAGAAGCTCTGAGCGGGTATCGTTGTAGAATGATGCGTGACAGGCAATAAGCGTCTCCACCTGCTTCTGTACAGCCTCCACAACCTTTGGGTGACAGTGACCCACAACAGCAACACCATAGCTGCCCGTGCAGTCTATGTACTGTTTACCGTTGATGTCCCAAACCAGTGCTCCTTTACCCCTTGTCAACACAAGGTCTCTCTTGGCGAAGGTGTTCGCCATAATCTTGTTTTCAATGTCAACTATTTCTTTTTCATTCACTGCTTATCACCGTACCCGCTTCATGCTTTAAACCGGAGGAAATTGGATTCTCCCGTATACCCGAACATATAATCACTTCGTCGACCCCCTGACTCAACGCTTCCTGAGCAGCATACACCTTAGTTATCATGCCGCCTCCAATCTTCGGAAGAGCCTTCTTAGCCTCAGAAACAGACAAACCCGAAACCAACTTGTCATCCAACTTTAACCCTTCTACATCCGTTAACAGAACCAGCCTGTCCGCCTTTAATGCCCCGGCAATATTGGCTGCAGTGCGATCAGCATCCACGTTAAGGGGCTCAAACTCCTCACTCACCGCAACAGGAGAAACCAACGGAACATAACCATTCTCCAAGAGAAGCTGCAGCAAAGAAACATTGATTTGGCTAACCTTTCCAGTGTAGCCTCCATCAATCACCCGCTTCCTTCCCCTCTCATCAACAATAACCAGACGCTTCTTACGCTTCGCCTGCACAAGAAAACCATCCAAACCTGAAAGACCCAAAACAGGTATCTTCTGCTTCTGAAGAGCCGAAACCAGCTTCTTGTTGATTCTCCCAGCCATAACCATAGTGAAGATTTCCATAGTCTCCTTGTCAGTATACCGACTGCGAAAACCTTTCGGCGAAAAAACAAACTTCTGTTCCTTGCCCAGCTTGGAAGCAATTTTTGTAACTCCCTTGCCTCCGCCATGAACCAGAACCAACTGGTGGTCAGAAAGAACATTCTTTATGTCGGAAACCAGTTCAGCTGGAACCTCTTCAAGAATACTTCCCCCAACCTTCACCACAATCAGCATCTTTTATCACATCGGATGAAACCCTTGACATTCTATACCCGTTTGTTCGTCTACACCAAGCATAATGTTCATGCACTGAACGCCTTGACTGGCCGCGCCCCTCATGAGGTTGTCAATCGCAGAAAACACGATAATCCGCCGTGTGCGTGAGTCTACCTCGAAGCCGAGGTCGACATAGTTTGTTCCCATTGTAATCTTGGGGTTTGGCAGCTGGTAAGGCCCCTTCTTGAACTTAACAAAACGGATGAAACGTTCTCCCTTAAACTGGCTGCGGTAAAGTTTCCAGATGTCCCTTGTCGTTACCGGCTTTTTGAGGAAAGCATGAATTGTGGACAGTATGCCGCGGATCATGTTTACTGCGTGGGGCGTGAAAGAAACTGTTACCTTTTCGTCTGTCAGCAGATTCAGTTCCTGTTCAACCTCTGCCACGTGCCTGTGGTCAGCTACCTTGTAGGGTCGCACACCTCCAGCTCTTTCAGGATGATGAGAAGCAACAGTGGGCTTTTGCCCTGCACCAGACGAACCAATCTTCACGTCAGCCACTATCCTGTTCTTTTCGATTACACCCGCCTTTACGAGAGGCGCCAATCCCAGAATTGTAGCTGTGGACATGCATCCTGGACACGCTATTAACTGAGCATCCTTGATTTCTTGGCGGTGAAGCTCAGGGCAACCATAAACTGCCTCCTTCAGCAGTTCTGGATGCGTGTGCTTCCAGCCGTACCACCTGTCGTAATCAGTTGGATTTTTCAGACGATAATCCGCACTCATGTCGATGACTTTCACGCCTGTTTCCAGCAGCTGTGGAACAAGATTCACTGACTTGCCGTGGGGCATTGCAGCGAACACCAAGTCACATTTTTCTTTGACCTTGGAAATGTCAGGAGGCGTGAATTTCAGTTGGGTTGCACCTCTGAGGTTAGGGTGAACCGTGAAAACGTATTCGCCCGCGTTTTTGCGGGATGTCACCATGGTTAATTCTGCTTCTGGATGGGGTAATAGAAGCCTCAGTAGTTCTCCGCCCACGTATCCTGATCCGCCAATTACTCCAACTCTCAACTTTTTTCTCATCTCTATTCAGAATCTATTATGCTCTGGGCTCCTTTTAGCAGCGGCTCTGCCAAATTTATCCCAGCAGCTAACCGGGTTTGTTCCCAGAATTCGGGGCAAGCATTAGCCTCATGGAACATTACACTACGCTTGTTCTTTTCCATGCTGTCTTCAATGACGTTCTTTATGTTCAGGTAGGCTTCTTGGCTCTTGTAGTGTTCAAAAGCCGCCTCCAGTTTCTTGTTCCATTCCGGGAAGTCTGTTCTTTTGGTCTTGTCCCGCTTTACTTTTTTTACAGCAGTGAAAGAGGGCTCAAGTTTTTCAAATTCTCCCTCAAGATACTCGTCGTCAACGGCTCTGTTTTCGCTCACATCAATCATGGCGTCGAATGCTAAGAGGTAGGCTTTGCTGTCCCCTCCCATGGCTCTGCCGCATTTGGCTGAGACCTCTCTGATGTGAGCTGGCAAGTTCACACCGATTACCATGTTGCCCAAGAACGTGTTTGTCCTGAAGTCCTTGAATCCCGCTCTTGCCAGTGCTGTGGGATAGCAGTATGGTGGCTCTCCATCCTCTTTGGTGACTATTATTCTTAGGTCGTAGAACCATTTCTGGACGAGCTTTTGAGCTAGAACGCCCACTGGATTGATTATCGACGGCTGAATTTTGTGTAGAATTGCTATCAGATCGTTCCGTTCTTTGGCTAACTGTACATCCTTTCCATGAGTCCCAGCGTCAGGTTTCACTACAATGTTCTCATGGTCCAGTTCCAGCTGCAACAGATCCGCTATGTCTCTCTCGTTATGGATTTCTCTTCCATCTAGAGTTTTTTCGTTGGAATCAACTGGAACATAAACTGTCTCAGGAATCTTGATTCCTGCCTGCCAGAAATGGAGTAACGTCCTTAATTTGCTGAAGCAGGCATACTCTACGCACTGGGGGTTTATCACGTGTTTATCGAGTGCCTCCAGAACGTTGGCTGCGAAAAGTCTGCGGTTCTTGCTTTGTGCCCTGTTTAAAACAACTTTGACGTCTTTGAGTGTTTTAGTGTAGTCTTTTGCTTTGGTTCGGATGTTGTAGCCGTTTTTGTCTAGGCGAACAGCAACTTTTCGAAATGGGATGTAAACTAGGTCTATCCCCATCTGCTCCGCAGTCATTTTTATGCCTTTTTCGTCAGTTTCGGAGCTCTCAAATAAAATTCCGATGCTCATGGCTGTTCTTTCATCCTGCTTCAAACATTTTATAGTTCATAAGTATTTCTCGGTCTGCTTATTTTTTGTTTCGTATATAAACCTTAAAGAAATGATGAAGGGGAAATCTATTCTCCCCAGTCTTCTCCTTCAATTCCTAATTCTTTTAGCTCCACGGAATCTCCCGTGTTGTCGGTCACTTCCAGTTCAAGACCGCAGCTGGGACAGCTGAGAATCTCACCTTTCATGACGTCGTCTGGAACTTCGATTTCCGCGTCGCAATCGGGACAGTGAGCCTTTTTCACAACTTACACCTCTTTGGTTAGATAGAACCATTATAGAAAATGTTGCTCTTTATAAGAATTTCGGATTTATGCCTAGTGCTTTTTGCATTTTTTCCGACTTATTATACGAAATTCGTAGGACTGACGTTGTGGTGACCAGAGTTGTGGATACCGCCTCTTCTGGGTTCGGGTGGGAAAATGGGAACCGTGATGCGGAAATCGTTACAAATTTGCTGTGAATTTTTCAGAAATCGTTAAATTTTTCCGTATATATAGGGTATCAGAAGTGAAGAGAATGGATGACGTTGACAAGGCGATAATCGAAATTCTGAAAAGTGATGGCCGAGCTACCTATAGCAGTATTGGAAAGAGAGTTGGCTTGTCTGAGGGGGCTGTTCGTAAGAGAATCAAAGCCCTTGTTGATTCTGGGGCAATACGACGATTCACTGTCAAGGTTGGACTCGCAGAAGGAGCAGAGGCAATAGCTCTGCTTTCAGTAGACCCGTCTTTGCCGACTTCTGAGGTTTCCAAGGCGCTGAAGAATCTCTCTAACGTTGAAACAGTCTACGAGATTACTGGACAATACGATATTGCAGCCATCATCTCAGGGTTCAGCATAACCGAGGTTAATGAGTGCCTTGAGAAGATACGGCGATTAAAGGGCGTAGCCGACACAAACACGATGATTATATTGCGTAGCTGGTAAACCATTCGAAGGCTATTACGGTTTCAGAAACTGGGGTAATTTTTTCGTATTTTAGCCAAGGCAATTTTACATAAAGTATATATATTTGTGCGTTTTGTATTGTTCCGAAACTAGCTCAATAAAAACGACGTGAAAAGGACGGCTAACCAGATTGGAAGAAGAATATCTTGATGAACAAGGGCAAAAA
>CBFCZR010000039.1:0-12676 GCA_965602795.1 Candidatus Bathyarchaeota archaeon | reverse complement strand
TCTCCTGAGTTGAGGGGAAAAATACTCAGCATACAAGTCGAAGCCCACAAAAATTAAGGAAAAAATATTGGAGGCGAAAAAAAGAATGGCAGAAGAAACATACCGAGGAATACCACGAAACAAAATCCCTTGGTACCCTAGTGTAGACTACGAGAAATGTATCGGCTGCGGAAAATGCTTTGAATACTGTACACTCGGAGCATACGAATGGGAAGAAAAAGATGAAAAAAAGAGACCTGTCGTGAAAAACCCCTACAACTGCGTAGTATTGTGTACGGGCTGCCAGCCAGAATGTCCCGTCGGCGCTATAACACATCCCTCGAAGGAAGAAACCATTAAGATAATCAAGAAATTGAGGAAAGAACATTCAAACTAGTTTGATTCACCGTGTAGAGGATTTGAATATGCATTCGGAAAAGAAGATGATTTTAGAATGGAAAACCAATTATCAGCTTGAGGCTAGAAACGAAAAAGGTCTTTCCGTAAAGTTTGATGCTCCAATAACTCATGGAGGCGAAGAAACTGCGTTATCTCCGATGGAGAATGTTTTAGCAAGCTTAGCCGCCTGTAGCAGCTTCCATGTTTTGACAATACTGAAAAAGAAGAGACAAAAAATAAGCGGCTACACTGTGGAAGCGGTAGCGGAAAGAAGAGAGGAACCGCCACCGCGGGTCTTCACTAAAATTCATCTCAAGTACATAGTGAAAGGTCAAAACATCGATCCAGAGGCAGTAAAAAAGGCGATACGGCTCTCCGAAGAAAAATACTGCTCAGTTGGCGGCATGCTAAAGAAGGCAGTTGAAATCACATCATCATACGAAACACTGAAAGAATAATCGATCTGACTTACCAAAATTAGGCAATACAATCTCAACTTAGCTCAATAAAAAGAAAATTAGGGCGTGTAACTAAGCCTAAAACCGTGGCTTATTAAAACCATTAATTATTTTTTATTTACTAGTTGCTTGTAGTTGTTTTCTATTTCTTCTAGCAGAGCCTGTTTGGTTATTTTTCCGTTTGTTTTCAGCATGGCTGCCATGGATGCTCCTCCGCATCCGACTCCCTCTTTCACTACTCCTGCTTCGTAAGCCTTTAAGCCATCAAACCTTGACTTGCCGAAATCCAAGTCTGCAGCGAGCACTGGAACATCAGCAATTTCAGCAACTAACCCTTCTAGGTCAGCGGTTTTGTCGGCTATAATCCACCGTGTAGTCCCAACCGCCACATTATCCAAAACATCTGGGTTTGACGCTTTGACCACAGCTAAAACTGCAGCCATCTGGGTTCCGCCAGCCATGATAACGGGTATTCGGTCTGCGGCGCCTAGGACAAGTCCTGCTAGGGCAGGTTGTATTGGATCTCCCACAGTGGAAACTGCTTTTATCGGGTCGTCTGCAAAGTCGCCCGCCTTAACTCCTGCGGCTTCAAGTCCCGCTTCTGCAGTCTTTATTTTGAGTTCGTGGGGGTTGTCTGGCATGCTGCTGCTGACCTTTCCCTTCGCATCTACACCCATCGCTAATAGCACGCTTAGGGCTGTTGTGGTGCCTCCGGGGATGCTTTCGCCGATTACCAGATAGTCCACTGTCTTTGCGAGGTTTTCTCCAGCAATTTTTGCTCGGTTCAACACTTCTTCTGCGTTGTCGAGGGCTCTTCCGGTTCTTATGTCTCTTCCGGGTTTACCGCCCAAATCCACGAAGGGAACATACGGTTTAACCTTTAAGCCTGCGCTGACCACGAGGGTTGGTATGTCCGCCAGCTTCAGTGCTGACATTGTTATGAGTGCTGGGGTAGGTATCCCAGTCGGAGTCACGGGCACACCTGGTATGCATTTGCATTTTCCGAGTTGGAGAAGCTCAACATCGGCTGGGGGCGTGTAATCTGTTATCTCCGGGTTTTCTCCGGCTGCTGATATGCCCTGAATCTTCGCTGTTTCGGTGACGCCTATTACGCAGAGGAACAGAGGCTTCTTCCCTTCCAGTTGGTCTAGTAGGGCGGTGCCTCTTTTTTTGTTATATGCTTGGATTATGTCATACATTTTCTCGTTTTCCTGACCTTAAACGTAATGAAATGGTGCGGATGGACTATCCAACCAATCATTTAAATCTCTTACTGAAAACACACGCCGCCCTCCTATTAGGGATAGAAAGTCCAGAAAAACCGTTAACAGACAACTTAGCAGTAATTTGTGACGGTAAAATTTATTAGTAGGCACGCTGGTTTACGATGTTAGCTTCAGAAAGAAAAACTGAGGCTTATTAAGGAGACCCGGCTTTTAGGGTTGGACGAATCCCTGCCCAGCGGAGGAAACTCCCAGTTTGAAAAAAATCGAGACAAAACAATCGAACTTCCCCTATTACTACCGTAAATTAGGGAGGAATTAAGAAAATTTGGTAACTTCACAAGATGACCTTTTGCTTCTCCAAAAGTCTTTCTTCAAAGAGAAAGGATTAGTTAGACAGCACTTAGACTCATATAACAAGTTCATCGACACTGGACTACAGGAAGTCATCGATGAAATAGGCGAAATCAACATTGAAATCCCGGAGATGCCCTACAAGATAAAACTTGGTCAACTCTGGGTAATAGACCCACAATCAAAAATCAGCAGACCATACAAAACCGAAGTCGATGGAACAAAACACGAAATTTTCCCCATGGAAGCCCGCTTCCGCAACCTAACCTACGCGGCGCCTCTAGCGCTGGAGATGACTCCAGTTATAGATGGAAGAGAACAGGAACCTGAACTTGTTCTCATAGGCGACCTTCCAGTTATGCTGAAATCTAAATTATGTATTCTCTCTCAACTAACAGACGAGGAACTAATCGAATATGGAGAAGACCCACATGATCCAGGCGGCTACTTCTTAATCAACGGCTCTGAACGAGTCGTCGTTGCCATGGAGGACCTAGCCCCCAACCGGGTTCTAGTGGACATTGACACCCGAGGAACAAAACCCGTTTATCAAGCCAAAATCTTCTCAACAACCGTGGGCTTCAGAGCAAGAATCCAGCTGCGAATGAAATCTGACAAAGGAATCTACGTTTCTATACCTGGGGTACCCACAGAAGCCCCGTTTGTGATTCTGATGCGGGCGCTTGGAATAGAATCAGACAAGGAAATCGCCGAAACCGTTTCCCCCAATCCGCTAATACAGAACGAACTTGAAGCCTCCTTCGAAAAAGCCGCGGGATTCGACACCACTGACGATGCAATAATGTACATCGGAAACCGCGTCGCACACGGCCAAGTAGAAGAATACCGCAACCAGAAAGCCAGAAGCATAATCGACCGCAACTTTCTACCTCACATCGGCAGAACCGAAGAAAACCGCCTAGAAAAAGCGCTTTTCCTCGGAGAAATGGCTAGCCGAGTAATCGAACTGAAGCTTGGACTCAGAACACCAGACGACAAAGACCACTTCAAAAACAAACGACTGAAACTTGCAGGTCCCCTACTTGCTGATCTGTTCAGGATAGCCTTCAGGAACCTATGTCGAGACATAAAATATCAGCTTGAACGGATGGGCGTCAAAAGGCAACTTATAACGATCTCAGCCGCTGTCCGTCCTGGAATAGTTACTGACCGGTATCGGCACGCCCTTGCAACAGGCAACTGGGGCAGAGGACGAGTCGGCATCACCCAACTTCTCGACAGAACAAACACTGTTTCTACTTTGAGTCACCTCAGAAGATTACAGTCTCCCCTCAGCCGCAGCCAACCCAACTTTGAGGCGCGAGACTTGCATCCAACTCACTGGGGAAGACTCTGTCCAAACGAAACACCGGAAGGATCAAACTGTGGTTTGGTGAAGAACCTTGCCTTAGCCGCTTCTACTTCTATCTATATTGATTCCGACAGTGTTAAAAAGAAACTCTATCAGATGGATGTAGTTCCAATAGAAGAAACAGACATAGAGCAGCGAGCTTCAAGCGCCAAGGTGTTCATTAACGGTTCAATTCTAGGTTACTGCGCTTCACCGAAGAAATTGGTTGAAGACATAAGAAAAAAACGGAGAAAAGGCGACATCTCCACCGAAGTTAACGTTGCCTACTTCTCAAAAGAGCATGGAGAAAATAGTGAAGAAATTTACATCAGCTGCGATCAGGGACGCGTACGCCGTCCACTTATAATAATTGAGGACGGAGTGCCCAAATTACAGCCTGAACATGTAAAAAAGGTCCGCGCTGGGGAGTGGAGCTGGGGAGACCTCATAAAACAGGGAATAGTTGAGTACATTGACGCGGAAGAAGAAGAGAACATCTTTGTGGCTCTAGATTTTAGCGATATAACCCCAGAACACACCCACTTGGAGATTGCCAGTTACACAATTTTGGGAATCTGCGCCTCCATTATACCATACCCTGAGCATAACCAGTCACCCCGTAACTCCTATGAAGCAGCCATGTCCAAACAAGCCCTAGGAATCAACCTAACCAACTTCCCCAACCGAGTTGACTCACGTTCCCACATTCTACATTACCCCCAAACACCTCTAGTGAAAACGAAACCCATGGAAATCATAGGATACAACGAGAGACCTTCAGGACAAAACTGTGTTGTCGCCATCCTATCCTTCGAAGGCTACAACATGGAAGACGCCATCATATACAACAAAGCTTCAATCGAGCGAGGTTTGATGCGCTCCACATTCTACAGAATCTACGAGGCAGAATGCCGCCAATACTTAGGAGGTCTAAGAGACAGATTTTTGCTACCTGAAGCAGGAATCAGAGGATACCGCGGCGAACAATACTACCGCCTTCTTGAGCCTGACGGCATAGTTAGCCTAGAATCTGAGGTTGCTGGAGGCGATGTACTTATTGGAAGAACAAGCCCGCCAAGATTCCTTGAAGAATATAAGGAGTTCGAAGTTAAAGGTCCAACCATGCGGGACACCTCCGTTGATGTGCGACCATCCGAAAACGGTGTTGTTGACGATGTGTTCATCACAGAGACCGGAGAAGGAAGCAAGCTTGTAAAGGTCAGAGTACGCGACCAACGTATACCCGAACTGGGAGACAAATTTGCTTCTCGCCACGGACAAAAAGGAGTCATAGGAATGATTGTTCCACAGGAGGACATGCCCTTCTCTCCGAAGGGAATCGTTCCAGACATCATAATTAACCCACACGCCATGCCTTCACGAATGACCATTGGGCAGTTCCTTGAATCTATTGCTGGAAAAGTTGCTTCGGCAAGAGGCAAAACGGTTGACGGAACCCCCTTCAGCAATGAGGGTCCGGAGCAGTTGAAGGAAGCGCTTGTAAAGTTAGGCTTCAGTAACACCGGCAGAGAAATTCTGTACAGCGGCGTTTCTGGAGAGAAATTTGTTGCCGACGTTTTCATGGGCGTCGTATACTACCAGAAGCTTCATCACATGGTTGCTGACAAGATGCATGCCCGTGCTCGGGGACAGGTTCAAATGTTAACTCGGCAGCCGACTGAGGGTCGTGCCCGTGGTGGTGGATTGCGGTTTGGTGAGATGGAGCGAGACTGTTTGATTGGTCACGGCGCCGCCATGGTGTTGCGTGACAGGCTGCTGGAGGAGTCTGACAAGTATCTCCTGTATGTGTGTGAGAATTGTGGTTTCATCGCCTACTATGACATTAAGCAGCGTAGGTACACATGCAGAATCTGTGAAGACAAAGCACAGATATCCCCTGTGGTTGTATCATATGCCTTCAAGCTTCTTCTACAAGAAATGATGAGTTTGTGTATAACTCCCCGACTAAAACTGAAGGAGAGAGCATAAAATGTCAATAGAAAATACTGTTCACAAAGTTATCGACGAACTTTACTTCGGTCTTTTCTCCCCCCAAGACATCCGCAGACAATCCGTTGCAGAGATACAGACCGCAGACACCTACGACGAGGATGGAGCTCCAATTACCTCTGGACTTATGGACGGCAGGTTAGGAACTCTTGAGCCCAGACAAAGATGCAAAACGTGCGGAAACACGGCCATAAGGTGCCCAGGCCACTTTGGACACATAGAACTAGCGGTTCCAATCATCCACATAGAGTTCACCAAGATAATCCACAAGCTTCTCCAAGCTACATGCAGAAACTGTGGGCATATCCTGCTTCCTGAAAGCCGTGTTGAAAAGATTAAGGCTAAAATCAAGCGGACTCAACAATTGATTGGGGAAGTTCCAAACGACCTTTACAAACAGATATTGAAGGACGCAAAGAAAAAGGATTGTCCCTACTGTGGGGCTCAACAAGCAAAAATAGAGTTTGCGAAACCCACAAGTTTTTACGAGATTTTAGATGAAGGAGCGCAGCGGTTAACACAGAGCATGGTCCGAGAACGACTTGAGCGGATACCAGATGAAGACCTTGAATTGTTCGGGTTTAACCCCGCAACTGCAAGGCCAGAATGGATGATTCTGCAAGTTCTCCCTGTTCCTCCAGTTTACGTGCGCCCCTCAATAACATTAGAATCAGGCATCCGATCCGAAGACGACTTAACCCACAAACTCGTGGACATCATCCGAATCAACCAGCGCCTCAGAGAAAACATGGAGGCAGGCGCTCCCACACTTATCATCCAAGACCTGTCCGAGCTGCTTCAGTATCACTGCACAACATACTTCAACAACGAGGCTTCAGGGATTCCTCCTGCCCGACACCGTTCAGGCAGAGCCCTCAAAACAATCTCTCAGCGTCTCAAAGGAAAAGAGGGACGATTCCGAAGCAACCTCTCCGGAAAACGTGTAGACTTTTCGGCGCGTACCGTCATTTCACCTGACCCCAACCTTGACATCAACGAGGTCGGCGTTCCCCAAGCCATAGCCATGAGACTTTCAATGCCTGAAAAGGTTACATTATGGAACATCGAAGAGATGCGGAAACTAATTATCAATGGTCCTGAAAAATTCCCCGGCGCCCTCTACGTGGTGAGACCCGACGGAAAAAGAGTTAGGTTAGAGTTTGTTGTGGAAAGAGAAAAAGTCGCCGAATCTCTGGAAACGGGTTTCATTGTAGAGCGTCACCTAATGGACGGCGACATTGCCATCTTTAACCGGCAGCCCTCCCTTCACCGAATGTCCATAATGGCTCATTACGTTCGAGTTCTGCCGCATAAGACATTCCGGCTGCACCTGTGTGTTTGCCCTCCCTACAACGCCGACTTTGACGGGGACGAAATGAACCTTCACGTGCCCCAAGGCGAAGAAGCCCAAACCGAGGCGCGGCTTCTGATGCAGGTCCAAGACCAAATCCTTTCACCCAGATTTGGGGGACCCATCATAGGCGCTATTCGAGATTACATAACAGCATCTTATCTTTTCACCAGAAAATCCAATGTTCTAACCAAGGAAGAGGTCTGCAGACTGCTTGTAGCGTCAGGTTACGATGGACCTCTACCTGAACCAGAAATCACAAAGCCCACGCCTCTTTGGACTGGAAAACAGATATTCAGTGTCTTCCTTCCGAAGGACCTGAACTACGTTTTGAAATCAACAATCTGCCGTAATTGCAAAAAGTGTCTATGCGAGAAATGTCCATATGACTCTTACGTGGTTGTTAAAGACGGAGTTCTGAAATGCGGACTAATCGACAGGCGTTCCATCGGGGCTGAACAATCGGAGAGCCTTTTACATCGAATAATAAAAGATTATGGATCCCAAGCTGGAAGAAAGTTCCTGAACAGCGTAACTCAACTTCTGAAGGTCTTCATAAGTATGCGCGGCTTCACCTTCTCCTACGACGAACTTGAACTCTCTGACGCAGCTAAAAAGAAGATTAAACGAAACATGAACATAATCGAGAAACGCATAGAAAAACTGATCGAAGATTACCGAAACGGCACGCTACCAAGGCTGCCCGGTCAGACCCTTAACGAGTCATTCGAAATTTACGTAATGAATGAACTCGCAGAAGCCAGAGACAAAGCTGGAAAAGTTGCAGACGAGGACTTTGAGCTGGAGAATTCCGGCATAATCATGACCAGAACCGGAGCGCGAGGATCCAACCTCAACATAGGTCAGATGGCAGCCTCTGTAGGCCAACAGGCTGTAAGAGGAAAAAGGATAATGCGCGGTTACGTCAACAGAGCCCTGTCACACTTCAAACCTGGCGATCCCACCCCCAAAGCTCGAGGTTTCGTGTATGCGTCTTATCAAAGTGGTTTAGACCCCATTGAATATTTCTTTCACGCCATGGGTGGTCGTGAAGGTCTGGTTGACACAGCCGTTAGAACCCAGCAGAGCGGTTACATGCAGAGGCGACTCATCAATGCGCTTGAGCAGCTTCGAATCGAGTACGACGGAACTGTGCGCACTTCTACTGGCGACATCATCCAACTTACGTATGGAGAGGATGGTGTTGACCCTGCTAAGAGCGATCATGGAAAAGCAGTTAACGTCAGCCGTCTGATTGACCAAGTAACAATCATGGTGGAAGAGAAAAAAGCTGCCTCCAAAGATTACGTTGCAGAGCGCCTTAAAGAAGTTGAAGGGCAGTTGACTCCGATTCTTGTTAAAGAGTTGAAGTCTGGTTTAGCTAAGGCTAAGTTAAGTCGTAAGGGCGTGGATAAAGCCATCAAGTTAACCTTAGAGAACTATGAGCGGGCTCTTGTTGAAGCTGGAGAAGCTGTGGGAATTGTGGCTGCTCAATCTATTGGGGAGCCTGGAACCCAGATGACTCTTCGGACGTTCCACTACGCTGGTGTCAGAGAGCAGAACGTAACTCTTGGATTGCCTCGGCTTATAGAGATAGTTGATGCTAGACGAAGCCCGTCAACTCCTGTCATGACAATTTACCTTGACAAGAAGCATCGGAAGAGCAAGGAAAAGGCAACGGAGATCGCCCGCGACATCATTGACACAACGTTAGGGGACATATCAGAAACCGAACCTTACATAGACCCTGAACGCGATTTAGTTGTTGTCGAGCTTAATTCCGACATGATGGCAGAGCGTGGCATCGAGGCTGAGGAACTGCCTAATATTTTGAGCATGTCAAATTACGAGTTGAATGTTGAGAAAAAGCAGTTAACAATCAAACCTAAAAAGCAGGTGAACATGAAGAAGCTGTTGGCAAAACTGCCCTCCCAGCATGTTAAAGGTGCACCTAGCATCCGCAGAGTTCTTGTTACAGAAGAGACTGGAGAGTGGGTTATAAGAACAGACGGTTCAAACCTAGCTGCTGTTCTTGACATTGCGGGGATAGATCCAACGCGGACAACCACCAATAACGTTCATGAAATCGCTGCAACCCTTGGGATTGAGGCTGCCCGTAACTCGTTGATTAAAGAAGCGCTTGGTGTTCTTGAGGAGCAGGGTCTTGATGTTGACATACGCCACGTTATGTTGATGGCTGATATTATGACTTCAACGGGTGGGGTGAGGCAGATTGGGCGGCATGGAATCAGCGGAAAGAAGTCCAGTGTTCTCGCTAGGGCTGCATTCGAGATTACTGTTCCCAACATAATCGAGGCTGCTCTCAGAGGGGAAAGTGATCCGTTGAAGGGTGTAACCGAAAACGTTATAGTTGGGCAATCAATACCCATCGGAACAGGACTAGTGGACCTTTACATGACAACAGGTAACAGAGAGAAGAAAGAATGATTGATGTCAACAAAGCAATAGCCACAACAGCGAAAACAGGAAAACTTCAGTTTGGAGCCAGCAGCGCCCTAAAAAGTGCTAAAACAAAAAAGGCTAAACTCATAATCTTTGCTTCAAACTGTCCCCAGAAAACCCGAGAAGAAATAGAGTATTATTGTAAGCTTTCTAAGATTCCGGTGAGTATTTATAACGGAGATAGTTTAGACTTAGGAGCTGTATGCGGAAAACCGTTTGAGGTTTCGGCTTTGAGCGTAAGAGAACCTGGAGAATCGAAAATCCTTAAGATTGCGGAGGCTTAGCATGGCTAGCGGAATAAAATTGACAAGTCGCGAGATGCGTTACATCTCCCTTTTTCAGAGTGTAACAGGCGCGACAGTGAAGGACTGCATTGTTGACAGCGACCTCAACAGAATAATCTATGTTGTTAAGGAAGGCTCTATCGGCATGGCTATAGGCAAACGAGGAAAAAACATCCATTACCTAGAAAGGATAACCGGCAAAAAACACGAAGTTATCGAGCACTCAGACAATCCTGCCCAATTCATTAAGAACGCATTGAAACCCGCCAAAGTAGACGAGGTTCGCATAACCGAGCGCATGGACGGAAAAACCATCGCTGTAATCTCTGTGAATCCTAAAGACAAGGGCGTAGCCATCGGCAAAAACGGAAGAAACGCAGAAAGAATCCGATTTCTAGCAAAACGGTACTTCCAGATACAAAACGTAAGCATAACATAAACGCGTTTTTGTAAGATAAACAGACTGTGTTTTATCTTTTAGTTAGTGCTAGCAGAATGCTGAACAAAGCTTTGTCAAGAAAATTTGACTAACAGTTTTGTCTGTATTTTTTGATAGGTCAAGAAACCTTGACAAAAACCCTTTTCTTGTTAGTTGGGGGCGGTATTACTGGTGCCCATGATGGGAAATAGAAGGGCTACTGTGCTACTGCTGCTGATTCTCTGTGTGGTATTAATTGCTTTTCCAAATGTTGAGGTTGTGAATGCAATTGGGAGTGTTTACGTTAGAAGTGATGGTTCCACTGAAGGCGGAGGACTGAAGTTAGAAGATGGAGTGTATTTTTTTACTGGTGAAATTTACGGTCAAATTGTGATTCAGAAAGATGGAGTTACTGTTGATGGTTCAGGATATGTTCTGCATGGAATGGATGAAGGGGGAATATTTCTAGAGAACAGGAGTGACATTGTTCTCAGGAATATTAAGGTTGTTGATGCCCCTTTCGGCATTACAGTGCTTAATGGAAATGATAATACAATAACAGGAAGTAATTGCAGCGTCAAACTAGAGAACTCCTTTAACAATACCCTTTCTGGTAATAAGCGAATTAGTTTGCTTTTCAATAACTCTTCTAAGAACATAGTAACAGAGAATAATCTAAGCGGCAACACTTATGGTTTTAAGCTTCAATCAACCTCAAATGAAAACACCATTTTCAGAAACAACATTACCAATAGCATAGGCGGAATCGAGTTTCATGGAAATTCTAACAAAAATAGCATTTACGAAAATAACATAGTTGACAATGCTGATGGAATGATTTTTTACTATTCAGATAACAATTCAATTCACGATAATGTTATTGCATTCAACAGTAACTCTGGTATATTCCTTAAGGGCAGTTCTCAGAACAGTTTCTTTAGAAACGACATTGTTGATAATGACGAACAACTCATGTGTATGTGGGGCACCAACATTTGGGATAACGGTTCAGAGGGCAATTACTGGGGCGATTATAACGGCACAGATAATAATGACGATGGTATAGGAGATGAACCATACTATATTTTCACTTACCAAATCGAATCGGGAGTAGACTACGCTGTTGATAACTATCCACTAATGGAACCAACTATTATCCCAGAGTTTCCATTCTGGGCGCCCTTGCTGATTATGTTAGTTGCTGTAATGGCGGTGTCAGTTATTTACAGACGAAAATTGTTCAAATCTAATAAGAGGGGAGGCAATCGTTGAAAAAATTCGCATCTGCTATTGTTTTGTTGCTGTTTCTCTCTGTGGTTATGGGTGCTCTTTCACAAATCGGGATGGTTAAGGCGGAGGATAAAATCTACATTAGAACTGACGGAACGGTTGAGGGCACAGACAGGATTCTGAGAGACGGTGACGTCTACACTTTTACTGGCAATATCGTTAATCAGTCCATTATTGTGGAAAAAGATGATGTTGTGGTTGATGGTGCTGGTTATACAATTGAGGGAGACGGAAAGATATCGGCAATATGGCTGGAAAACAGGCGCAACGTGACAATCAAGAATATGCAAATAACGCATTTAGGTGAAGGAATCAGGATTATGGGATACTGCGAAAACAACGCAATTATCGGAAACAACATCACTGACATTGGGCATAAGACCGACACTGGAAATGCGATTTGGATTACATTTGGAGCAAGCGATACCACTATTTCTGGAAACAACATAACCGGCAACCGTGTGGGCATTTTTGTGTACATGAGCGGAGGCACCATTATTTCTGAAAATTGTATTGCAGCAAATGGGCTGGGCATCTGGATTTCTGGATTCGATAACCAAATAATTGGAAACAATATAACAGACAACAATGTGGGCGTTAGTGTTGACTTCGATAACAACATTATTCATCATAATAACTTCGTCAACAACACTGTTCACGCAGCAGTAAACGAGAGGTCATCTCCAGTGAACAGTTGGGATGACGGAGTTACAGGCAATCACTGGAGCAACTACAACGGAACAGACATAGACGGAGACGGAATAGGCGACACACCATATGTTATAGATGAAAACAACAGAGACAACTACCCACTCATGGCACCAACTATAATCCCAGAGTTTCCCTCATGGACACCCCTACTGATTAGTCTAATTGCAGTTGTAGCCATGATGGTTATTTACCGACGTAGACTATCTACGAGCCGAGGGGGAGCAGACAAGTGAGAAAATCTGCAATCTTGCTTGCACTACTATCATCATTTTCTTTGGTTCTGCCAGCCTTTTATGTACCTTTAGTTAGGGCAGTTGAGGATTCTTGGGCGTCTATGGCTGATATGCCTACGGCGCGAAGTGGATTGGGGGTTGCGGTTGTGGAG
>CBFCZR010000038.1:0-12709 GCA_965602795.1 Candidatus Bathyarchaeota archaeon | reverse complement strand
CAGATTATTGCCTATAAGAAGTATGAAAGAAGACCTTTTAAGCTTGGTTTATCCCCGAAATGCTCACCAGAGAGTGGATTACGTCTTCAGGATGGGCAATTCGTCTACAGGCTTGAACTCTAGGTCCCATTCTTCTTCCAAAAATCGCTCAAATTCCTTGAAGACGCTGCTTTCTGTTTCGTTAATCTTTCGGCAGACCTTCTCTTCACTATAGACGCTGCTTAGGTCAAATATGGCAGTTTTCTTTTTCAGCTCAGGATTTTCATTTACTCGTGATATCAGGAATTCGGGTGGTTTTTCCGGAAACAGCCAACAGGTGTATGCGATGTCCACCACCTCGTAGGAAATACCGCGGCGGATGCCACATTTGTGGTTGGATACGATTCTTTCAAACGTGGAGGGGTAGATGGTTTGCGTCCAAAGAAAGATGTGATATTTGCCGTCATCTGTTTTAACCCAGTCTTCGGTTTCGCAGGTTTCCCAGCCGTTCAATCGGCACCGCTCTTTAAAACTGTCGATGAGACCCCAGATGGTTGGAAAAGGTAAATTCGTTGACATTTTTCTAGTAGACATCTATAGAAGATTATTAGATTATCATGGATTTAAGGTTAATTGACAGGAATCCCGAAAAAATGTTGTTTAAAGTCACGAAAATTGAACAAATGTAGGAGCGGCTGCATTTTAGATTACATTTTTCTATAAACGGCGGTTGAATCCGTAAACTTGAAGAGTGAAAAATTTACGAAAAAATCTTTATAAATCTACATTTTTCCGACAGCAAACAATAAATTAGCAAACTTGAAAGTTAGTCAACGTCTTTAAGGTTTGGACGATGAAGCTGAAAAATCAAGCGATTTCTCTAGATTCTTTAGATTGGAAAATACTGAAGGCCCTCCAAGAAAATTCAAAGCAAACCTACTCAGAGGTTGGTCGTCAACTAGGCGTAGCCCACTCCACGGTCTACGATCGGATAAGAAAGATGGAGAAAAATGGAGTCATCAAAAAATGGACTGTTGACGTTGACCTCGAAAAAATCGGTATGAACTACATTACGGCTCGTATGACCGTTTACACCGATCCGAAGGAAACAGAGAATGTGGCGAAGGAGCTGTCAGAGGCTAAAGAAGTTTTGGAGGTTTCAATGTCACTTTCAGAGGAGTTGCTGATAATTGCAAAGGTGATTGCCATAGACCAAGATGAACTTCACTCTTTTATAGCAAAAAAGGTTGCACCTCTTCAGGGAGTGCTGAGAATCCGAACGTCGATTGTCACAAAAAAAATCAAAGAAGAAAGAATTTTGATAGAGAAAAAATAAAAACTATAAAAGATTTGGCATCTATAATCAAAACAGAATAGGAATTATTTCGCAGCATTAGAGGAGAACTCCACGTTGACATCTTCATCTCCAGCCCGAATACTTAGAACATTATCAAGGGAGAACGCTTTCTACTTCTTCACATCTGTAGGCAACTACACGGGCCAAAGGGCAATGTCTCTGGAAGAGTTCGCAGCTAAAATCAGAGAAGCTCCCACAGAATCTCTGGATTTCCACTTTTATCGAGGAGACTTCGAAAAATGGACGGCAGAAGTTCTTGAGGACAACGAACTGACAAAGAGAATAAAGGCAGTGAAACTTCTGAAACCCATCGGGAACACCCTGAGGGATCAACTAGATTTCACAGTTTCCAAACGTCTCGAAGAACTAAAAAACGCTGAATGTTGATTGTCACCCTTCTATTCTTCTGAGTTGGCTTCTGTACATTTCAACTAATTCTTCTGTTGTTGTCGCGTCTTCGGCAGATTTATCCACTCTATATTTTCCTGTGAAACGCGGAAACCTTATGGCCAGTCCGCTTTTTTCTCTGATAACATTCATGGCGCATGTGTGGACGGGGCTGAGAGTTAATTCTGCGCCTCTGATTTCTATTACCACTGAGGGCTCAAACCACACATCCACGTCAAGGGCTGAGTCGACTCGGGGATGTTTATGGCTTATTTTGTGTTTGTTCAGCAGTTTGGGAAGTTTTTCTAGGTCGGCGTCGGTGAATCCGGTGCCAACTTTTGTTACTGTCTCGAAGAGTTCTTTGTCTGGGTTGTAGGCTGCTAGGAGGAAGGCTCCGTATGTTCCTGCGCGTTTTCCTCTTCCATGGAAGGCTCCAACCACAACCAAGTCCACGGTGTCGGTCATCTCGCTCCTGTAGTCGCGTTTGTATTTTATCCACAGCCAGCCTCTTGCTCCTGCCTGGTAAACAGAATCCTCATTCACTGACTTGCACATTACCCCCTCGCTTCCGCTTTCCACCGTCTTTTCAAAGAACTGTTCCAGCTGCTCTGGAGTCTCTGCAGTTATACACTCTGCCACTTTAACATTGTTGCTTTGCTCGATAACCTTCTCGAGGTGCTGACGGCGAACAGGGTAGATCTGCTGGGTCAAGTCTTTCCCGTCAACGTAGAGAGCGTCAAACATGAACAGAGTGATGGGGTACGCTTCCATGGCCTCCTGTATTCCGTATTTTCTTCTGCGGTGCATAAGCTCCTGAAACGGCTTCATCTCGCCTGTTTCTGGGTCAACGGCAACGGCTTCCGCCTCCACAATCGCCTCCTCAGCCTTAACCTGCTCCCTAACATACCTGACCCCATCTGGGTACTGGTCAGTGATGTTTTCGAGCCGACGAGAAAAAAGAATAACCTTCTCCCCAATCTTGTGCGCCTGTACCCGCTCCCCGTCATACTTGTACTCGGCTACGCATCTTCCTCCCAGCTTCTCAAGAATCTCCTCAGATGAACTCAGCCTCTCAGCAAGCATGGGACGAATAGGCTCCCCCGGAATCACCTTGAACTTTTCGATTCCCTTCATTCCCTCTTCGGCAACGACTTTTGCAACTCTGCCTAGGTCAGAGGATATGTTGTAGGCGCGCTCCAGCTGGTCGCGGGTCTCTTTTCCGCCTCCAAAAGCTACTGCCAAGGCATCTAGCACTGTCATGGCTGCGATTCCTAGTCTTAGGCTGCCTGTTACTGTTCGGATTATGTATTTTGCTTCGCTTGGCGACGCATCAGACAGTAGACCAGCTAATAGGTTCAATTTGAGGTCCACGGATCCGGAGCCGGTGGAGTTTGCCATTTTTTCTAGTGTTTCGTAGACGCGCTGTACGGTTAGGGGTTTTGAATAGAATGTTGCTTGGGTTTTCTTTTCCATGAATTTTTGGGTTGTTTCTCCGAGGTCTCCCCTTTTCTGCATGTCCTGCAATATGGCTTTTTCTCCGTGACCTGCTGCTCTCGCAACTGCGCGTATGGCCAGTTTCTCTGCGATGCCGATTTCTATTCCAACAAAGTCTGGGTACAGTTTTCCCTGCGTCAAATATACGACCTTGTCGATGAGGCTTGTTGGGGTCTCTTTCAGGATTTCGACCAGATAGTCGGTCATTTCCAGCCTTTTTGTTGTTGCCTCAATCTTTTCGTAAGCTTCTGCGATACGGGAGTACTTCAACGGTGAACTTCCTCACCCTAGAAAGAGGCTTACAGGGATATTAAAGGTTAAATCTAAGTTGCTTCTCTGCGACTGACAGAATCATTTTTTCGCCAAGAGTAGTAGTCCGCAGAGGATGTTTAGGGCTCCCACAAGACCTAGGACGCCTATGAAGAGTGGATTCAGGAACATGTTGATGGATGTTAGGATGCTGTAAGCGGATATGACAACAACTAAGATGCCGACAGCAAACATGACAAAAGACAGGACCCTACCCGCATTCTCAGCCACCTTGAAGACATCCAAAGCCTCGGTTCCAGTGGTGTCCTTGAAAATCGGCGCTCTTTTCGGAATATAATCTGGGGCGTGAACAGAAATCTCCCGTTTCTTCTTCCGTTTTCTCGGCAACCCAACCCACATCCATAGTTTACGATTGAATCGGCTAATCAATTTTACGCGTGGACACCAGAATGTGCAGTATGCCCGCGAGGATGGAGACTAAGCCAACAATAATCATTATGATGAGCAGGGAAGACGGCACAATAACTGGAGCTAATACGATTAGGATTACTCCTGCGCCGAAACAGATGCCTCCCACGGCAACACGTAGACGGTTAAAGTCGATTTCGCGTTTCACCATCCTAAGATAGTATGTGACCAGCACTACTGCCACCATCCCCAAACTGGACAGCAACGCACTTTCAGCGTTAACGTCCCTCAAAATCACAGGAAACGCAAGCAGCAGAACAGACAGGACGATTCCAGCAATGGGCGTAATCGGATAGAACGGAGCCTTGAAGGGTCGTTCCAGCCGAGGCATCTTTCTTCTGAGCTGTATAAGCGACAGATTAACCAGAGCAAAAACCAATAGAGAGCCGAAGCTCGCCGCGTAACCCAGAAACGCCACTGCGCCGCTGACGCCAAAAAATATCACAAAAAGCGAGCTGGCAATAATGGCTATGTAACGGGTTCCAAACCGTTTATGAAGTTTCTGTATTGCGGTGGGGAGGTATCCGTCTCTGCTCATGCCCCCCAGTATGCTGGATTGAACAGTCATTGCTGTGCCCACCGACGAGACACTGGCGATAATTCCCGCCAACGCAAAAAGGATGGCGCCAATTGGACCCATAATCTCGTTGGCTGCAAGGTTGAGAATAGGAAGCGCATCACCAGTTACTTCCTCACCGAGAGGAACTGCCCCCACAGCCACATAGGCAACCGCAAAGTAAATCACCGTCAACGCAACCGTTGTTATCATCAAAGCTCTGGGAACGTTTTTTCCCGGATTCTTAATCTGCGGAGCCCCAGCCACGAGGGCTCTCATTCCAACAAACATAGGGAAAAGGTAGGCGGCAGTCGCAAAAAAGTACATTACACTGCTGGCTGATGCCTCGGGCACTATGTTTTGGGGTGTCAACGTGTATGTTACGCTCGTGGCAAGAAAGATTATGAATATCGCCAAGAACGCAGCCACTATGAGGGTTGTGGCTTCTTCTACTCCGCGGATGGCTAAGATTATGAGGATAACCACTATCCCTAGAATCAAAATAGAAGCGTTGGCTAAAATGAGCTCTTGGATTGAGGGGGCAATCACCGAAAAGAGAACTCCAAGCTGGTCAACGAAAACCACGGCGGCAAGGGCTCCACCGAAGACGCTAGCGAGCCATCTGAGGCACCCAGCCATGAAGGATATGACTCCACCGAAAGCAACTTTGGTGTAAGTGTATTCTCCCCCAACCTCAGGTATGGCTGCGCTGAGTTCGCTGTAACTCAACATGGTTATCAGGTTTATTATTCCACAAAAGGCTAGAGCGGATATCATGCTGGGTCCCGCCAAACCAAAGTAAGCGTAATTTAGTAACGCAAAAATCTCGAATCCTATGGCACCGCCTAACCCCATGATTATGGCGCTAATCAGACCATGCTTCTTTTCGTCAGTCAACCCGCATTTTTCTCCTTTTGGTTGTCACTCGCCATTCACGGATTAGAAAGAACCCGCTTAATATCGAAAAAATGCTGAACAGACAGAGAATCAGCAGATAGAGAGGAAAAAATTCAATGGGCACACTAAATACTGTTTGAATTTCGAGAATGTTAAAAAAGAGCAGAACTGTCAAGACTGCGGATAAAACTCCTATGGCGCTCTGGGCTATACCGGTTATAGCGGTCAAGATTCCTCTAATGTTCACATCAAATCACCTTCGCCACAGTATAACTCCAGCCACTAAATCAGCCAAACCAATTGCCAACAACAGCAACAAGGAAAGATTTTGAAGATTTTCGGTTTCAAGTATGCTGAAGTCAGCCATATCAAAGAAACCGATGAGGAAGACGCCTATCACTATGATTCCCACGAATATGAGGAAACCGCCTAAGGCAACAGCAAACCTGCTGAACCACTTTGTAATCCCCAACATCTTGTCAACCCTCTTACTATTTGTTGAACCGATTCGTTCCATCAATACCTGAGCTATTTTCAGCTCTTTATCTGTCTTAGCATTTAAATTTTCAGAGAATTTACTCCATTCTTTCCCAAAAAGAACCGTTTTTCGCTCTTGGCTCTAAGTTATCAATGATTGCTGCAACAAAACTTAAGAACCACAGCCCACGTTGAACATGCTGGAGCAAAAACATATGCCCTGCACAGTACTAGTTTGCGGATTCTTCGGAGACACCGGAAAAGGAAAAATGATATCCTACCTAGCAGTAAAAGACAAAACTGCAGTAACAGCAAGGGCTGGGGTGGGTCCCAACGCCGGTCACACTGTGGTTTTTGAGGGAAAAACCTACAAGCTGAGAATGCTGCCTAGTGCCTTCACTTCTCCAGATTGCCGACTACTGATTGGACCCGGAGTATTGGTTAATCCAGACATTTTTGTCAAAGAGATACAGGATACTGGGGCTCAAGGCAGAGTGGGCGTAGACCCGCAATGCGCCATAATTGAACCTAAACACATGGAAGCGGACAAAAAGGGATATTTGGCTAAGGAAATCAAGTCCACGGGGTCAGGGTCAGGTCCCTGCAACTCTGATCGGGTGATGCGGGTCGCCAAGTTAGCGCGCGACGTTCCGAGACTCAAAGACTTTCTGGTGGACGTTCCCTTAGAAGTGAACACTGCCATCTGTGAAGAAAAAAATGTTCTCATCGAAGGCACTCAGGGGACATACCTTTCTCTGTTCCATGGAACCTATCCATACTGCACCTCTAAGGACGTGTGCGCCGCTGCCGCCTGTTCAGACGTTGGAGTTGGGCCGACAAACGTTGACGACGTTATTGTTGTGTTCAAGGCTTACAATACGCGGGTTGGAGCCGGACCACTGCCGGGCGAGCTTTCGTGGGAAGAGGCAGAAAAACGGGGATGGGCTGAAATCGCCACAAATACCGGAAGAAAACGGAGAGCAGCGCCTTTCGATTTTGATTTGGCGAAGAGGGCGGTTATGTTGAATGGGGCAACGCAGGTTACGGTTACGAAGATTGATGTGCTGTTTCCCGAATGCAAAGGCGCCACATCTTATGACGAGCTTTCGAGAGAAGCCAAAGCTTTCATCGAGAACATCGAAAAGAAGATTAAGGTGCCGGTTACGTTGCTTGGCACCGGTCCGGGCACAATGGAAGTAGTGGACAGACGAGAAGAACTGAAAAAATAAGCAACTGTTCTCTTTTTCTCTATTTTTTATATAGTTAATAGAGGTTTTGCCTCAACACTTATTTGATTGAGTGAAAAAAATTACACTCAGTTGATGTGCACGGTGCCAATAACCAAATTGGATTTCCAGAGTTACATCACTCGGAGATGATGCTGTGACTAGCTTGGATGATTTGGGGTTCCACAAGGGGTCAATCGGAGAGACGATAGTTTCCACATATAGTGTGGATGGGCAACCGAACGCTGCACCTATGGGCACCGTAATGGAGAGCAATGAACAGGTAATTATTAGACCTTTCATGTCGTCTTCGACTTACAAAAACATTCAAACAAAGAAATGCGCAGTGCTAAATGTGACGTCTAACCCAGAACTGTTTTACTTGACAGCTTTCAAAGAGGCAAACCCCGACGGAAAACTGTCTTCTGACTTGTTTGAAAAAGCTGAGACCGTTGATGCGCCGAGACTGCTGGCTGCAGATGCAACTATTGAAGTGTCAGTTGCGGAAACCCGCTCTTTTAGCGCTGAAAGAGCCGAGTTTTTGTGTAATGTCCAGCTTGTTAACGCCTCGAAGAAGCTGCCCAAGGTGCATTGCCGTGCTCAGTTCGCGACTATTGAGGCGATTATACATGCGACACGCATTAAGCCCTTTTTGATGGGAGATAAACAAGAGCAGAAGCGCGCCTTTAGGCTGATAGAGCTGGTTGAAATCTGCCAAGATGTTGTAGACCGTACAGCTCCTAACTCGCGTTACTCTGAAATCATGGCGGACTTAACTCGTAGGATTGATGTTTGGAGGAAGGAGAGTGAAAGTTTACGTTAAAACTCCGGCACGGCTCCATTTTGGGCTAATAGACATGAACGGAGGCATGGGACGCTTCTTCGGAGGCTTAGGCGTAGCCATAGACCGCCCAAACGTTGTTCTTGAGGCACAAACCGCCGAAGGACTTTATGTCACCGGCGAAAAAACCGAACTGACAACATCGCTTGCTAAACGATTTCTTGAAACTTACCGCATAAACGCTGGCGTCAGCATCCATGTTGAAAAGTCGATTCCGGAACATGCAGGGCTAGGCTCTGGGACGCAGTTGGCTTTGGCTGTGGCTGCGGCTCTGGCAAAACTGTTTCATGTAAAAGCTTCAATTCAGGAGCTTTCACTCGCTATGGGAAGAATGAAGAGAACAGGTGTGGGCACAGCAGTTTTTGACAGGGGCGGATTTGTTGTTGATGGAGGAAAAAAGATGAAAGGCGGTTCCGTTGTCCACGAAAGCTTTCCGCCACTGATTTTCCGTCAACCATTCCCTGAAAACTGGAAGTTCGTTGTCGCGGTTCCAGACGTTAAAAAGGGGTTAGCGAAGACCGAAGAAAAGAATGCGTTCGATCAGATGCCTCCGATGCCCGATAAGGTTGTCGGCAGAATCTGCCAGTTAACAATGATGAAGCTGTTGCCTGCACTAATGGACCGTGACATCGGAAGCTTTGGAGATGCCCTAACCCAGGTTCAGGTGGTCATCGGCGACTACTTTGCGGGTGTTCAGGGAGGAACATTCTCCAGCTCAACTGCCACAGAGGCGATAGATTTCATGAAGAACCGTGGAGCCTACGGCGTAGGACAGAGCTCTTGGGGACCCGCAGTTTACGGGTTAGCTCAAGACGAAAAAGAAGCAGAGAAACTTCGAGCTGAGGTTGAAGCATTCCTTCGAGATAGGGATGGGGGACAAGTTTTTGTTGCCAACGCAAATAACAGAGGAGCCACAATAAAACAGATTTAAACTTGAGGTCTTTACGGAGGAAATAGCGAACATGGTTGTGCAAGTTGCTTGGGTGATAACGGGTGCGGGTCACTTCTTGAAAGAAACTTTTGACGTTATGAGCAGGCTGGTTAAAGGCAACAAGGTTACAGTTACAACCTACCTGTCTTCAGCTGGGGAACAGGTGGTAAAGATGTACGGGCTTTGGAGCAAACTTGAGCAGATATCCCCGGGAAGCTACCTTCAGGAGATTTTGACCGAAAACGAAGAAGATTCAGGTTTTTCTCATGCAGGACGATTCGTATTGGACAGGTATCAGGCGCTTATTGTTTCGCCTGCGAGCGGAAACACTGTTGCCAAGATTGTTTATGGCATAGCTGACACTCTGGCAACGAATGCTGTGGCTCAAGCACAGAAGGGAGGGATTCCAGTTTATGTTGTGCCCACAGACCAAAAGGAAGGCTATGTTGAAACTACGTTGCCTTACCGGGTTGACCGAAGAGAATGCAAGTTATGTGAACCATGTCCTGTTGTGGAGGTTTGCACCTATTCTGCCTTCCGAATTGTGGATGGTGTTCCAAGGATCGATTCGGTGCTGTGTCAAGGCTGCGGATTATGCGTAACCGCCTGCCCGTTTGGGGCTGTTAAGTATGGGGAGAAGAAGAAGCTGATGATTAGAAGCGTTGATGTTCAGAATGTTAAGAAGCTTCGGTCTATGGATAATGTGACCGTTTTGGAGCATCCGCAAAAAATAGAAGACGTAATCGAGAAGCTATAAACCAACGGTGTGAAAGTTGAAGGCGCTATTAGTAACTGGTTTACTCGCAGAAGACGCTGTGAAACAGTGTGCCCAACAGAGCAGCGTCGAAACTGAAGTTCTTGTTTTGCCTATTCAGGTTGCCGCGTTACTGAAAATGCCAAACATCGCCAAAGAGCTGCAGAAACGGGGCATAAGCGGCTTTGACATGATTCTGATTCCGGGACTAATCCGAGGAGACGCCTCAGTTATTGCAGATGCTACGGGGATTTCAACGTTTAAGGGTCCAAGATATGCTGCTGACCTGCCCACAGTCTTGGGTTCCTTAGGCAGAATTGAGCTTTCAACGGTGACACCTGCCTGCGACCTGCTCAGAGAGGAGATTCGACGAAAGGCGCTGCAAGAGTTGGAGCTGGTGGAACAGAACTGGGAAACGTTGTTGCAGAATCCCGGCAACATGGCTATCAAAGATTTGGCTTTTGGCAAAGACTTTCCAATGCGGGTTATGGCAGAAATTGTTGACGCTCCGCTGATGCCGTCTGAGGAGATTCAGCGGTTGGCTAAACGTTACGTGAAGGCGGGAGCCGCAATTATCGATGTGGGCATGATTGCAGGCGAGTCTAGACCTGATGACGCGAAACGTGCTGTTAAAGCCGTTAAAGGTGCTGTGAACTTGCCTGTCAGCATCGATACGCTTGATCCAGTTGAAGCTAGAGAAGCTGTTTCCGCTGGCGCTGATCTGATACTGAGTGTGGATGCTGGAAACGTTGAGGAACTGGCGGCTTTCGCTTCTGATGTGGCTGTGGTGGCTATTCCAACCAATCAGCGAGAAGGATATTTCCCCAAAGAGGTTAACGAGCGAGTGGCGTTTCTTGAGGAGATTATCGGTAAGGCCAGAAAGCTGGGGATGACCAGAATTTTGGCTGACCTGATTGTTGAGCCCTCAAACCTTTTGAGGTCTTTTGTTGCGTTTCGTGAGTTTGCGGAAAGGCATCCTGATGTTCCGCTGTTTTTGGGTGCCAGCAACTTCACGGAGTTGATAGACGCTGATTCTGTGGGGGTCAACGCTGTGCTTGCCTGTTTATCTTCCGAGGTGGGTGCAAGTGTCCTGTTGGCGACAGAGAAGAGCCCAAAGGCAAAAGGAACTGTCCGAGAGATGGTTACTGCGTCTAAGATGATGTTTTTGGCGAAGAAGAGGGGCTCTGTTCCTAAAGACCTTGGCTTAGACCTTCTTGTGCTGAAAGATAAGAGGCTGCGAGGCGAACCCTACAACAGCGAAATAGAAGCAGAGGCGCCCGTTATATTGGCATCAGAAAGCCTTGAACCCGAAGTCATGGACGAAAAAGGGCTATTCAAAATCTCGGTAGACCACAACAGCGGCACCATCGTTGCAGTTCACATTCCCAGCAGCCAACAGGACAAACCAGATGTGATAATAAAGGGCAAAACTGCTGAGACCATATTCTCCAAAATTGAGGAAATGAAGCTAATAACAAGGTTTGACCACGCCGCTTATCTGGGGCGTGAGCTGGCAAAGGCTGAGGTCGCATTAAAAACAGGGAAAGAGTATATTCAGGACAGCCAACTGTTTAAAAGCTGAAAACGTTTTTGAGGATTCTCAGTAACGGTGTGCCAACTATTGTCCCCAAGACAACCAAAGCTGCCCGCTCTATGGGGTATACGAAGAATATGCTTGCCCATATGTCGGGGTATCCTTCAACAGGTATTCCGCCGATAGGCTGAGCCATTATAGTCTCGAAAAGCAGATTTCCCATCAGATGTTGCATCATAGTTCCGATGAAAAACAGGATTGCTATTCCAGTTGCAGCTTTTGTTGCCGTAGGCGTACTGACCCAGTCAACTGCTTTACGCCCCAGAGGCGAAATAAGCGCCAAAAGTGCTACTATGTGCAGCCAAGCGAATGGAAGTGGAATCGTTATGTCGCTTAGGGGGACGTTAATGAAAACGCTTGTGTTGGGGTGTAAAAGGAAGACTGCAAGCAGAACAAGGTTTAGTGCAATTACGGGTATCCATTTTCGTTTAATGAGCAGCCCTAAAGAAACAGCGGCTACTGTTGCTGGAAGGAAGTCCAGACCCATGAAGACTGGCGGTTTTCCGAAAAATGCTATCAGTGAGCCGATTATTACGCTTAAGCCGCCGATGTATGGTCCCAAGATTAGTCCATAAAGGGGGGCGACGATGTCTGATAGCGAGAATGAGGCTCCTGATGCGCCTATCATTGGCACTGTGGGTATTATCCTGAGTACAGCGTATAGTGCTGTGAATATTGACATTATTGCTATTAGTTTGGTTTTGGGGGCGTTTTTTGTTATGTTAACCATGTTTGATTACCTTCGGCATTAGTTTTGTGTCGCGGTGTAGTTTTTTACACAGCGTATAATTAAGCTTTTCCCTGTTAATTGTGTCTAAACTTGATAAGCCCATCATACACTCATTTGATGAACATAACGGTGTGCTGAAGCGCTATGAATTCCATGCTGTCTGCAGAAGGGCTAAAGGAAAATGTTAGAATAAGTTGAGCCCAGATGGAGAAAGGCTAATCGACGGAAGGGGTTGTATTAATGAGGCTGTCCGTAGTTTTACGTGTATATACAGCATAAGCTTTTTTAATGTAAGTATGCACATATTTCGACTTCTACATAAAACGCGATTATGGGACGAATAAAAAAATGAAACATGAAATTATCCGTAAAGAAGACCTTAACCCAAAGGACTATCTAATGGAAGTAAAAGCACCCATGGTAGCCAAAAAAATCCAGCCTGGACAATTTGTAGTTCTTATGACCCATGCGAAAGGCGAAAGGATACCGATGTCTGTGCAAAAGGCTGAGAACGGCAACGTCACCATGTTCATAAGGAAACTGGGAAAAACCAGCGTTGAACTTTACACCTACAAAGTGGGAGACCACTTCGAGAACGTTATTGGCCCTATGGGAAACGCGGTGGACATCAAAAAGTACGGCAATGTTGCAGTCTGCTCGGACCTAGTTTGTGGTCACGCAGAAAACTATGCCCTATGCAAGGCGCTAAGCCAGATAGATGGAAACCATGTGATTTCGATGCAGACCT
>CBFCZR010000037.1:0-13110 GCA_965602795.1 Candidatus Bathyarchaeota archaeon | reverse complement strand
TGAAAAAGGTTTATTAACTGTTCTTTTGTTGTTAGCTAATAGTTCCTATGGGATGTGACCCCTAGAGGGTTGAACCGACAGAAACGCGAGGAATGAAGAATGGCATACAAATATATTGCAGAGGCTTGGAAAAAGCCGGAAAAATCGTTTGTTAAGAAGTTAATGTGGCAGAGAGCCATAAAATGGCGCAAACAAGACGCCATCACCAGAATAAAAAGACCAACCCGACTAGACCGTGCAAGAAACCTTGGCTACAAGGCTAAGCAGGGCATTGTTTTGGCTAGGGTTCGAGTTAGACGCTCAGGATTCAGAAAAACTCGTCCAACTGGCGGACGCAGACAGAAGCGTTTGGGCGTCAACAAATTCAAGGTCGCCAAGAACATGAGATTAATTGCCGAGGAGCGGGCAGCTAAACGTTTCCCAAACCTAGAGGTACTGAATTCCTACTGGGTATGGGAGGACGGACGCTTCAAGTGGTACGAAGTTATAATGGTTGACCCCGCTATTCTGCCGGACCATCCAATAGCAAACCAGACAGGACGAGCATTCCGCGGCTTAACCAGCGCAGGCAAAGAAGTGCGTGGACTCCACCACAGAGGATTAGGAGCAGAGAAGGCGAGACCAAGCAAAAAGGCAGTAATCAGACGAAGACACAAGAAGTAAGCCGCAGCTTTTCCGAAGGGCATCTAGTATTCCCTTCTTTTGGTTGAATTCTTCTGTTGCAGCTCAGTTGGCATATTTATATCAAGTGTGATGTAATAGAGTTTTATTGCGAGTGTGAGATAGGTTTTGTCTAAGTTGCCTATAGCTTACGTTGATGTTCGATTCTGTGTACACGCCACCGAGGACTTGGACAAAGTCATAGATGCAGTTCAGAACGTTTTGCCCAGCGACCACATAGAAGATGTAACCTTCAAAAGAAGTAACTTGGAGGGGCACTACGGTAACCCCATAACCTTTTTCGACACACGAATCAAAAACAAAGACATAGTTAGAGCCTTGGTGGAGAACATTTCAGCCAACCTCAGCGCCCTGGACAAGGAAGAGTTGGACAGAACAATAAACCGTTGCGTTGAGAAGGGAAGCCTTTTCATTAGACTGGATAAACAGGTTGCCCTCAAAGGCAACATCAAGTTTGCCACATCTGACCCCATCCGCATACGCATAAGATTCAGAAAAAACAAAACCGAAAACGTAATCCAGATTTGCCGAGAAATAGGGATGATGACATGAAACGATTCGCTGACCTCCACCTCAGGGTACCCCTCGAAGACCAGACTAAGACAGAAAGCATGATACGGAAAGCCTCAGAGCTAGGTTACAGCCTAGTATGCATACCCATATCTCCCCAAGTCACCAAAGAACAAATCAGCCAACTCAAACACACCTGCAACGACGCAAAAGTAGACCTTGCCACAAGAGTAAATCTTTCTCCCCGAAACCCAAACGAACTTCTCCACAGCCTGCGCCGCTATAGAAGAAGATTCGAAATCGTAGCCGTAAGATGCCACACCAAAAATGTTGCCAGACAAGCCGCCAAGGACAGAAGGGTGGACCTGCTCCAATTTTCGGTCACAAATCTCCGCAAAAGATTCTTTGATGAATCAGAGGCTGAGCTTGCCTCGCAGGCGTTCTCGTCCCTTGAAATCGAACTGGCGCCCATACTGCAGTTAACGAGTTATTCTCGAATCCGCCTCTTATCCCGTCTACGAAAGGAGGTAGCCACGGCGGAAAGGTTCAAGGTGCCAATCACGCTCTCCAGCGGAGCAACAGACGAACAGTCCATGAGGAGACCACACGACTACGCTGCCTTGACAACCCTCTTCGACTTGCCCATTTCCTCTGCCTTGAAGGCTCTGTCAGAAAATCCTTGGGTTACAGTTGAGCGGAATAGGGAAAAGTTGAGTTCAAGTTACCTGGCTCCAGGAATACGTGTTGCGGGAAGGAGAACAGATGATTAAAAGAGAGAAAAGACGCTACTTGGCCATAGAAGTTGCGAGTGAACAGCCAGTCGACAAGCAGACAGTATTGGGTGCTGTTCAGGCTTCGGTCATCAGGCTCTTCGGCGAATACGGCGCAAGCAAAACAAACCTCAAACTAATAAAATACGTCCCAGAGAAACGCCAATTTGTGATTTGCTGTTCCCACAAAATGCTAGAAAAAGTCAGAGCCGCCATCGCCTCAATCATGGAGACAAATGGGGAATCTGCAACTATGCATGTGGTGGGCGTCTCCGGAACATTGAAGGCGCTCTCAAAAAAGACATGAAAGAAGAGAGCCACTGCAAATCCTTTTATGGGTTCTCTATTATGCGGGTATTGTATTCTTGCAGATAGGCGAGGTGGGCTGCATCGTATGGGTAGTTTTCTGTTTCTGGATGCGGGAAACAGGTCATACTGTGGAATGGCAGCGGTTCTACGGTGAAGTCTACGTAAGGAAGTCCATCAACTTTGAACCATGCACTAGCAAACAGGAAATAATCCCGCTCAATGCCTTCGGGTACTGAATCAGTTTCAGCGGGGAATAGGATGCGTATTTCGTCTCCTTGGCGTATTATCACATAAATGTCGTCTGTGTCTTCCATAAGCTCGGTTACCTCGCCGTATTGTGTGAAATTCCCTGTCGAAGTGGAGTTGGTTGTGAAAGCTTGGGACAAAGTGGCGGAGGAAACCGTTACCTCCCGAATGGTCAAATCCTTCTGTGATGTTGTGTCCACGCCAATATAATCAAATCTGGTATCAAAGAAAGTGTTTATCCTAAGAGAATAATCGTCTGTCAGAAAGACGCCAGTCAAGTTTACCACAAAGCAGTCGGGCGTAACATCAAGCAACGGAAACTGCCGGTTATCCGCAACAGGAACCCAGTTGCCAGCAGCATCTTTAACCTCCATGTAAGGGGGCGGAAACGGCTGCTCACCAGGTTGGTCATAAAACTGTCCAGCCCATTCGCCCTGTTCTTCGCCTGTAGAGTAAACTATTGTTCCAGCAACTATGAGCTTAATTTCTTCTGCGTCGGATAGGTCACCCAAGTTTAACTCCAAGGTGTCCCAGTGGAATTCGTTGCCGACGGTGCTGATTCCGTCACGTTCTGAAACTAAAGACCGAACATCTTCTCCCTCTCCCGTGACGCATGAAACTGGGGAATCAGGGTCTTTGCTTACGGTGTAAATTGTGCCCTGTTCATCAAGCTCATACAAGTATGTGGCCTTGGTTGAATACACCTCTACATCGGATGAGTGGTCAACCATCACTAATGTCGCAGAGTCCACATAGGCGATTTCATCCCATTTTTGGGCGATAGTCATGTCGTAGTAGCCATCGTTTGGTTTAATTCGGCTCGCCTCCAATTTGAGGTAGTCCCAAGGAACGCTGTAAAGGAAGGACATGCTGCCGTCTTCTCGGAAGTAGTCAAAAATCCCCAAGTAGCCTGTGCCATCAGATATTTCGCCGGTGTACCAGTATTCTTCTCCATTCCAAACGTATAGTGAAGGACAAGATTTTGTGTTCAAATAACTGGCGACTAGAGATGTACGCTGGTTTAGCTCTATAACTCTAGTGAGGTCTGTCGGTCCATCAATCCAATTGGTCCAATTCCACCAAGTTCCTCCACCTTTGACACCGTCAGGTGCTATTACGGTGTAAGTTCCCTCGGGCAACAGTTCGCTGTATGGCGCAGAATAAGTCTCACCATTTAGAGTAAACTCCATCCCAATAGCGTTCGCGGAAACGCTGAGAGTGTGGAATCCCTCAGGAACAACTAGGAAATATCCCGACAGAGTGTTGCTTTGATTGCCGAGATTCACCAACTTAACGATGTATCCATCTGATTTCACTCCATCTTCTGCATATCCCGCTGTAACTGAGATTGTAATTGGCACATCTTTTGCAGCCGGGTCCAACTGGAACATTTCAGTTGTTTCAATTTCACCATCCAGCAAAACCCTTGCCTGAAGAGTACCCTGTTCATTCGCCAGATTATCGGCTTTGGCTGTGATAGTTACTGTATCGCCGTCAGAAACTTCATAGGGCGCTACTTTCATGCTATGTATTTCTACGTCTTTTGATGCAGGGAACGAACCTTCAACAGTGAATGACCCAGACTGATTACCTATCTCAACACTGTGTGCGCCCGGGTATGTTTCACTAAACTCAAATTCTACAAGTCCAGTTGCACCGCCAGACAAGACAACATCCCTTGTTTCTCGAACAGCATCATCGATTTTGAGGTTCACGGTGTAATTGCCAGTAGCTTCTCCAATATTAGTTACTTTAACCGAGATTTCCACAAGTTCATCTACCGTGACAGAGGGAGTATTAATGGTTAACTCGGTTACTTGGAACTCTGCTGGTTTAACGGGTGGAGGATTAGGAGTAATGCGGAAGGAGGTCGTTAAACCCCCTAACTTAACTACGTAGTCGCCTTCAGCATCTTCAACAACTTCAAATTCTACATTTGTTGTTTCTCCACTATCTAAGGGGATAACTTTGGTTTCACCTTTTTCACCATTTACAAAAATTTCTAGCGATAACTCACCAGCAACGTCTCCAATGTTTGTTGCCAGAGCTGAAACGGTTATGGTTTCTCCGATTCCAGCTTCGGTTCGACTAATTCCCAGATTTGTTAACTGCAATCCAGCTGGTAGAATTGGCTCTTCTAAGGTGACTCTGATTGACCCTGTTAAATCTCCTATTGTAACTGTGTGGTTTCCTACAGTTAATTGTGCGGCGGTGAAGGATAATTGTGTAGTTTCTGCCGCTGAAAGCTGAACAGTTTTTGTTTCCAACGGAACATCATCTATTGTCAGGATTACAGATTGGTTACCGCTTTCATCTCCAACGTTGGTTACGTTAACTGAGATTTCCACGGGCGTTCCAACTTGAACCCAACTTTGGTCAAAAACCAGATCAGTCACTTGAAATGTGGCGGGTTTTGGAACCAGCGAATAGACATATACGTAACTGGGAATTGCGAGGGCTAAAATTATCAAGTTAGCAAAAAAAACCGCTTTCAGTTTGCTTCTGGTTGACCGAGAACCCAAGCTTATCCATCCATAATCTTGGAATGTTCATCAGTGCCTAAATATTTAAGGTCTTCGAAACGTGGTTCTAAAGAATTTGCGTTTTGAAAAAAAGAGAAAGGTGTGCCCCGTTTAGGAGCTGACACGGGTTTTACTTTTCTTCCATCATGTCTTCAGGGTATGCCAAGGTTTTGTGCAGTGCGATGTCCAATCCGTAGAGTTCTTCGTCCCTTGTGACGCGTAGTATTTTCAGTTTCTTCAAGACGGTGAACATTATCAGTCCCATTGCTCCAGCCCATAATGCTATTGACGCTGCGCCGATTGCCTGTATTCCGATTTGGTTGATCCATGTTGCGACATCCGCGAATCCGTAGAGGGGGTGTGCCCCAAGAGCGGTTCCACCGAATATTCCTGTTGCGATTACTCCCCAGATTCCACATGCTGCGTGAACTGGGAAACATCCACAAGCGTCGTCGATGTGCAGCTTGTGTTCCAGGAATCCTATGGTGAATGTTGTGATTACTCCTGCGATTATGCCGATCACGAATCCTGCTAGCGGATGAACTATGTGTGCTCCCGAGCATATTGCCACAGCGCCTGCAAGCAAGCCAACCATGCTTGTTAACACGTGACCTCTTGAGGTGATGGCTGCACCGAACATGCCTCCCGCCATGCACATTGCCGTGGTTAGTGAGACCCATGCTAGTTCCACGTTGATTGTCATTGGGTCTGCTGCTACGCTTGAGCCGACGTTGAATCCGAACCAGCCGAACGCCAACAGCCATGCACCGATTACAGACAATGGAATGCTGTGCCCGAAGAATGTTCGCGGCATTTTTTTGTTGCCTACGAATTTTCCAATTCTTGGTCCTATCACGTATGCTCCAGTTAATGCAAGTGTTCCTCCGACAAGGTGAACTACGCTTGAACCCGCGTAATCGATGTAACCAAGTTCGCCTAACCAGCCTCCGCCCCACACCCAGTGTTCAACCACGGGGTAGATGAAACCGGCTACACCTACAGCTGCTAAGATCCATCCCCAGAATTTGTCTCGTTCAGCCATTGCTCCGGGGACGATGCCTACAACGGTTATTGCGAACATCGCCATTTTGAACCATGTTGCAAGGTCGCCAAGTCCAGATGGGCTTGCGGCTATGCCGTAAGCGCCTGTTTCAGACAGCAAGGGTGGCAGCGGGTTTGCGATTGTTGGAACGAATTGCGGTAACCCGAATACGGGTTGAGATACGTAGTATGCAAGTGGGAAGCCTACTAGGAAGTAGACAACGAACGCTAATGTCCATCCTACGTTTATTTGTAATATCGTGTGGGTGACGTTCTTTTTGCGGACCATTCCTGCATAGAATAGTGCAAAGCCTGCTGTTGCCATTATGAATATGGCTACGGGTGCCCATCCTACGAAGAAGTTCTGCTGGAACGCCGCCCATGATTCGTCTGCTAAAGTCATTGCTTATCACCTCCCTCTTAATTGCCGCCGAACCAAACAGGCTTTAGCGAGAAGGGTATTTCTTCCACTGACAGTCCGCCTGCTTTGATGTTGAGTTTGAGTACCTGAGGTTTCAGGGGTACGCTTCGTGATTTTCGGAGAAGGA
Organism: Candidatus Bathyarchaeota archaeon; assembly: GCA_965602795.1. Lineage (GTDB taxonomy): Archaea > Thermoproteota > Bathyarchaeia > Bathyarchaeales > Bathyarchaeaceae > Bathyarchaeum. The sequence goes on along the minus strand of CBFCZR010000037.1, from coordinate 6,483 downwards.
AAACGCGGGTCCATACTACGTCGTGTTTTCGGTAGTCAAGGTATATCAGGTGGTCTACGAGGTATTCGGTGATACCTGGAGATTGGGGTATACCTTCGGCGCTAAATAGCACGGTTGCTCCTTGGCCTTTGGTTTCCATCAGTATCTTCATGAAGACTTCGCGGAATTCGGCAGAATTGGATAATCGCCTTGCAAGTGAAGACAGCGAGTCGATTACGATTCTTGAGGCGTCGGGTTGTGCCTTCAATCCTCTTTTGACTATGTCCATGGCCTCTTTTTTGTCAACTAGGCAGTATTCGCTGGCGTAGCTTGCGGTTATAGATAGGTTGACGACCCTTATTGTTCCATTTCTGATTAGGTCAGGGAAGTCTGACCAGAGCTCTCCCCCAGTCCGCATCACTGTTTCTGGGGTTTCCTCTGTTGTGATGTACAGGCATTTTTCGCCATTCTTTGCGCCTCTATATAGGAACTGCAGACAACAGATTGTTTTGCCTGTTCCGGGTTCACCACGTACCAGTATTGCATCGCCTCGTGGAATGCCTGGAATAAACTTTTCTAGACCATCCAATCCGATGTCAATCCATTCGATGTTTGATGTTTCTTGTGTTGACATGCTGAATCACCTCTTATTCAATTAATCTGGAGAATATTGACTGTTTATATATAAATATTTCCTTTTTACTGAATTTTTATTGATAAACTCTTTAAACTCTGAACGTTTATTCAATATCCTATCACTGAAACAAATACACAGAAAAAACTTTTCAAACACTCAATCTAGACACAATTTGTTACTGCAAAACAAAGCAAGAAAAATCTTGTTAAACCAAAAAACATTGACCCAACAAAATACACACATTCATGCACACACAGAAACAACACAAAATAGGGCGGGCAACCAATAATAGATCATGAAACCCTAAAAACAAATTCTGACCGATCCATGTCTTCTCTTGGGACTAGAATTTAGGGATTTTCCAGCAGCACTAAATCATACTCGTATATATAGTCTATCTCAATGGTAGCGTTTCTCACGATGCATTCCAGTACGTGTCCGCCAGAGTTTTCGTCATCGGTTATGAAGTGGAGATGGTATCCGCTTACGTTGATTTCGTCCATGTAGCTTGGAAGACGAAAACCGACTGAGATCCCAGTAACGTTGCTCAATGTGAAGATAGTCTGGTTTTCTATGACCTCTACCAGCGTTGGGTAGGGTTCTGTCTGCTTGGGCACGCTGCGGGTTTTGGCGTAATCGTAAATGCCGTGAATCTTTATTGCGTACATGGCATTTTCAGGGGAAACATTTTGGTCAATGTAAGTTTTTAGTTCGGAATAGTTCATTGCATCAACAACGTGGAGCGTTTGGTCCGCCTCAAAGAATGTGACAATAGCGAAGGGCGTCTCCTCTGTAGCGTTTATTTGTCGGGGTTTTCCATCGATTGGAATCTGGTAGAACACTCCGTTTAGTGCAATCATTTCTCCGTCTAAGCCGTTTAGAGTGCCTAGCCCAAAGTCGCCGTGCTTTGCCAATTCCGCGTAAGTTGTGCTGCCATCAAAGGCTCCTTGGGCAAACGGTTCAAACGCGCCAACTTGAAACAAGGTTTCACTGTTCTCGGCTATGCTCATGTGGGATTGCCATATCGTGTACGCTGCAACACAAGAAACAACAATGATTAAGGTTAACGCTGCAAGCGGAATCCACTTATTCTTCATAGTCTATCACGGCTCCAGAAGCAGATAATTGTATTCTAAGTAAAACCTTATCAGAGTTTCTATATCAAAAACTGCCGTGATTTGCAGCGAGGCACCTAAATGGATTGTTTAGAAAAAGAGGAAAGGGGTGAACCTCACTTATTTGTGAGGCGCATCGGTGCGTTGTTTAGATTTTGCTTTGGAACCACACAGGATTTAGCGCGAATGGTGTTTCTTCTACTGAGAGCCCGCCTGGTTCAATGTTCAGTTTAAGTATCTGAGGTTTCAGGGGTACGCTTCGCGACTTTCGGAAAATGAAAACGCGTGTCCACATTGTGTCTTCTTTTCGGTAGTCAAGGTATATCAGGTGGTCTACGAGGTATTCGGTGATGTCTGGGGACAGGGGGATGCCTTCGGCGGTGAGTAGCAAGGTTGCTCCTTTTCGTTTGGTTTCCAGCAGTAGCCTCATGAACACTTCTCGGAATTCTTCGAAGTTAGATAGACGTTTCTCCAGCGAAGACAGCGAATCAATCACGATTCTTGAGGCGCTGGGTTGCGCGGCAAATCCTTTTTCTGCGATGGTCATTGCCTCTGCCTTGTTGAGTATGCCGTATTCGCTGGCGTAACTTGCGCTTATGGACATGTTGATGACTTTTATTGTTCCATCTTTGACGAGGTCAGGGAAGTCGGACCATAGTTCTCCCCCAGTTCGCATTACCGATTCAGGGGTTTCTTCTGTTGTGATGTACAGGCATTTTTCGCCCTGTTTGGCGCCTTTGTAAAGGAATTGCAGACAACAGATTGTTTTGCCTGTTCCGGGTTCACCTCGAATCAGGATTGCGTCACCTTTTGGCAGTCCGGGAATGAATTCGTTCAGTCCAGCTACTCCGATGTCAATCCATTCGATGTTTGACGTTTTTCGCATTGTCACGTTAACCACCTCTTATTCAACTAATCTGAAGAATATTGATTAACTGTATATAAATATTACTATTTACTGAACATATATTTATTTCCATCCGTATGGATGAATGTTCATTCATTTACTTATTAAAAACCATTGATAAGCCCGCCAGAATTATCCATCTAATCAAATCCAACCAAAATCAACATCAAAATCAAACAGGAAAAATCACCACAAACCCGAAATGGCACACGCGACCAAATAAACACGTTCAATACAAACCACAGCCACGGACGGAACATCCAAAAACAGCAAAAAGCTAGAACCCAAACTTAAAGCCGTCATTGAGAAATGCGCGCGCACAATAAAAGGGTGTTAGCTTTCAATAACTTCCTTCACTAAGTCTTTGTTGTCTCTCAGCCACTGTATGATTAGGGCTTTGTTTTTTTCTATCATGTCCCTCGCTATCCCAGCGAACGCGCGAGGCATCTCGCCGCCCATATCTTGTTTAAGTCTAGTTATCAGTTCTTCTTCAGCATTCAAAGCATCAATCTCCATCACACCAACTAACTATACCAAAATAAATTGTTTGCTAATGCACGCACAATATCCGGGTTTTACTGTTCTCTGGAGAAGAGCCAAATTTTAGCCCCAAATGAAATCGAACAACACAAGAGAACCAAACTCTCTATTCGATTCTATTAGGCTACTAATAGCAGTGCTATGTTGAAAACAATATTTTTTCGGGAAAACCAAGCAACACCAAAAAACTCCTTCAAAAAATGTCAAATTTTGATTCGGCAACAAAAGTTAAATTATAGTATTTGTCCAGTTTTAGAGGGGAGAAAATGAAACACAGCAAGGTAGCTAAAATTCTCCTACTGTTTTCATTACTACTTTCCATAAATTTAATTGCAGTTGTACCTGCCAAGGCATATTTTGACACCTCTCAAGCAGCCTATTACGAAGAGGTTAAGAACGCTTTTTCGCTCTCTCCCGAGCAGGAGGAAATGCTTGAAAAATACGGTTTCGTCATCACTGAACTTAACTCAAGCGAGCCATCCATCTTCTATCCAGAGTTACGTTTCGAAGACTTTTACTACTTCAACGTCTACCATAACGACTTACCCGTGTTTGTTACAACCGACTCGATTCTCCACCTTTTCCACGTAGTCTTTGACTGCTCACTAAAACTTGTGGAGAAACAAGCACTGTATCCCATGGCTTTTGAGGTCACCCAATTTGCCTATCAAACATCACTAAACAATTACCAGACAATTCCACATGACGGTTCCACACAATACTGGGCAATAAGAAACTCTACAGTATACTTTGCTGTAGCCTACTCCCTACTCACAGGCGAAACCGCTTCCGTGCCCACAGAGCTTTCATCAGACTTGAACTTTTTCCTAGAAAAAATATACGCTGAGACCCCAGAGTTTGTTTCAGCAGCAATGTGGAATCTCCCCGACCCACCCTACGCCGTGAATGTCAGCTACGATTTCACCCAATTCACGTTGCGGGGACATTACCTAGGTGACCCTCAACTAGAAAGATACTTCCGCACTTTGATGTGGTATGGACGCTTTCCAGTTTTTGTTCCACGTAGCGACGAACAATACATCTGGAGTAAACCCCACTTCGATACACCATCCATGGTCTACATGCGGGACATCCTAAAATCAAATCCACAAGCCTACGAAAATTGGACGGATTTATATGACGTAACTGGCGCACTCGTGGGCGAAAGCGACTCAATCAATCTTCTAAACCTTGAAACTGCTTTACACAATGTCTTCGGAGACGAATCCACATACTTAGATGACGTTGCAGCAGAAGGCGGGCTCACAGCCTTGACTGAGGAATTGGGTAAACCTGAATACTCACAGCAAATACTGTCCCAAGCGTTGGTGGCCCAAATTCCAGCAGTGCTTGCGCGCTATCCTATAGTCTACAATTTTATGGGTCAACGTTATGTACCCGACTCCTATATCTTCCAGAAGCTTTGCTGGGACCAAGTGGAATACGACTCTTTTGGAGGACGGCGAATAATGCCCAAAGGACTGGACGTATTCGCTGTTCTAGGCTCAGAGCGAGCATACCAGCTATTGGCGCCAGATTTTGACTATAACGGATTTGAGCAAAACCTCCAAAACTTAACAACAACCTTTGATAGCCTAGACGAAGACTATTGGGGCTCTTCATCTTACACCGTTTGGATGTACGCCCTAGAAAGCTTAACCTACCCAACCTACTCCGAGGACTACCCTGAATTCATGCAAAACGAGGCATGGCACGACGAAAAACTAAACACGGCACTAGCAAGCTGGTCCCAACTAAGACACGATACCATACTATACGCAAAACAAACCTACATACCAGCATTAATCTGCAGCTACCCAGACGCCTTCGTTGAACCTAATCCAACTTTTTATTCGAGAATGCACGACCTGTGCGAACGAACACTCCAAGCAGTAAACATGCTCAACCCAGAAACAGTGGAGCCTACAATAACAGCTTCACTCGAAACATTGAAAAATGTGACTCAAAAGCTTGAAACCATATCAACAAAAGAGCTAGCTGAAGAACCGCTTACAGACGAAGAAATAGACTTCATAAAAAAGTTGGTCTGGAATTGTGGCTCGGGCGGCTTCATAGGATGGTACGTGGACACAATACACGCAATCGCTTACGCGGCAAACAGCACCTCAACCTTGGAGGCTCCAGTAATAGCGGATGTGACAACATTTCCTCCAGGCGATCAGGACTATCCGTCTCAGATAAAGCATGTCGGCGTCGGCTACATAAACGCGCTAGTGGTTTTATACCCAAAATCTGACGGAACACTGGTCACGGCAGTGGGTCCAGTTTTTTCCTACTACGAATTCAACCAGATAGGAACAGAGCGCCTAAACGATGACGAATGGAAAGACATACTAACATGGGACAACAGAACCGAGTATCTTCCCGAATGGCTCCAACCCGTTTACGCAAGAGGAGAGCCAATTCCATTTCCTGAGTACCCAAGCGGCACAATGTTCGCTATTTTCGCGGTGTTAAGTGTGACCACTTTCGTGTTTTGGAAGAGAACCAAAGCCAAAAAAAGGCATAGTTGCGCCAAAAAAGGTTGACACAAACCAAAAACAGTGAAAAATCTAGCAGTTTTCGTTGCATTTGTCTATCTTAAATTTGTCCCAGCAGTGCACTATATCCCGCATCAGTTCTGGCTGCATGTCATAGAATTCTTTTATTCTTCCTTCCGGAAAGTACATTCTGATGCTAACTTCCCTTCCAAGCCTGTCCATGTTCAGCATGCTCGCTTCTGGCTTCTTTTGAAGGATTTCCTTGTATTTTTTATAGAATTTCTCTATAGTCGGGTTGACGCACTCCTCTAGCAGCTGCTTGTTTGTTCTGTTTTCTGGATGCGGGAAGCCCATCTTGAAGGAGTAATCTATTATGTTCTTTTTTCCTGAGTAGTTTTTGATGATGCTGTCCAAAACTTTTCTGTTCGGTATCTCGGTTATGTTGTAGGTGGGCGTGTAGATTTTGGTGTAGTTGATGGTAATCTCCTTCACCTCGCCTTCAACGTCTCCGATCTTCACGTAATCGCTCACCATAAACGGTCGGGAAACCATGATGTAGAAACCCGCCAAGAAGTTACCAATTGTTTGGGTGGACGCGAAACCTATGGCTGTTCCTGTCAAGGCTCCGCCTGCAAGAAACACGTCTGTGGGCACCTGAAAGAGGCTCATAAGGGCAATTACGCCACCTGCAGCAACAAGTATTCTGGCAACTAACTTCAAAATGTTGATTGCATGCGGCTCCATGTTCACCCTTTTTCCATATTGGGCTATTGACCTGCGGATCAACTTGTCTAGAACAAAAGC
>CBFCZR010000036.1:0-13250 GCA_965602795.1 Candidatus Bathyarchaeota archaeon | reverse complement strand
TTAATCGATTTTTTCATTTTTCGTTCTCCTTTATAGAATTTGAGGCTTTTTTGCCTGTTTTTACATTTGCTCTAAATGATGTAAATTTTCGGATTCGCAGATTCCAAAATATACATATTGTTGTAATCATTAATGCTTTAACGTGTCTATAACGCGTGACGTACACTCCTAGAATTAAAGAATGCAGTGAACATCAAACAAAATGGCTGCCCTCAGCTCTTCTGTTTTTTTGTGTTTTTTCTTATACGTGGACTGAAGTAAACGAGAATTGCAATAGCTGTTAAAACAATCGATATCGGCAGTATCCATTCTGACCTGAAGAAGCTGCTCAGCAGGAGTAATACAACTACAACCCAAGCGAGAATGGTTGCGACTGTTCTAATCTGCAACTGCGTAATCCCCGTCCACATCTGATATGTATAAGGTTCTGCTGTTTATGCTATAACGTTTCCCCACTTAGAATTTCAAGAAAGTTTCTGCGGTTTGTATATGCCTTAAATATTGCCAAATACGGGTTAATTAGGGCGTGTGATGTGATTAAAGAAAGGCTTAATCTGGTAAACGTTAGATTGAGTCGGTATGATTACCAAAAATAGGCTGATGGAAGATGACGGATGACGATTACAGCAAAGTTGTGATTCGTGGTCTCAGGGGTGTGGCTGCTGCTACAACCAAAATTAGTTATGTAGACCCGCTTGGGTATCTCTATTATTCGGGTTATAACATTGACGATCTTGTTGACCGGTCGTCATACGAAGAAGTCGTTTATTTATTATTGCACAACAAGTTGCCTACCACGAGAGAACTGGGCACCATCAAGTCACAGCTTTTCTCTGAGATGACTTTACCGGATCCAGTTATTGGACGCCTCAAATCTGCTTCATCTGACTCTCATCCAATGGAGGTGTTACGCACAGAAGTCTCTCATCTTGGAGAATGTGACCCTGAACGAAACGACAATTCCGTTTCTGCAAATCAAAGAAGAGCCATCCGGATAATAGCCAAGGTTCCTACGATAATTGCGTTTCTTCATAGAATCCGCGCAAAACAGAATCCTGTTGCTCCACTTAGAGAATATGGTTTTGCTGAAAACTTTCTGTACATGTTCCGAGGAAAGGTTGCGGATAAAGAAGAAAAGGATGCTATGGAGCGGTTTATGATACTCCATGCGGATCATGGACTAAACGCTTCTACGTTTGCTGCTCGGGTGACGGCTGGCACCGGCTCAGACATGTACTCCGCTGTGACTTCTGCGGTTGGCACTCTTAGAGGCTCATTTCATGGAGGTGCCAGCGAAAGCGTGATGACGATGCTGTGTGATATAAACAGCCTTGACGAGGTGGAGGCTTACATTCAGAGTATGCTGGATGGCAACAAGAAAATTATGGGTTTTGGTCACAGGGTCTACAAAGCAGAGGATCCGAGGACAAAACATCTTAGAGGAATAGCTGAAAGAATGTGTCATCAGAGAGACACTTTGGCCATCTACAATAAATGCCGGAAGATTCAGGATACTGTTCACGAGAAGAAGGGAATTTTTCCCAATGTGGACTTTTATGCAGCCTTAGTCATGCATGCCCTAGGGGTTCCCAGAGACTTCTATACTGCATTCTTTGCTTCCAGCAGAGTAACAGGATGGACTGCGCATGTGATGGAGCAGTATGAAGATGCGGTTCTTATTCGCCCAACATCTAAGTATATCGGCGCATTTGGAAGAAATTTTGTTCCAATCAAAAAACGAAGCTAGCTACATACCTGCTCTTCTTTCTATAGTCCAACAGCCAGTTCCTCTACTTTTCTGAGGTTGTCAATATCGTTGTGTCTGTTGTCTTTGGGTGTCTCCATTATGAGAGGCAATGTTCCCAGCCTGCTTGCCAGTATGTTTCTGAATCCTTCTTCCCCGATTTTTCCCATGCCGATGTGTTCATGGCGGTCTATGTGGGCGTTCAGGTCTCCTTTCGAGTCGTTCAGGTGAACAAGTTTAAGCTTCTCAAACCCGATTATCTCATCTATCTGTTTGACTGTCGCTTCCACTGTCTCCTCTGTTCTGAGGTCGTAGCCCGCCGCGAAGGTGTGGCAAGTGTCAAAGCATATTCCAACCCTTTCAGGATAGGCTAGCTGTTCGATTATATGCTGGATGTCTTCGAGTGTGCTTCCCATGCTGTTTCTGGTTCCGGCTGTGTTCTCGAGCAGAAGCATGACGCTTCCATCAGTGACTTCGAGGGCTTGGTTGAATCCATTGATTAGTCGGGTGAAGCCCTTTTGCATGCCTTCTCCAAGGTGGCTGCCCAGATGAGTCACCAGGTAGGGAATCTCCAGTTGCTTGCATCTTTTCAGCTCTGAGGTGAGGGTCTTCACGGACTTTTCGTAGACTTTGTCTCTGGGAGAAGCCAGATTCGGCAGGTAAGGCATGTGAGCAAAAACAGGTTTCATGTCGTAACTCTTCACTTTATCAGAGAAGGCTTGGCTGGTTTCTGGGGCAAGTTTTGCTGCGTGCCATTGTCTGGGGCTTCTGGTGAAAATCTGGAAGGTGTTGCATCCTAACTCAGCGGCTCTGTCCACTGCTCTATCGATGGAGCCAGAAATGGAGATGTGAAAGCCCACTCTCAACAAGTTCAACCCAACAAGTGCATGGTGAACTATAAGTAAAAACCTTTGTAGACTAGAAACCGTAAAGCCCTGAATATTTCTTGTTTAGATAGCTGAGGTAGGGCTCGACAGCGAGTTCTCTGCCGGTGATGTGCTTTATGAGGTCGGCTGGGTTGTAGAGGTTTCCGATGCTGTGAACGTTTTTGACCAGCCACTGTTTAACCCTTCCGAAATCGCCCGCAGAAATCTGGTTTCTCCAGTCCTGAAGTTCTTTCTCCATGCGGGCTAGTATTTGTCCGCTGTAGATGTTCCCCAGAGCATATGTTGGGAAGTACCCGTATAATCCGCTGGCCCAATGAGTGTCCTGCATCACACCCTCAGAGTCGTCCTCAACAGTTACGCCCAGATACTCGCTGTAGCTTTCGTTCCATATCTGCGGAAGCTCATCTATGGTTATCTTGTCTGCGAACAGGTCTCTTTCAATGTTGAATCTTATGATAACGTGGAGACCATAAGTGACCTCGTCTGCTTCAACCCTGATCTTCGATGGTTTAACATGGTTAATTGCGTGGACGAAACCATCCAAATCTACATCCGAAAGCGCTTTGCTCGTGAGTTGTTTCAACTCAGGTAGGAAATAGCTCCAGAATTCGCGGGACCTTCCTATGATGTTTTCTACGAATCGGGATTGGGACTCGTGGAATCCCATGGAGCATGCGTCTCCCACTGGCTGGAACATCCATTCTTTTTTCAGGTTCTGTTCATAGAGGGCGTGACCCCCCTCATGCAGGATGGAGAAAACTGAGGAAGCGAACCTGTTTTTGTAGTAATGCGTTGTGATTCGCACATCGTCATAGTATCCTGTGGTGAAGGGGTGTTCCGTCTCGTCGATTCTGCCTCCAGACTTGTCTGATTCTGTGTCGTAGCCGATGAATTCAGCGAGAGCTCTGCCTATCTTCTTTTGTGTGTCAATGGGGACCGCCCGCTTAAGGACTGCTGTGTTAGGCTGTTTCGGCGATGCTTCACATTTCCTTAGCAGAGAAATCAGTCCCTCTCTTAATTCGTTGAAGACTGTGCTGATGTTCGCAGAGGTCATTTTGGGTTCGAAAATGTCTACCAACGCGTCGTAGGGCGTAGCCGTTTCTTTTACTTCCATCAAGATTTCAGCCGCCTGTTTCCTCATGTTAAAGAGTTTTTCAAGTTCAGGCTTGAATTTGAGGAAATCTTTGGCGGCTTTCGCCTTTTTCCATGTGTCAATCGTTATGGCTTTTTGTTTTGCGATTTCGGCGACCAACTCTTCGGGAAGTTTTGTCTGCTCATCGTAATGTTTCTTTATCAGGTACAGATTTCTTTTTTGGACTTGGTCTAGTTCTCCGTATTCTGGATGCTTAATAATCTCTCTTAGCAAGCGTCCAATCTTGGGGTCGGTGCTCATTTTGTGGATGATTCGGCTGAGCATAGCCAGCTGTAGGCTCCGCATTTTGATTCCCCGTGGGGGCATCATTGTTTCCATGTCCCAGTGGAGAATTGCTGTTGCTGAACTGAGCGTAGCTATGTTCTTTGTTTTTTCTAGCAGCTTTCGGTAGCTTGATGTTATGTTTTTTGTCATTTCTATCATGTTCCTTGCTTGTTGTTTGGTGTGGTATTATCTTCTATTGGCGTGGAATCACTTTTTAATATCTCTTGTTTCCGTTTAGTTGAGCAATGGAAGTTGAGTTTGTTGAGGAAATGGAGATTGGTTGATACAAAGGTTCTCTGCCGCTCAGACTTCGTGTCCGTGTTCGATGATAGGGTGATTTTGCCCAGCGGCAAAGAGATAACCTTTACGAAGGTTGAGTTAAGAGATTTCGTGTCTATTCTGCCCCTCGCAGATGATAAGATTGTGATGATAGAGATTCTCAGGTATCCCAGAAACTGTTTGAGTCTCGAGATTCCCAGCGGACACATCGAAGACGGGGAGACTCCTGAGGAAGCTGCGTTCCGTGAACTTGAAGAAGAAACTGGTTACAGCGCCGGTCAACTTGCATGCATGGGTTGTTTTCATCCTTTGTCGAGAAGCATTCAACGGGCTCATCTTTTCTTTGCTAAAGACCTCGAGAAGGGAGCGCAGAGGCTGGAGGAGACTGAGCAAATAAACGTGAAACTCGTGCCCATCAGCAACATACAGAAACTGTTAACTGCTGGCAAGATAACTCATGCTCCAACATTGCTGGCTCTGCAGAGGTTCCTGTTGACTGAGCAAACAGGAGAATCCTTTTCTGTTTCATAAGTTTCTGGGGGAAGTTTAGCTTCATCTTTTTGGGCGGGTGCGTGATTTCCAGAAAAAAGCTAGTTTTCAACAATGAAGTATTATTAGTCTCCTAATATCCTGCTTTCTGCATTATTTTCTTCACTGAGTTGTATGCGGGGGATGATTCTGGTAGGTCGAGTAGTGATTTTCCGTAGAGAACGTAGTTTTCCACTTGTTTGTCGTGGCTGATTTTTCCCAAGTATCGCAGCTTTGTTCTTTTTTCCACTTCTGATTCCAGTTTTTCCGGAAATCTGTTGCCTCCGACCACATAGAAGTTTTTGAAGTCTATTTTCACTTCTTTGGCTACTTTGTAGGCTCTTGCTATGTGATTGAAGGATTTCTGGGATGGGTCAATAATGTCGAATATGTCGTCTACCTTAGAGGCTATTCGTCTGTTAAGGTGTTCTAGTCCACCCGGAGAATCAATCAGAACATAGCTGTACGTTTTGGTTAGGCTCTCCAGAACCTTCTTCAAGGCAGCGTCCGGGAGACAGTAGCAGCCTTCTATGAATTTTGTTCCTACAGCCATCATGTCGAAGTGTTCTCCCTCGTAGAGTCCTGCTTCCCAGATTTTGTTTTCAAGCCTCTCTGAGGGGGGAACTCCGACGGTTGTGCCTCCTCTGTCCAGAAAGGTTTCAATAAGCAGCTCGGACACGGTTTTTCGTCCTTCTTTTTTGAGGTCTGCCCCAACCATCTCTGACAGGTTCTGGTCCGGGTCAACGTCCACAAGAAGGAGTGGAACGTCACCTTTTTCGATAAAGTATTTGGTCATGAGGGCAACAAAAGTTGTTTTGCCGCTGCCTCCTCTACCCATAGTAACAAACCTCTTCATTCTGCTATCCCATCCACCAATTATTACGAAAACCAAATTACTTCACGCAATTTATACTTATTCAATTGGCGTCTTCTGCTCCACTTTGTAATCCGTAACAACCTTGATGGTGCCGCGAAACTCTGCATCAAGTTCGGGGTCGCCGGTGTCCACCTTCAAGCTTTTCAGGTTTTTCATCTTGTTGTCTGTTGCGATGACAATTATGTTGTCTATGCCTACCTGCCGGATTACCTGTGGGCTTATCTGCTGGTTTCCTCTGCCGAAAATGAAGCCCTGACCGCCTATGGGCGTGACGATAATCTTAGCAGCTTTTCCTTTAATGTTCTTCAGAATCTGTTTTTCGTTTACGTCCTTGGCTATCATCTTCTTGTTGTAGAACAGGTCCACTCCCAGCAGCGTCTTTTTGGCATCCAACAGGTCTCCTATGGTGCGGGTGGTTGTCCCCGCAGAAACAATGTAAACAACATCTGGCTTCATGGTTTCTGTGATGTAGACCGCAAGTGCCGCCTGATTCCGCAACTCATCCTTTGTCATGGGCGATGCCATCTTGGCTACCTGAATCAGAGTTGGCTCATAGGGGGTCAACAGGTAACCGTGCAGCCTCGCAGAAACTCTGCCCTGCCGGAAAGCCTCTTCGTCTATGTCCATGACTTCAGCCTCCCAGAGGGGCAACTGTTTTCTCAGAAACCTTGAGGTAATCCTCGCCGCGGCTTTGGGGTCAACAGCAAAAACTGCGCTGTGCATCTTAACCCCAGTGGGAACACCCAAAACAGGAACCTGCTTGTCAACAGCATTCAACACATCCCGGGCTGTGCCGTCTCCACCACAGAAGATGAGAATGTCAACTCCCTCTTTCACGATTTGTTTCGCAGTCTCCACAGTGTCTTCATTACTGGTCTGTTCTCTGTTTTCTCCAAAAACTTTGCAGCCGTAACCGTGTTTTCGGGCTTCGGTTTCTCCCATCAACCCAGCGCCTACAATCAGCCTGACATCCTTTCTGAGAGACTTTAACTCAGATAGAAAAGATTCTGCTCGTGCCGGAGCCACTGGCTCTGCCCCAAGATTAACCGCCTTCTCTAAAATGTCTTTGCCGTCGGTGCCCTTTAGCCCCACTGCCCCTCCCATGCCTGCAATGGGATTGACGATGAAACCCAATTTTTTCTCGGAATCATTTTCGTTAAGAACTTTCGGTGACAAGAAAACACATTCCCTACTCTATCCCAATAACTGTTTGAGTTGCTATATCTATCCGCTTAGAGCGGATAAAAGTAATCTCTTTTTTGGTCCCTCAGAGATGCTTCTTCAAGGCGTTTTCTAGAGGTCCACGACCCACGGCACCAACTATCTTCTCGACAACAGTGCCATTTTTGAAGATCAGAAAATGGGGTATACTCATAATTCCGTAGCGACCAGCAATCTGAGCATTCTCATCAACATTAACTTTCCCGAACAGAGCTTTTCCTGCGTATTCTTTAGACAGTTCCTCCATCACCGGAGCCATGATTCTGCAGGGCATGCACCAGTCAGCCCAGAAATCGACAACAACAGGCAAATCAGTCTTTATGAAATCGTCAAAAGCTGAAGTATTCAATTTAACTACGCCCGGATTCTGCTGGCTCATAATTTCTTTCATCTTTTTGGCTTTTATTCTTTCAAGCTCTTCGTCTTCCATCCTGACAGTCACATCCCAAAAATTGCTTTTCCTTTTATTTTTCAGTTGCGGGGTGTCATTAAAAGATTATGGTTTCAGGTTATGTAAACTTGATAGACTTTTTTGTATGGCTTTCACAAAAAAGGAATCGTTAAATAATTTTGATAACATCCGATATTATAGAATAGTGTGCAAAGCAAATTCTTGTGACTGATTATTGCTTAACTGAAAAACAAGAAACTTTGCTCTGCTAAGGCGTGTGAAGAAAGAAAAAGGGGTATTAATGGTTAACGAAAAGAAAAAACGTCTTGTTCTCAGCATTGGGGGAATGAGTTGCGTTACTTGTGCGCAGACCATCGAAAAACGGTTGCCCAAGTTGAAGGGAATACTTTATGCTTCTATCAATTTTGCTGCTGAAAAGGCGATTATAGATTATAACCCGGATGTGGTGGACCAGAAAGCCATCGAGGATGCCATCGCTGGAGTAGGATACAGGGTAATCCATCAAACAGTTTCTCTGAAAATCAGCGGGATGCACTGTGCCATGTGCGCACAGGCTATAGAGAAGGCGCTAAGCCAGAAAGAGGGCGTATACAAGGCTGTCGTCAACTTTGCCTTAGAAACAGCGACCGTAGAATATAATCCAGCGCAGATTAGCTTAGAGGGAATCAAGAAGGCTATACGCGACGTGGGATACGATGTCGTTGAGTCCGAGGGAGATGTGGGGGATGCAGAACAGAAGGAAAGAGACCGTGAAATACGTTCTCTGAAAATCAGGTTAGCGTTTTCCGCGGCAGTAACAATACCTGTAGTAATCTACAGCAATGCCCAATTAATCCCATTTACTCTTCCCACTCTGCCTGTAGACAATTTCATTCCGTTGCTACTGTTCGTTTTAGCCACGCCCGTTCACTTCATAGTTGGGCACAGCTTCTTTGTGGGCGCATACAAGGCGCTCCGAAACATAAACCCAAACATGGATGTGCTAGTCACAATGGGCACCTCAGCAGCATACTTCTACAGCGTCTACGTCACCTTCACGGGACAAGGAAAACTGTATTACACGACTGCGGTTTCCTTGATGACGTTCCTTATTCTGGGCAAACTGTTGGAGGCGATAGCCAAGGGCAGAACATCCGCGGCTATACGGAAACTGATGGGGCTCCGAGCCAAAACTGCACGCGTCATACGAAACAACGAAGAGATGGAGATACCTGTGGAGGACGTTCAGGTCGGCGACATTGTTGTTGTCCGCCCCGGAGAAAAGATACCTGTTGACGGCGTGGTGATCGAAGGCTACTCTGGAGTGGATGAAAAGGTGATAACCGGCGAAAGCATCCCCGTGGAAAAGAAGGTGGGCGACCAAGTTGTGGGGGCAACCATAAACAAAACTGGGGTGTTGAGGTTCAAGGCAACAAAGGTCGGCGCCGACACCGTTTTAGCGCAGATAATAAGGCTGGTTGAGAATGCGCTGGGGTCCAAAGCGCCTATCCAAAGATTGGTGGATGTGGTAAGCAGTTACTTTGTTCCAGTAGTAATTACAAGTGCAACAGCCGCCTTCATCATCTGGTATCTTCTGGGAATGGGCTTCACTTTTGCCCTCACAATTTTCATCGCAGTTCTGATTATTGCTTGTCCATGCGCCATGGGCTTAGCCACGCCCACAGCCATCATGGTGGGTGTCGGAAAGGGGGCGGAAAATGGAGTCTTAATCAAGAGCGGAGAAGCGCTGGAGACCGCTCACAAACTCCAAGCTATAGTGTTCGACAAGACTGGAACCTTGACTAAAGGAGAACCAGAAGTCACGGACATCGTAGCTGCCAAATCTTTAGCTGGTAATCCTTCATCTGTCTCCAAAAAAGTCGAAAAAGTTGGCGAAGACGAACTGTTGAGGCTTGCGGCTGTTGCAGAGAAGAACTCGGAGCATCCTCTCGGAGAAGCGATAGTAAGACGGGCAAAAGAGAGGCATCTTGAAGTTGTTGACCCAGAATTCTTTAAAGCCATACCCGGCTACGGCGTGGAAGTAAAGCATGACAACAAGACAGTTTTGCTGGGTAACAGGAAGTTGATGGCAAAAAACGGCATAAACATAGCTCAGCTTGAGGAGAAAATGGAGGCGCTGGAGGAGGATGGGAAGACCGCTATGCTGGTTGCAGTGGACGGTGAGGCTGCGGGTCTGATTGCTGTGGCTGATACTTTGATGGAGTATTCTGTGGAGGCGGTGAAGACTCTCCAGAAGATGGGTCTCGAAGTGGTCATGATTACAGGCGACAATGAACGCACAGCAAAGGCTATCGCAAGACAAGTGGGCATGAACAGGGTGCTGGCAGAGGTGCTTCCCGAAGACAAAGCATCAGAAATCAAAAGGTTACAGGATGAAGGCAAGGTAGTTGCCATGGTCGGTGATGGAATAAACGATGCTCCTGCTCTGGCACAGGCAGACATTGGTATTGCTGTTGGAAGCGGAACAGACGTGGCGATGGAAACCGGAGACATCGTGTTGGTCAAAAATGACCTCAGAGATGTGGTCATCAGCATACAGCTCAGCAGAGCCACGATGAGCAAAATTAGGCAGGGATTGTTTTGGGCATTCGCTTACAACACTGTTCTGATTCCCGTGGCTGCCGGAGTACTACAACCATTTGGCATTCTGTTGGATCCAATTTTTGCGGCTGCGGCTATGGCTTTCAGTTCCGTGTCTGTGGTTACTAACGCCTCGCTGCTGAAACGGTTTAAACCAAAATTGGATAGCCAGAACTAAAAGATGGAATGGAGGTGAAAGATGATTGGCAGTTGACCCAGTTTGCAAGATGCAAGTAGACGAGAAAACGGCTAAGCACAAGACAGTTTACAAAGGAAAAACCTACTACTTCTGCGCTCCCGGATGCAAGATAGCCTTCGAAGAGAACCCTGAAAAATACCTCAAAGCGTAAACAGGCAGGTAGCAGCCTCCCCGAGAACCAGTAACAGTTAGCCACATCCACGCAACTTGGTTATCGATAAGGTTATAGCATTGAATTCCCGATTTTAGGATGCCGGGGTGGCTGAATGGTTCAGGCGGCAGCCTGCAGAGTTGCTCTATATGGGTTCAATTCCCATCCCCGGCTCCACTTCGCTTTAATTAAGCTTCAGGCTCGGATGGGGGAACACAAGAAATGGATGAAAAGGTCGATTTTTCTAAGTTAGCTCAGTCTCTTATGGACAAAACAGTAACAAAAGAGGAGCTGCTCAATAGGGTTAAGCAGGATTTTAGTTTGATTCCTTTGCTGCTTAAGGGTGTTAACCATCCAAGAGCCGCTGTGAGATATGGCTGCTCGAAAGTGTTGATGGATTTAAGCGAAGAACATCCGGAGAAACTGTATCCCCACTTTGATTTTTTTGTTAATCTGCTGGACAGCAAATACCGAATCCTAACTTGGAATGCCCTCGCTATTATTGCCAATCTAACTCAAGTTGATACAGACAACAAGTTTGACGCCATTTTTGACAGGTATTACAGCTTTTTAGATGACGACTACATGGTTACAGTAGCTAATGTTGTTGGCAATTCAGGTAAGATTGCACATGCAAAACCTTACCTTATACCCAAGATTACCGACGAACTGCTGAAAGTTCAAAACCTTTCCACTACACCTCATCTGACCGAAGAATGCAGAAGAGTTATCGCTCAACACACCATCAAAGCTTTTGACCTGTTTTTTGACAGAATCGACAAGAAACAACAAGTGACATCTTTTGTTAAAACCTGTCTTGATAGTCCACGAAAAAAATTGCGGACAGCAGCAGAAAACTTTCTTGAGAAATGGGGCTAGCCAGCCTCTGTTTAATGTCCATGGTGCTTGGAAACGAATTTTTGTTGAAGAATCATTGTCGAATTAACGGCACAATGTAACTGTATCTACGTTGTACATATCTACAAAAACTGGATTCTAGATTCGCAACTCTTTTTTATATTCACATATCTATTCTAGATTGTTTGGAAGCCCTCAGATGAAAGCAAAAAACTCCTTTACTGTTCTGATGAAACAACAGGGATACTCTGAGAAGGCGATTGATAAACTTTGGAGATGGTATGACTATTCAGAAAAGAAGGGTGTCGCCAGCTTCTAATCAAAAATTTGCAATCACTTTTTAATAGCATCATTCCAACTGTATTATTCAAGTGCGTTAATTGGTTGAAAGACAAAAAGCCGTGATTCAGATTTCTCTGATGGCAGTTATGTCAGCACTGGTTACTGTGGGAACGCTAATTGTCCAGATTCCTAACGGTATGGGCGGATACTTCAACTTTGGAGACGCCATGATTTTTGTCGCCGCCTTACTATTCAACCCGCTTATAGGCGGTGTTGCAGGGGGATTAGGCTCAGCCGTGGCTGACCTCCCAGGATATCCCATTTATGCTCCGTTCACGTTGGTTATCAAAGGTTTGGAGGGCTTGATTGCTGGCTTTATTAGCAATAAGAACAGTGTTTTTCGGGACGTTTTTGCGGTTGTTGCTGCTGGGGTTGAAATGGTTACTGGTTACTTTCTTACTGAGGTCTATTTGTGGGGATTAGGTGTTGCCGTGGCGGCAATTCCCTTAAACATACTACAAGTCACTGTAGGTGCGCTGGTTGGTGTTCCTGTCGCCTTAGTTTTGCGTAGGAGACTGCCAGAAATCCTTAAGGGTCGTCCGTAAACATTTTTACGGGGGCACACAGTTTTTTTAGTCTTAACGTATAGACATGTTAAGGTAGGCTGGAAACAGTGGTGGGCGACTTGTCGATGGAGCCGAAAAAGCTGGAAAAGGTTCTAGTGGTTTCTCGGAAGGGCACTTCAAAGATTATGGATGTTTTGGCTGCTGAGGGCTTCAAGGTTGTTGAGGAGAACCCTGATTTTGTTGTCTGTTACGGTGGAGACGGCACCGTTCTTTTCGGTGAGAGAGTGTTTCCTGAGGTTCCGAAGCTGATAATCAAGACTTCACAGACCTGCAGAAAATATGATTACACTCTGGATGAGTTGAAGGATGTCTTGTCAAAGATTAGAGAAGGCGACTACTGTTTGCATGAGAAGATGAAATTGGAGACAGAAGCTAAAGGCAGAAAGCTTGTTGGCTTAAATGAGATTCAGATTCACCCCAAGCTGCCGACGCAAGCCGTGAGGTTCTCCCTCTCCGTTGACGGAAAAGAGTGCAAAGACTTGATTGGCGACGGCGTCATAGTTGCTACAGCCTTCGGTTCCACAGGATACTATAGAGCGACAGGGGGAAAAAGCTTCGCCGAAGGCATCGGCATATCATTCAACAATCTGCACAACAGTAATATGGAGAGCTTTGTGGTTCCAGAATATTCCACCGTGAAGTTAACTGTCATCCGTGGACCTGCATGGCTGTTGGCTGACAACAACGAGAATCTCATTGGATTACTTGCCGGAGATGCTGTGACTATCAGAAAGTCTGGGAGCACAGCAAATTTCATTTACGTTTCCCGCACATAATCTTATGTGTCTACAGAGTTGGGTGTTGGTGCAAAAGGTTTGTTGAAGATAGGTCATAGGGGGGCAAGGGCTTACGAGCCTGAGAATACGTTGCGTAGCTTTAAGCGTGCTATTGAGCTTGGAGTTGACGCCGTGGAATTGGATGTCCGAAGAACAAAGGATGAGGAAATTGTTGTTATCCACAACTCTGATGTGAACAAGACCACGGATGGCAGAGGCTCAGTTGATGAGCTTAGTTTGGAGGAGATAAAAAAGTTCGTTACTGAGGAGGGGGAACATATACCCACCTTGGAGGAGGCGCTGGAGTTTGTGGGTGAGCGGGTGAAGATTCTGGTGGAACTCAAGGAAACCGGGATTGAAGATAAGGTGTTAGATTTGATTCAAGAGAAGGGGCTTTTGGATAACGTGATAAT
>CBFCZR010000035.1:0-13326 GCA_965602795.1 Candidatus Bathyarchaeota archaeon | reverse complement strand
GTTCGGGTCATGTCAGTCCAGTAGCGTTTCTGGATGCTTCGGGGATAGATGTCAAGTATTATTGGCTGGTCTGCCTTGAGTTTGTCTTCTGGTTCACCCACGTAGTGCGGGTCAGCTGATTTTGTGCCGCATGCGACTATGATGTCTTCTTCGGGTAGGCACCCGTTTTCTAGGAGTTTGCTTCCAAAAAACGATTTTATCTTGCCCACAGTTAGGGGCCTTCCCTTACTGAGCAAGGTTTTGTTGCTGCCCACATCTGAGTTGGCTATAGTTTCTATTGCTTCTGAGGTGACTTCTTTGACTACCTTCTGAATGGCTTTAATTTCTTCTACTTCGTCGATGTCTTTGGTTTCTCTAGCCTTCTCGACCACACCAAACATAGGATTAACCGTTAAGTCCTCCTCTCTCATCACATCAGCCGCAATCACCGGAAAGTTATGGGGCACACAAATCTTCGTTCCCACGCCCAGCTCCTTTTCTGCTACTTTTGCGATGAATTTCATGGCGCCATGTTGCGGTTCCTTGGCTGATTTCACTGTTTGGAGATAGTTGTAATCAAGGTAGGATTTCACGTCTTTGACGATGGATTGTTTTTGGGCTCGCGGATACTCCATCTGATTAACTACGATTGTGGGGTCAGCGTCTACTTTTTTGAGGAAGATGAAGGGGTCTGGAGCCAGAAACTTGGTGAGATAATACATGTTGGCGTCTCTGTAGCTGTCCGAGTACAGAAGCAAAGCCTCTGCCCCTTTCTCGGCTAGGATGCTGTCAAGGTCTCCTCTCAAACTGTTTCACTCTCTACAACAGAATTACCTTGGAAGAGTAAATCTTTTGCCACAAAACACTGTGCTGAGCAAGCATCAGTATAACTCTAGGAGTCTAGGCTTTGTTTTCTCTGTTTCCACATGTTTACTAGCCAAGGTATCGCCAATACGAACCCTATCGGAGCTGCCCAGTATGCTATGTTCCGAACTTTTTCCCCGGGCGCTACAGTGCTTATTAACGACAAATCATAGTCCACTCTGGCGTCTTCGTCCAAGCTTGGATTGTGAAAGACTAGGGTGGCATTCATAATTTTGGTTGGCGTATAAGATCCCTCAAAAGTTTCGTCTTCAAGATTATAATTCCATATGATTAGATCTGGGTTTGTATCCAAAAATTCAAGCAGGTCTGTGGTATTAGCGGAAAATATTGGTCCTCCTGTTCCCGGAAATATTTCACTGCTGCTCACTTCCAACAAGTAGAGGTTGACTGTGCCTTCAATTGTGGCTCTAATCTCTATTCCTTGTTGGGGATTAAGAACTCTAGAACTGGTTGCTTGAACCATTCCTGGAGGAACGCCCATACTCGCACTGAAACTTACTAGATTGATTTGGGGAATAAGCGAAACTAGTAGCAAGGCCAAACTTACGGCTATGAGAACTGTTCCCAATCGCCCTACAACGATTGTCCACCGTTTCATAGGTTAAGCCTCCTGCTGAAGTAAATATATCCTAGAGTGAATACAAGCGCTACAATCACGTAGCTGACTCCGGTATAAAGTAGCACCTCTGAGAAAGCTGGTGCCCAAAAGCTTCCGAGACTTCCTCCGTAATATTGCTGTAAAACAACGCTTGGGGAAATTGCTGAGAGTATCTGCAAAGATAATGGGCTCTCGCTGAATATGGCAAAAACTGTTGCTATTGCCGAAACTATACTCATAGCGAAATAGAGAACTAAGCCAATAACAAGCGATATGCCTCCTCTTCGAAGTTGCAAGGTTATCAGAAGCATTATGCCCGCGATAAGAAGAGGATAGCTTAAGTTTGCGGCGTAAGTCAGAAGCACCGTGCTTAACTGTGGCACTATAATGTCTGGAGCCAAAACGTAAAGAGCCGAAATCTGGATGCCAAGGAATAGAAGTAGGGCAACGCCGAGGGCTGAGAGCAGCTTGGCTGTTAATATTCCATATCTTTTGAGGGGATACGAAAAGTATGTTTGGACTATTCCTTTTTCGAGGTCGCTTCCCAAACCATAAGCAATGTTTTTGAAAATGAGTATAATAAAGATGAACAGAGGCATGCTGAGAATCGAATTGACTGCATTATAGGCTATGGTTTCGTTTGCTGTTGCCATGACCTGAGTTGTGCTGCCTACAGCAGCCATGTGGACTCCGAAACTGGCAAACACGAATGTACCTGCGGCATACAGAAAAGCAAATAGCTCAAGGAACGGGAATCTGTAGTCTTCGTGGATTGCAGACGCCAAAACTTCCAAGAATGGTTTCCCTTTTCCCATGTCTGTCACTTCCTCTCCTTTGCGCTGACCGCTAATCTGTATAATTCTTCCAGTGAGGCGCTTCCCGTTTCTATCCCCAAAATTTTTGCTTTAATCTTTTTTGCCAGCTTGGGAACGTCCTCGTAAAATTTGTCCTCCTTTCCGTCAGCTACTCTAACTGAGATTCCTCTGATGTCGCTCTCCGCGTCTTCGACGTACTTCAGCTTCTTGATTTCAGACTCTAGCTCAGAAGCGCTGTCGGTGGTAACTCGGATAATGCCAATAGCGTACTTCTCGTAAAGTTCAGACAAGTTTCCGAATGCCCACACCTTGCCCCTGTTGATAATCGCCACAGAATCGCACACTCTACTCAACTCTGGAAGAATGTGAGAAGAGAGAAGAAACGCAACATTCTCCTCCTTGTGAAGCTGCAAAACTATGTCCAAAAGCTCGCTTCTTGCTTGTGGGTCAAGATTAGCCGTCATCTCATCCGCCACAACCAGCTTAGGACTGTGAACTAGAGCGTGGGCGATAGCAAACTTCTGCAGCATACCCGCTGAAAGCGCCCTAATCTCCCGGTCACTTGCATCCTGCAAATTCACCATTTCCAAAACTTCCATGGCTCGGCTCTCGGAAACGCCGAAGATTCTGCAAACCCTCTGCAGATACTCCAAAGTTTTCTGGTGAGCAGGGAAAAACGCTTTCTCGTAAACTACCCCAATCATGGACCGAATAGCCGGATTATCCCATGGGTCTTGACCAAAAACCTTCACCATGCCTTTATCTGGCTTAAGCAAACCCAGAATCATCTTGATGGTGGTGGTTTTTCCGGCCCCGTTGGGTCCTATCAAACCTGTGACAGAGTCTTCATCAAGCGACAGATTCAGATTATCAACGGCGACTACTCTGCCGTAAGTTTTTGAGAGGCCTTCAGCAACAATTAGTGACATAATATGTCCTATTTTATGCATGTTGTATATAGAATTAATGCCTTTATCCGAAAATAATTGATTATTCTTGGGTTTGTGGTGGGCCCGGCCGGACTTGAACCGGCGACCACCAGGTTATGAGCCTGGCGCTCTAACCAAACTGAGCTACGGGCCCTCAGATGATTGTCTATTTACCGATTGTCAAGTTAAGATTTAAGGATTTTCTGTTTCAATCCTGCAATCAAGAACAAGAGGGATAAAAGGGAAGGGCTTTTATTTGTGGCAAAGAGGTGTAGTGTAGGAGTTAGGAATGAACTACAGAGAATTGCTTGAACGCGCCCAATCGCAGCTTCCCTCAGAGATAAATGAGCACAAACGGTTTGAGGTTCCAAGACCTCGAAGCCATGTTGTCGGCATGCGCACAATCCTATCCAATTTCAAGGAAATCTGTGGCGCTCTTAACCGGGAACCCCGTCACGTGCTAAAATTCTTTTCAGGAGAAATGGCAACAGCTGCAACCATGCAGAGAAACCGCGCCATCTTTCAGGGAAAATTCTACAGCGACACCTTTGAACGGCTAATCAAAAGATACGTCAAAGAGTTTGTGGTTTGCCCTGTGTGCGGTCGCCCAGACACGAAAATCGTCAAAGAGAAACGTTTCCTGTTTCTGGTATGCGAAGCCTGCGGCGCAAGATCATCCATATCAACCTTGTAGAGTTCTTAACCTTGGAAGCCTACACCAATCTGCGGAAATGCGGAAAATACGTGCTTCTCGCAACCTGCGACGAGGAGCTGCTAGGGAAGACTCTGAGGCACGGAAAACTGGTTTTCAAGGTGAAAGAAGAATTCTACAAAGGCCCAAAGATGCCAGTGGCAGACGCTGTTGAGCTCATGAAAGAATCCACCATCGTGAACATGGTTGGAGCTAACATCGTGAACAAAGCAATAGAAGCGGGACTGGTTCATCCTGAGGCGGTTTTGGAAATTTCTGGGGTTCCCCACGCCCAGATAGTCAAAATGTAGAAACTATGCCCAGTACATGTCATCGTCTTTTGCGTTGATTTTGAAAACAGCAAACAGGAAATCTTCATCTGTATCGTTGATTACGCCGTGAATTTCTCCGGGCTCGCACAGTAAAGTGTCTCCGGGCTGGGCTCTAACCCTTGTGTCTCCGCAGAAAACAACAGCGTTTCCCTTCAGTACATGGTAGATTTCGATCATCTGCTCATGGTAGTGAGGCTTTATTTCCGTGTGCGCCTCATTCCTGACGACTTGGACAACGTTTCCCTCCGATTTCAGGTCATCCTCGGTAAGCAAGATTTTCTTAGAGTAACCCTTCCTCTCCAGCCACTCTTTCTCGTTTAGCTTAACAAACTTCATTTCTCGGTTACACCTTTAATTGAAGCATCTCAGAAACTAGTTTGCAGCCCTCCATATAGAGCTTATCAAAAAGCTTTCAGGTGTAGCTGTTGCATAGAAACCTAAATATGAAAATGTGAATCACTGCATTGTAGGAAGGTTACTTGTGTCTTCTAGAGAAAGGGCGGAGAAGAGGCTCGACAGGAAGCAAAAAGCGTACGAAATAGAGGCGTTGATGAAGAATAAGCGGAGCGAAGACTACCAAGTTATAGAAGAGGTTTTCGACCGCTCCACCCTAATGACCATCTACGACCTCATGAACAAAGGGATCATCGATGAGATTCATGGAGTTGTAAGTGCAGGAAAGGAAGCAAGAATCTACTGGGGAAAAGACCCGCAAGGAAAAGAATTAGCCATCAAAATATACCTCACCAGCTCAGCCGAATTCAAAAAGGGCATGATCCCATACATAGAGGGCGACCCCAGATTCTCCCACGTCCGCAGAGACACACGATCACTCATATACGCTTGGGCACAAAAAGAATTCAAGAATCTACGACGCGCCAAAAAAGCCGGAGTCAACGTTCCGGAACCCTTAGCCATACAAAAGAACGTTTTGATAATGGAGTTCATAGGCAAGA
This sequence comes from Candidatus Bathyarchaeota archaeon, assembly GCA_965602795.1. Taxonomy (GTDB): domain Archaea; phylum Thermoproteota; class Bathyarchaeia; order Bathyarchaeales; family Bathyarchaeaceae; genus Bathyarchaeum. The sequence goes on along the minus strand of CBFCZR010000035.1, from coordinate 8,141 downwards.
ACGGTGAACGTGCGCCCCTGCTGAAAGAAACCGCCCTTGAGGACCCGCAGCGAGTTTTCAAACTTTTGTTAACCTATTTAAGGAGGCTCTACCAGAAGGGAGACTTGGTGCATGCGGACCTTAGCGAATACAACATCATGATCTGGAAAAATAAACCAGTGGTCTTTGATGTTGCCCAATCTGTTTTAACCGGGCATCCTATGGCTGACAGATTTTTGCGAAGGGACATAAAAAACTTGCATAAATACTTCAAAAGGAAAAATTTAGACATGTATTCGGTAGATGAAATGTACGAGAGGATTACAGATGGAAGGAACTAAAACTTACATCAAGATTCCGGGAGACCGCATCGGCGCGCTTGTTGGTCCAGAAGGCACTGTGAAAAATGTTATCGAAAGGAAGCTTTCTGTTGACTTGAATGTGGACAGCCAAAACGGCACTGTTCAGATAACTCTTCCACCCAACGCTGAAGACCCAACTGTTCTCTTCAGAGCCAAAGAAGTGGTTACCGCTATAGGCAGAGGCTTCGCGCCGAACCATGCCTTCAGGCTGCTCAATGACGATGACACAGTTTTTGAGGTGATAAATCTTCGAGAAACCGTGGGCAGGTCCCAGTCCGACATGAAACGGCTGAAAGGCAGAGTAATCGGGAAGGAAGGAAAAACCAGAAAAATCATCGAGGAACTAAGCGGCGCAAACATTTCCATTTACGGTCACACCATCTCAATAATCGGACACGCTGATCAAGCCGCAATTGCCCGAGAAGCTGTGCGCATGCTCATCAGGGGAAGCCTCCACGGAACAGTGTACCGTTTCTTGCACAAAAAACGGAGAGAACTCAAGAAACAGAGGCTGCAACTCTGGGAACCGGCAGACAAACCCTAGCCTAAAAACTGTAAAAATTAGTTAACCTTTAAATTTTACAAAAACATTGAAATAGTTATCATACAGAACTATGAATGAACCTGCCATGTTGCCACATATCATACAATGCCCTTCTGAGGCGGTTTCCAGTGCAGAACACTGCGAAGGCACCGCGAAAACAACGAAAACACAGTTTCTAAACCCTAAAATATGGAGGGGCGGGGGAAACAAGCTTTGGTGACCTTTCAAGAGATAAGCCCCGCAGACTTTTTCTACCGAAACCGGGACATAGCCGGCTTCACCAACCCCTCCCGAGCAATCTTTGCATCCATCCGGGAACTGGTGGAGAACTCTCTAGACTCCGCTGACCAAATGAATGTTCCTCCAGAGGTGTACGTTCGATTGTCTGAGGAAGAATCTGCAGCGGATTCAGGAAATGGTGTATACCGGCTGAAGATTATGGATAACGGTTCCGGAATTTCAGCTCGTCATATTCCGTCTGCTTTTGGTCAGGTTTTGTTTGGCTCGAAATATACGCTTAAGCAGGCTAGGGGAACTTTCGGTCTTGGAGGAACAATGTCTATTCTTTATGGGCAAATTACCACTCACAAGCCTCTTCTCGTGAAATCCAGCACGGGCACATCTAAGATTTACGAGTATAAGATGATGATTGACATCCAGCGGAACCGCCCCCTAATCTTGGACCGTAAGACTCGGAGAAACAAGGAGAAGTGGCGTGGAACCATTGTTGAGTATTCTCTGGAGGGAGACTACTACAGGGCAATGTCTAAGATTCTGGAATACCTGAAGCAGACGGCTCTGGTGACGCCCTACGCGGACATCAGATTCGTTGACCCCAAAGGTAGACTCTATATGTTCAGCCGAGCCACAAAAAAGATGCCTCCTCCACCAACAGAAACGTTGGCTCACCCTTACGGAGTGGACGTTGAAACGATTCAGCGCCTCATACGAGTCACCAATCGCCGAAACCTGCTGGACTTTATGCGAAAACACTTTCACCGAGTCGGTCAGGGCACTTCCCTAAATTTTTTGGACTTCGCGGGGTTCATCAAAACACCCAAACCGAAGAGACTTAAACCCGAAGACGTCACCCAGCTTATAAAAACAATCAGCAAACACAAGAAACTTAGGAACACTTTTGGCAAAGTAACTGAAAAAGAAATCAAAGCTGCATTGAAGAAAACTAAGTCCCAAAACATGATCGATTTCCTGAAAAGCAGCTTCCCAAAAGTTGACAGAACCGTTATTCTCCGTTTGCTTTCATCCGCTGGTTTTGTTAGAACAAAAAATCCGAGGAAACTGAAGCCCAACGAGATTGTGCGGCTTGTTCGGATGATGAAGAGATACCCTGATTTTCTTCCTCCGGACGCGAGTTGTTTGTCTCCGTTGGGGGAGGATTTGTTGAGGGCTGGGATTCTTAAGGAGTTGAAGCCGGAGTTCATAGCTGTTTCTCAGAGGAAACCCTCCACTTATGCGGGTCATCCCTTCATTGTGGAGACGGCTATAGCGTATGGGGGAGATATTCCTAAGAAGGATGATTTTGTTGTTTACAGGTTTGCTAACAGGATTCCGCTGTTGTATGACGAAGCCAGCGATGTTTCAGTGAGGGTTATCCGGTCTATCAACTGGAGAAGATACAAGGTTTCTTCGACTATGCCTTTAGCCATTCTTGTTCACGTTTGCAGCACCAAGGTTCCCTACAAAACCGTTGGCAAAGAATTTATCGCGGACAGGCCAGAGGTGAAGAATGAAATTTTGAATGGCATCCGCGAGGTAGCCCGTCGATTGCATACGTTTCTGTCGAAGCGGGAACATCGGGCGAAAGAGAAGAGAAGATTAACTGTTTTCTCCAAGTATTTGCCTAAGATAGCCCGGTTCTCCACGGACTTGGCTGGAAAGAATGAAGAGCCAGACATCGAATTATTGTTGAAGAGTGTGAGGAAATATGAAGAAGGAGCCTGAAAGTTCAGCTAAAAAGAAGAGTAAAAAGATTCTGAAGGATCTGAGGGGGTTTGGCGGTAACCTTTATGCTCAGATGGAGAAGGGAAATTTTCCTTGGGTGGAGATGCCCAGCCGTTCCACCGAAAACATCTTTTATAGTCCTGATGAGCGGCAGTATATCTTGGGAGAAAAAAGCGTCAAGCGCAGTGCCCGTAATATTCGGCACATCAGGCCCTTCACTCAGATGGTTTGGGCGGGCTTCTTCGCCAGCGAGCTTGTGAAGAACAGGAAAACTTCGACTCTCAGGGATGTCTATTACTCGGCTCAAGCCTACGAAATGTCCTTTAAGGATCAGCCGGAGTCCAACAACATAATCACTGACTTGGAGACGGCTACGGGCTTCGCTAGAGAAGACTTCAACGTCTTCCCTGAGGAGCGTTCAGCCATCTTCGGCGACTTAACCATCGAGTATACTGTTCCAGGGTATGAGGGAAAACAGTTGAACTTGACGTCTCACCCTGACGGCGTTATGATAGGTCCCTCTCTGGTTTCTTCTGAATTCGCTAAAACTGGCTGTGACAAGGTTATCGCCATCGAGAAGGGCGGCTTGTTCACCCGGTTTATTGAGGAGCGGGTTCACGAAAAATTTAACGCTCTTCTTGTTTTGACTGCTGGTCAGGCGCCCCGGGCAACTAGGCACTTCATTAATCGGTTGAACCATGAGTTGGAGCTTCCAGTGTTTATTTTCACTGACGGCGATCCGTGGGGGATGCATATTGCTATGGTTATTATTTCTGGTTCAGCGAATGCGGCTCATCTTCGGGGCTTGACGACGCCTGATGCTAAGTGGGGAGGAGTCTACGCCACTGACATTGTTGACTATAAGTTGCCTACTGATCCGTTGACGGATGTGGATATTAAACGGCTTCACGAGTTGACTAGGGACCCAAGATACACGGGAGAGCTGTGGAAGAAGGAGATTAAGACGTTCCTGAAGATTAGGAAGAAGGCGGAGCAAGAGGCTTTCAGCAGATATGGTTTAACCTACATTGTTGACGAGTATTTGCCGGCAAAACTGGAAGAAATGGGCGCTTAAACTCTTAAAATATTGTGGCTTGCTTTCAGAGCTTGGCTTTGCAGTTTGCTCTTTCAAGTTTTTCTGAACCATTTATCCTAATTGGCATTATAGTATTCGTTTCTCGAACAAAACCTACTAATGTAACTTAACGTAACTGAATGTAACTACATCATGTTTGAGGAGCATTGTTGATGGGTAAACGTTCAGATGCGAAAAAAGCTAAACTGAAGAAACTTCTTTTGGAGTATTTGAAGAACTCTAATAGAAGCGATAGGCAAATAGCCAAGGTTTTAGGAGTTTCGCAACCAACTGTATATATGATGAGGAATAAACTATTAGAAAATGGTCTGGTGAGACATTTTTCTGCAATTCCAGATTTGGCTAAAATGGGCTACGAGATTATGGTGTTTTCTTTTGTTAAATTCAATATGGATCACGTAATGGACATTGAAAATAAAGCAAAAGAGTGGGCGCAAAGCCATCCCGAAATAATCTTTAGTTCAAGGATTGAAGGCATGGGAATGGATGCCATAACCGTCTCTCTGCACAAAAATTACGCGGAATACATGATTTTTCTCACAGAACACAAGAATAAATGGAGAAAGTTCATGGCTAAGACAAATCACATTCTCGTTGACCTTGGAGAATCAGTTGCTAAACCTTTATCGTTTAAGTATTTGGCAGAAAAAAAGGAAAAATAGAGGAGACTAGCATCTGCTTCAATGTCTTTTTTCATTTTTTCTTGTTATGAACCTGTAAGGCTACACGATCGCTTGGATCAACAGTATCTTATTCTTCAGTTAGTATTACCAATTTGGTTTGGTTTGTAGTAAGATTTATTACCTTCATTTGTTCTTTTTGGGAAGTAGTACCCCAATCTGAAACTAGCTTTATCTCCCCCTGATGGCTCAGTTTTATTTTGGTTGGGGTACTACTTTCTATCTACATTCTTTGTAAATGATACAAAATATTTCAGAAAGGGTTAATATAAGTTTAATAGGGGAATTTGGTAGGAAAAAACAGTTTAGTGCGGTCGGGAGTATGTCTTGTCTAGTATGTTAACTGCTGATGTTTTGTTTAGAGCGAAAGTTGTTTACTTGATTCTCTCCAAAGACCCTGAGGAGGCTCTCGGATTACTTAGTAGCCATTACCGGGTTGTGGAGCCAAAACTCAAGGTTGGCATGCCGAAACGGTACTCAAAGAATCCTGCATGTTACGTAGGCAAAAACAGAACCATCCATGTTTCCCACAGAGAGATTCTGTGGAACCCCCACATAATCCTCCACGAGTTCTATCACCACCTCAGAAGAGAGACAGACGCGCAGGGAGGCATAGAAAAATACGCAGACAAATTCGCAAAGAACTATTTAGAAGCTTACAGAAAAACAACAACACACAAAACATAAAGTTTCTATGGTTTAATGGAGCGCGGGTCTTTTTGGATAAAGAAGTTGCTGTTGAGCGTGCTGTTGTGGACAGTATTCTGAGTTATGCGCAGATGCTTCATCCCAGAGAGTCGATTCTTCTTTTGAAAGGCAAAGTTGACAAACACAAGCTTGTGGTCAACGACACTCAGATTCCGCCGTTGGCAACTCATGGAAAAACCTTTTCCGCTTTCCCCTTAAGCAGGCTTCCAATCGATTTTTCGGTAGTTGGAGTTGCCCATTCCCACCCTTCAGGCGCTCTCCGCCCCTCAGCTACTGACTTGAACAAGTTTTATGGCAGAATAATGCTCATAACCGCCTATCCATACCAAACAGAAAAGAACATGGCAATATTTGACCGGCAAGGAAAACCGCTGAAATACGTGGTCGTTTGAACCATTTTCTCATCAGCAGCTAAAGAGCGAAGATTATTGCTTCAATAAAAGCAAAATGATTTTGATGTTTGGGATTAACTTAATCCTCCGATTCATGACACTATTCTCTTTTGTCTCTTTCTATAGACCAAGACTGCCAGAGTTGCTATTACAAAAAAGAACAGAATAACCCATGATTGGAATTCCGGAATGACTGTTGTTTGAACTTGAATTTGGCTTGAATCACTAGTTAAACCGCTGAAGTCTACGACTCTGACTGTGAAATAGTAGTCTGTTTCACTTTCGAGACCATCCACTGTGCAAGATGTTGTAGTCCAGTCACTTATGTCTTGAACAACATTCCCCAATGTTCCCTCAGACGAGGAGAGGAAAATTTGGTACATGTTGAAGTCTTCATCCATATTTTGGGTCCACTGAAGAGTAACTGAACTGGAATTAACGTCTTCTAAAGATGGAGTTTCTAAAACCACAGGGTTCGGTGAATGGTTATTTATGTAAATGGTTGTGCGGTTCATGCCCACATTGTCAGTGGCATCATACATTCTGCCCCGCAACAGATAGAAGCCATCATTAATCTGGTTGGTCTCCACCGGGATGCTAAAGCCATCAGTGCGAATAGCATCTTCTCCTAGGGGTACATATGCAACCTCTTGAAGACCCCACGTATACTCGTTGTTGGGGCTTATCTCCCAGAACGCCAAAAGATACCAAACCTCACCGTCATCCACTTCTCCGTCACCGTCCTCATCAAACCATATCCCCTCAAAGTTGTTGTTTTTGGGAACCACCTTCACTCTGCCACTCTTGTCTTCTGGTCCCTTAGGGTCCCTAACCGATACTTCTCCGCCTCCCCCAGGATACGGATTCGCGTCTTTTCCCGTCTCATAATGTCCAACATCATCTGCAGTTCCGACTGTTCCATCCTCTCCTGGTTGAACTTTTAGCATAATCACCGCTTCACCCTGCCTTAGAGCAAGTCCCACATCGCTCCACCAAGGTCCGCGCCCTCCTGCTTTGGGGATATGCGGTTTCACAGTGTAATTGCCATCCAAATTGCGCTTCTTTAAGTACTTCTTCAAGCCAGCCGTCATATCATCAGTGGCTGTACCATTTTCTGGGTCAGTTTTTGTATCGTTACCAATTTCTTCTGCCAGTTCTGTCGCATTATTGAATTGACCGCCTCCAGATTTCCCCAGCAAAGCTGGGTCATTCTGGCCTAAACGCCACAGAGCGTTAGCGGCAGAGGTGGGACCACAAAAATTGTTTACATCATCATCTGTTTGGGGGGTGCCATTCGTGTTTGTTGTGCCCACATTTTCTTGGTTAGCATTTCCAAGACCTTGCTGATCAAACTTCGGTCGAGAAGCATCGATGTAATCCAGAGAGAAAAACGCTGGGTCTTCATCCAAGGTTGTGGAATTGAAATAAACTAAACCCTCTAGAGGTCCCAAAACTCCCTCGGTAATTGATGGTTCAGAATTTAGGGTTAGAAAGGGTGGTGTGGGATCAAAATGAACCATAATTTCTGTTGTTCCTTCTTTTCCCAATTCATCAAAGAGTGTTGCCCTTAGCAGATAGTATCCTTCTTCTAAGCCTTCTGTGTTCCAAAGGATGTTCCATCCGGTTCCGCCCCAAGCGTTAGTTGAAGCTTCTCCTCCATCTCCAGTGAATTGGATTCCCTCAAAACCGTTATAGTGATCTTCTCCGATTGGAAGCCAGTCTATTCCATCAAAAGAGAAATCGAAGACTGCGTGGGTTATGTCATCTTCGTCTGTGAGGTCAACAACCCTCAATTCTACCTCGCTCTCATACACCTTCACCCTATCCGGATCCACGCATGACATGAACTCGTCATCTGATGGAGAGGTAAAGTAAGGGACGGGTTGTAAATCGGTTTGGGCTTCAACTGTAAGCACAAAACAATCAGAAAAAGCTGCAAAAACAAGAATAATCAGCGATAATTGAACTATAGCTTTCGTTTTTCTAACCCACAACATATTAACCTTCTTTGAGCCTTCATTAAAAATTCTTATTGAACAGCTTTTTATATGATATGAAGTGGAAATATTAATTTTGCCTCTATCATGATGCGCACGTTTTGGCACATTCCTATAAAAATGTTGATTCCTTTGATTTAGTTGTGCTTTGCAAAAACAAACCCAATTCTGGTCTGCTTAACTCAGATAAATTAAAATAATCGTTGGGACTGTAAAGTTAAACCTTGAGGGTTTTGGCATGAGCGCGGATGTACCAATAGGATTAGCAGTCGCCGAGAAAATATTCGGGTTGATACTTATCATCCTAGGCGCAATAGTAGCATACTACTCAATGAATCTCCCAGCAGGCGACATCAGCCAATTTTCAGGCATCTTTACAGCCGCTGGCTTAGTAATCGTAGCGATAGGAGTCTTTCTGGTT
>CBFCZR010000034.1:0-13561 GCA_965602795.1 Candidatus Bathyarchaeota archaeon | reverse complement strand
CCCTCACCTACAAGTCTGCGCTTCGCATCATAAGAATTGCTAAAGAAGTCTGCCCAAACTGCTTTATCGTTATGGGGGGTCCTCACGTTACGTTCTGGGACGATAAAGCATTAGAAGAGTGTCCACAGCTGGATGTTGTGGTGAGAAAGGAGGGCGAGAATACCCTTCTGGAGCTGGTTCAGAGGCTGGAGGCAGGCAAGAGTTTCGGTGATGTGTTGGGTATAACTTACAGGAAAGACGGAAAAGTTGTGAAGACTGGGGATCGTCCCTACATAGAAGACCTTGACAGTTTGCCTTTTCCTGCTCGTCATCTTTGGCCTCTTGATAAGATTAGAAAAATTGAGGACATATTCTACTTAACGACTAGCCGAGGCTGTATATTCTGGTGTGAGTTCTGCGCGGCGGTCAGGATGTTCGGTCGAAGATTTCGGATGAGAAGCCCCAAAAACGTCGTGGATGAGATTGAGCATCTTCACAAAACCTATGGTGCAACTAATTTCACATTCTGTGATGACGCATTCACTGTTGATCAGGCCCGAACCGAAGAGTTATGTGAGGAAATCAAGAGGCGAAAACTGAAGATACAATGGAACTGTGGAACTCGTATAGACATGCTTACAAAAGAGTTGCTCATCAAAATGAAGGATGCGGGTTGCATTTCCGTGTGGTCCGGGGTTGAGTCAGGTGCACAACAAATCTTGGATGCCATGGAAAAAGGGATTCACATTGAACAGACGCTAAGAGTCTTTGGTTGGTTAAGAGAGCTTGGATTAAAGACGGCCCCAAACGTGATACTTGGCTTCCCGGGTGAGACCAAGCAAACCGCTTGGAAGACAATAAAGTTCGTGGAAAAAATAAGTCCTGACTATGTGGGGTTCTATAATATAGCTACGCCTTTTCCTGGAACGCCCATGTATGATGAGGTCATAGAAAAGGGGTGGTTAAGGGTAACCGACTTCGACAAGTATGACACGGCGACTCCCATCTTTGAAACGCCGATGTTAAGAATGAAAGATCTTAAGCAAATCCGTGAGCAGGCTTTTCATCATTTCTATCTTCGCCCTACCTATATTCTCCGTATGTTCGCTAAGGGGCCAATGTCTGGTCTTTCGGCAATACAAACGGCGTTGGAACATCTCTTTAAATACATCAAACTTAAACTTCAGAATCTATGATTCTGCAAACACAGGTTTTTTTATCCGAGAAGGGTTGATAAATAACGATGTGCGTTTGCGTCCTTTTCCTATTTGAACCTTAATTAGAAACTTCATACGTCTTAATTCGTATAGACTGTATGGAACCGAAAAATTGAGGGGCAAAAGTCAATTTGGTTTTGGGTAAAGGTCTTCAAGAAAGGATTCGTGAAGCAAACGTTGCTGTCCATCGGTTTGAGGCAAAATATTACGAGTTGATTCATCCAGAAGTATACAACAGATATGAGCAAAAGAGACTAAATTCTGCATTAAAGATGGTGGACAAACTCGTAGCGGATAATCATGTGCGTACAAAAAGGGCTCTTGATGTTGGGGCGGGTACCGGAAATCTGACCTGTAAGCTTCTGCAGATGGGTTACGACGTTACTGCTATAGATATCTCTGCGGAAATGTGCAAGATTTTAGAAAAGAAGTGTAGAAAATATTTAGAAGCTAAAAAATTGGTTGTTATTAACTCGCCGATAGAGGATGTAAGTTTTGATAGAGATAAATTTGATTTAATTACTTGCTATTCTGTGCTGCATCATCTACCTGATTATGTGGATGTAATTCGGAGATTTTGTGGATTTTTGAAGGAAGGTGGCGTGATGTATCTAGATCATGAAGCCTCTCCTTTTTACTGGAATAGCGAAGCAAACAACGCAGCGAATCTGGTGAAACTCCTTTATTCCCATTCTAATCTGTTGCTTAACTTCCTGTATTTTCGGATTTCGAGGGTAAATGTTCCTTCTATTGATTATAGTCTATCTGATTATTGGCACAATAAAGAGCATCACTTAGACCATGAGCAAATAGAATGTGTATTCGAAAAGGGTCGCTTTGAGTTTTTCAAGCGAAGAGACTATTATCTCAAATTTAGAACATGGGTTTCGAATCCACTTTTTTATGCTTACAAGTATAGTTGCAAACCTGAAATGAGTTTTTGGGTGGCTAAAAAGTAATAACGGTGTTTTCATTCGTGCCTTTCGAGCCAGATAAAGTACCGGGTAGCCATTATTCTGTTCATGTAGTAAAGTATTTAAACAAAGAATGATTAAAAGAAGCTTCACGAAAAAAATTTGGGGAATAAAAAAATGAAAACTTGGAAATCTAAATCAAAAATTTCTACTGTTGCTTTGATTCTAATGTTAACAATTTCTGCTGTGCTAGTTGCTTTACCTATTACCAACGCCCAATTTGGGCCTGCGCTGCCTCCGATGCAGATTGATATCCCGATTTTCTTAGCTGTAACTGCTGAACCTAACCCCGTAGGAGTCAACCAACTGGTTTATCTTCACGCCGTTTTCAGTAAACCCACACCTACAAATCAGGGTACTGGTGGCGATTTGCATGAAGATGTAAACATAGAAATAGTTGACCCTGATGGACAAAAAACGGTTTTAGGACCGTACACTGCTGGTATGACCGGAGCCGTATACTCTTCGTTCACACCCACTCAAGTCGGCGAATACCAGATTCAAGCAATTTACCCCGGACAAGTACTAACAGGACAAAACCCTGACACAGGAGCTAGAGGCCAAAACACCCATATGACAGGCAGTACGCTGCTACCCGCTGAAAGCGAAGTGGTGACGCTTGTCGTACAAGAAGATGCAGTGGGATCAAACTATCAGTCTCCTGGACTTCCAGAGGAGTACTGGACTCGTCCAATATACTCAACAAACTGGGCGTGGGGAGAACAGATTGGTTCCAACTGGTTCGGATTAATGGCACCAGCATTCATGACCACTGGTGGGTACGACGCTACCGGAAACGTTCAGCCATATGGTGAAGCACCTAACACTGCTCACATCATGTGGTCAAAACCAACCCATTTCGGCGGTCAACCAGGCGCACCTATTCCAAGCGACCAATCCACTCAGTATTCATCGACCTCAGTAGTCATAAACTACTTCGAGCCGATAATCATGAGCGGAGTACTCTACTACACGCAGTTTGCAAGCCTTTCCACCGAAATAGTAAGCTGGGAAGCCGTTGACATTCGCACAGGAGAAACACTGTGGAGCAGGTCAGCTGGCGAAACAGGCACTGAAAAGATGCTGATGGGACAAATAGCACGTTACCACAGCGTTCAAGAATTCGGTTCTATGGCGTACATATACAGTGCACCTCTAGCCGGATTTATGTCCGCACCAACATGGATGGGAATGTATGACGCATATACTGGAGTGTTGGTGGGTAATGTTACTAACATCGGCGCAATTGCAGGATTCCTTGGCGGAACACAACCATTCATGATGGATGTCGAAGACACAGACCAGTATGGAACTCTACTCTGCCATTACACTTCTGGCAACAACCTTATCATGTGGAACTCGAGCAAAATGCTTGGAACTCGTCCAGGCGGCACCTACGACTTTGAAGATGGAATACAGTGGTCTGTGGAAATGCCCAGTGAACTCAACGGTGTAGAACTCAGCCTAAGCATTAGTGCAAAAACTCGTGAAGTGATACTTCTCCGTCAAACGGAAACCCTGATTAATTGGCAGGAAGCAAACTCGGGCTGGCAAGTTACAGCAGGAGTTGACACAAAAACAGGTGCTCTACTTTGGGGTCCAATAAACCAATCACTACCCGCACTACAAGACATAACGGTCATTGCTGCACGCGACGGTTACTACGTGCTACACAACAAAGACGCTAACGAAGCGACTGGCTTCAGTCTCACTACCGGTGACAAACTTTGGGGTCCAGTTGAAATGGAAGGAAACGCTTGGAGCTTTACTGGACGAGGTGGAGAAATTGCTTACGGCAAAGCCTACATATTTGACAACGGCGGCTATGTGCATGCTTTCGACCTTGAAACCGGTAATATCGAGTGGGTTTTCACTCGTGGAAGCGCTAAATACGACAATCCATTCGGTGTATACCCAATCTTCCACTACAGCATGCACAGCGTTGCAGACGGCAAACTGTTCCTTTCAGAAGGTTATCTGTATACTCCACCACTGCACCCAGCTCGGCGACTTGCAATAAACTGCACTGACGGAAGCTTGCTATGGAGCATACTGAGCTACAGCAGCCGCTCGCCTGGTGCTATCGCAGACGGCTACTTCGTACACTGGAATAGCTTCGACAACAAGATATACAGTTTCGGCAAAGGACCAACTGAACTTACGGTGACTGCTTCGCCGAAAGTTGCAACGGCAAACGGCGGAGTGATGATTGAAGGCTCAGTCACTGACATTTCTGCAGGCTCGATGCAAGATGGCGTAGTTGAACGGTTCCCAGACGGTATTCCGGCAGTGGCTGACGAAGACATGAGCGCGTGGATGGAGTACGTGTACATGCAGCAAATGAAGCCTGAAAATATTACTGGTGTTCCTGTGAAGTTGGCTTATCAGTTGTCTGATGGCAGCTGGAAAGACATTGACCAGGTTATCAGCGACGAGTATGGAAACTTTGGATTCAAGTGGACTCCACCAGAGGAAGGCACTTACGTGGTAAAGGCGTTCTTCTTGGGATCAGAATCTTACTGGGGTTCATCAGCGACAACCTACCTGTCTTTAGGGGCTGGTGGTGTTCCTAGCGCAGAGGAGATTGCTGACGCAACTGCAAACAAACTGCCAGCAGCTTCAATAGCGGACGAAACAATAAACAAACTTCCAGCATACCTGACAATAGACCTAGTCATCCTGATAATCGCTGCAATCGGCGTGGTCATAGGCTTACTAGTCTACATGGCACTCAAAAAGCAACAATAAACCCAAAAACCCCCTTTTTCTTTTTTAATCCGACTGATTGTAACCGTTTTCTAGATAAGTTTATGTTTTCCTTTTTTCCTACTAACCTAGCGCAACATCCAAAGGTAGACCTCCGGAACGATTTCAATGAATATATTAACAAATGAAAAATTCTGGAACTCACTTCTCAAGACGCCACCCGTAAAATGGATGCTGAAAAAAACTCTGAAAAAATGTCCAAAATGTAACCGGACACCCCTTGAAACTGCACTAGACAATTACTCTGGCAAGAACCTCTCAAAATGCTCCTCCTGTAGCCTTTACGCCAGAGTCATAGGCTTTTGGATAGGTTTTATACAGAAAGTGTTAGCCGTTGAAAAGAGCCGCGTTTCCAAGCTTTTTGCAGACTCCTACGTTAGAAGAGCCATAAAAAGTCTAGTTTATGGTTTTGCTGAGTTTGGTTTCAATCGTCCCATACAGGTTCACGCGCCCTTCCTTGTGGTATGGAACTTCACGTACAAATGCAACCTCAGCTGTAAACACTGCTACTCAGAATCCGGAAACATCTCTAAGACAGAACTTTCTACAGAGGAAGCCATGAAGGTGGTGGATCAAATAGCAGACTTTGGCGTCACCTCGTTAGCCTTTTCAGGGGGTGAACCCCTTATGAGGAAAGACTTCTTTGAAGTTGCCCGTCACGCGGTTGACGCAGGGCTATATGTTTCTTTAGCCACAAACGGAACATTGCTTAACAAAGAGAACGTCCGAAAAGTCAAGGAAATCGGGCTTCATTACGTGGAGGTGAGCCTTGACGGAGCTAACGCCAAGACGCATGATTACTTCAGGGGAAAAAATGGCGCCTTTGACCAGACGATGCAGGGGCTAAAGAATTGTCTGGAAGAAGAAATTTGCACCTGCGTAGCGATAACTGGCACAAAAAACAATCTAACAGAAATCCCTGCCGTGCTTGAAATGTCTGAAAGCATGGGAATTGACAGATTTACGTTATTCAATTTTGTGCCCGTAGGCAGAGGCAAAGAAATAATCGCAGCTGACCCCTCCCCCCAAGAGCGAGAGCAACTTCTAAGTTATCTAAACAAAAAGTTGTCGGAAGAACATAAAATTGCCATATTAAGTACGACTCCTCAACTCGCTCGGGTGGCTTTGCAGGCTCACTCTCCAACCCAAGAGGACATCATAATGCCGCTTGCGCACATGGAAGCCACTAAAATAAGCAAAAGAGCCAAGGCTCTAGCCGACTTCATTGGCGGATGCGGAGCTGGACGATTATATTGCGCCATATCTCCAGAGGGGGACGTTCAACCCTGCGTCTTCATGCCGCTGGTGCTCGGAAATCTGAAGACGGAAAGGCTAGAAGACATCTGGTTCAACTCCCAAGTTTTTAAGGACCTAAGGGACAGAGAAAAACTGAAAGGCCGTTGTAGTAGATGCGAGTTCAAGTTTGTTTGCGGAGGATGCAGAGCAAGAGCCTACGCTTACCATGACGACTATCTTATGTCCGACCCAGGATGCATCAGACAACTCTCAGAGGGCGACTGACAAATGAGAAAAGTGAAGATAGGAGTCTTCAGAACCGATAACGGTATAGAGTCCGCCCTGAAAGAGGCGTTGAAAGCTGCAGATTGGACTAAACATGTTCAAGGCAAGGTTTTTCTAAAGCCGAATCTGTGCTCCAAATATTACATTCCGGGGGCTGTCACCAACCCCACGGTTCTCTTTCATTTGGTAAGTCTTCTCCGAGACAGGGCTGAAGAGGTTATTGTCGGCGAATCCAATGGCTACAACTACTGCTGCAACGATGCTCTAGCAATGACCGGAGTAAAAAAGATAGTCAACAAGGCTGGCGGCAGGACCATTAATCTCTCTGAAGACGAAACCGTGAATGTTCGGAGTACCAAAACCTTTTGTTTAACCGATTTTCCGTTGCCCAAGACTCTTGTTGAAGCAGATTCTATTGTCGACGTTCCGGTGATGAAGACCCACGAGTTCACAAACTACAGCGGCGCCATAAAAAACCTGTTTGGGTGCATACCCGATGACAGGCGCATCTTTTTTCATCCCCGGTTCAGCATGGTTCTACATGACTTGATTGTTCTGCTGAAACCAAAGTTTGTTGTCACCGATGCCACATTTAGCATGGAAGGAAACGGACCCAACAGGGGAATCGTTGTACCCATGAATCTTGTCCTTGCTGGTAGCGATGTTCTTGCCATGGACAAGCTATGCACTGAAATAATGGGCATCGACTGGGCTGACATCGGTTACATAAAGTTCATTGACCAGCATTATAGCCGGGAAGAAACAGAGGCTCAGTTAATCGGTGAAGACATTGAGGATGTGAAGCGCCCCTTTCGGCTTCCCTACTTGGACGCAGCTATTAGGGCTCAACGTTGGGTCTACAAAAGCTACTTTCTAACCCGTCTCTGCTTTGGCACACCCTTCTTGAATATGCTGCAGGGCTGCCTGAACGTCTACAGGAAAGTCGATGAGGAAATAAAAGGCAAAGAATGGGTAGAAAAACACTGGGACAACTCGTTGCCCCGTTAAGTTGTCTCCAAAAGTTTGTGATACAAATTAATCACTTGGTCTGTAATCAGGCGCCAAGCAAACTTCTCCTCTATCAAACTTCTTCCTTGTCTACCCATTTTTTCGGCAAGCTTCGGGTCCTGCAGCAGAGCCAGCACTCTCTCTGTCAGTTGTTTTGGGTCTCCGGGGTCTATCAGAAACCCATTTTCTTTATCTACCAAAAACTCGGGTATCCCACCCACCTTTGTGGAGATAACTGGCAAGCCGGTAGCTTGGGCTTCCAGTATGGCGAAGGGAAAGTTTTCGTAGATGGCTGGGAGCACAAAGATGTCAGAGGCTGAGTAGAGGTCTGGAAGTTTTTCGTCTGGAACGTACCCCAGAAACTTCACGGTGTCTTCTATGTCCAGTTCTTTTGACAAGTCTCGGAGGCTCTGCTCTTTCTTTTTGAATCCTGTTCCTGATATGGCAAATTTTACGTCGCCGAACTCTTGGAGGACCGGAGGAATCGAATGTAACAGCGTTTCCAAGCCTTTTCTGTGATAGAGTCGCCCCACAAAAAGAACTATCCTCTTTTCTTCTTCTAGCCCGAATTCTTGTCGCAGTTTCGCCCTGTCTGGTCTTGGCTTGAATTTGTTTATGTCGACGCCGTTGTAGATTACGTGAATCTTTTTCTCTTCGATGCCGTAAAGTTCAGTTAATTCACCGACGGTGTATTTGCTAACCGCAATCAGGGCGTCTGAACGTTTCATCAACTGAGTTTCATAGCGCCTAAGCACACGATTGAATCTGAGCATCATCTTTTCGTTGGGATTCAACTCTTTGGGGTTATCCCGCTTCGTCACTATGGCTTCTCCTTTCCATGTTGAGTGGACTGCGCAAACCAGCGCTTTAGCTGAATCTTTTGGGATGGCGAAACTTGGAACCAATGGGAGATTTGCGTGTATGATGTCTAAACCGATTTGTTTGTTCAGTTCTTCTATTCTCTTGGATGCTGAGCGGGCGAACCGCCAGTATCTGGTGAGGGCATTTCCTGTGCCCTTTATGTAGTGAGCTTTGATGCCGTTAACTGTTTTTTCTGCGTCCTCGCTGTGTCTGGCTACCACGTGAACGTTGTGTCCAAGTTTTTGGAGGCTATGTGAGAGATAATAGACGTAGGCTCCTGTTCCGCCTGAAATGGGGAAGTATTCTGGAGTTACGAAGCAGACATTCAAGTCTTCTTTTCCTCTCCTCCAGTTAAAGCTGTTTGGATTAAAGAGGTTGCTCCCCCTAAGGTCCAAGCAACCGCTCTGGTGAAATAGATGACGATGAGGTACATGGCTGAGGGGTCGTGGAAGATGATGGAGATTTTTGCAGCTGAGAAGACGTAATGCAGCGTGGTTACGAGAACTAGGGCTAGAAAAATCAGTGATGGAATCAGATGGAAGCTTGTGGCTACGCTTATGAGAAGCAAGAGGGCTGCAACAGCATATAGTATGGGTTGTGTGTTCATCCACCAGTCCGTTATCTTGTCGCCTCTCGCAAGTTTTGGATGCTTCAAGTATAGCTTCCAGGTGTTTTGACCGTATTTGTACTGCTGTTTGAAGAATTTTCGTAGCGTGGGGCGATGGAAATGGTAGCATATTGCCTCGGCGTCAAAGGCTATCCTGTATCCTGCCTGTGCCAGTCTTGCTCCTATGTCAGTGTCGTATTGGGTGGGGAGAGCCTCGTCGAAGCCGCCGATTTCCACGGTCACTTTCTTCTTCAGAAGCAGATTCATCGTTGCAACTCTCTCAACCGTGCCGGGAAGCCGCCGATACCTGTAACTCAGCTCGTAGCCTATGGCTCTCGGAACCAGCTTGTCTTTGTTCCATGTTTCCACGGTTCCGCTTGCCCCAGCAGCCTTGGGGTCATCCAAGTGTTTGACAAGCTTCCTGAGCCAGCCTTTCTCAACTTTTGCGTCAGAATCAACTAACCCGATTATCGGGTTCTCTATATCCTTCAAGACGAGGTTGTAGGCTGCCGGAGGGTTAAGCTGGCTGTAAACAAATTTAACTGGATGTGACTTGGCAAGTTCAGCCGTCGCGTCGGTTGAGCCTCCGTCGATCACGATTACTTCAAGTAGCTGTTTGGGGTAGTCCAGTTCCAGAATGGAGCGTAGGCAGTCATCTATTGTTGATTCGCTGTTAAGGGTGGGCACTATTATGCTGACCCCCGGAAGTGAATCCTCTGTTGTGGCTGCTTTGTTTTTCAATAGGCTGCCCCTGTAACGGTTTTTTGTAATAAACCTTGAATATTAACTTAATCAGCTATGATAAATAAGATGCTATTATGGCGTAAAGTATTCTCGCCCCGTCTCTTATGGGGTCAAGTTTTGAGGTTCCCACTGTCCTCTGAACAAAACTTATGGGAGTTTCCGTCACTCTTGCGCCCATCCTCAAAGCCTTAACAAGCATCTCGGCTTCCACCTCATAAAAATTGGAACGCAACTTCATCCTCTTTATCAGCGACGATCTGATGGCTCTAAAGCCAGATTGTGAATCGGATATCTGCACGCCAGTGAGGTACCTAATCAGGTCATTGAACATCCTGTTGCCCGCTCTGTTTATTTTCGGAATCTTGGTTTTGTTTGCTTCCGAATTAAGGAATCTTGACCCTACCACAAAATCGGCTTTGTTTTCCCTGAGGTATCGCAGAACCAGCGGAATCTCCTCTGGCTTATGGGAACCGTCTGCATCCAAAGTAACCACTAATTCACCTTTAGCCTGCCTAAAACCGGATCTGAGGGCAAAACCTTTGCCTTGGTGTGCCTCTTTCAAAACGTGAGCTTTCAGTTCTTCGGCGATGTGTGCGGATTTGTCTACTGAGCCGTCATCGACAACCAGAATTTCGTATGAGACTCCTAGTTGTTCAAGTGTTTCTTTTGTTCGAGTAACTACGTTGCCTACAGTTACTTCTTCATTGAACACTGGAATGACGACAGAAACGAAACATTCTTTTCGTTCCCTATTTTGCTTATTTTTTGCCATGGCTGCAGAGATGTCTACTTCATGAATTAAATAGTTTGCCAAAGCTTTTCGAATAGGCGATTTACTGGTTTAACTTTTATATCCAATGGCGTTGATGTAGTTCTGCAATATTGTCTAACCTACCGGAACAATCCTTGATGGAGAGAATGACCCACAGTGAAACAAACTTTACTGGAAATCGAACAGAACATCAAGTCTAGGAAAGAGACAGATAAAATCATGTGGTTCTCCATGTGGGCTGTTCTCTCTGTAGCCAGCTTCGGAATAGCATGGTTTCCCATGATCTACTATCTGATCAAAAGAAGAAACGCTCACTTCGCTAGACAAGAAAAACTGGAGACCCTAATCTTAAGCAAGCTGAAAAAAACAGAGAGTCCGGAAAAGTCGCAGTTAGATTCTTCGCAAACAGAGAATCAGGGACAACCCAGAAACGCGGCGGCATGGACCCTTTCAACACTGCTAATTTTGCCTGCTTTTTACGTCTTTTATTTTCTGAAGAACGACCTCCGAAAACACGAAGAGCATGAGCACGATTTTCTAGTTGAAGTAATCGAGTTGGCAAAAGATTCGGATGTGACTCTGAACATTCACGGTTTTTCTGCTACCCCAAGCTTCCCTTTGAACAAGTATCTGGCTCTCAGCGTCGTAACGTTTGGTTTAGCAGCCGCATATTGGCTATACCGAATTTTCAATGACTACAACAGCCACTTCAAGATGCAATGGAAAAATGAGGATGAACTGCTCACTTTCCTTAAGGCAATCGACAAAGAATCCAGTTCATAGCTTTCTGTTTTGGCTGTTAATTTTTATATTCGACTGGACATTACGAGGTTTGAAAGCCACTGAAAGGAAGTCGTCGTATGGTAGATGTTTCTAAACTGGTTAAGGAATCCCTGAGAACTGTGAGTCCCTACTTTCACGGCGGAAACGTTTGGGAAATTTCAGAGAAATACGACATCCCTGTGGATCAGATTATCGATTTCAGCATTTCCACCAATCCTTTAGGTGTACCCGAAAAGGCTGTAGAAAGCATTCGCCAGCACCTCAACCTGATACATCATTATCCTGACCCAGATCATGAGTGGCTTCTGGAGGCTCTCGCAGAATCCGTTGGTGTATCGTCGAACAATGTGTTGGTGGGCAACGGCTCCACCGAGTTAATCTATCTATTCAATGAGGTCTTCTTTGAGGATGGATGCGAAGCTGTTGTTCCAGTTCCCACCTTCAATGAATACAAGGCAGCCATAGAACGTTTCGGCGGCAACATGATTTTCATAAAATGCGATTCAGCAAACAATTTTAGGCTAAACCTTGAAGAGCTGGAAAACGCCCTCACAAAGAAAACCAGAATCATTTTTCTCTGTAATCCGAACAGCCCAACTGGATGGCTTTACGAAAAAAGTGACATCCTACGAATAGTTCAGTTAGCCGCAGATGAGAATGTGCTTGTTTTTGTTGACGAGGATTACATCGATTTTGTTGACGACAGCAAACGGTATTCCATGGCTGAATATGTTAACGAGTACAATAACCTGTTTGTTCTCAGGTCCTTAACCAAATTCTTTGGTTTGGCAGGCGTCAGAATCGGCTTCGGCGTAGGCTCCCCTGACCTTGTGAATGTTCTGAAAAGGGTGATTATGCCGTGGAGCGTCAACAGTTTAGCCATGTTCGCTGCAGCGGAGGCAGTTAAAGACACAGAGTTCATCAAAAACAGTCGGCTTCTTCTCTCAAAGAGCAAGAGACAGATGCTAGAAATGCTCAAAACTGTTCCTTGGCTGAAGGTGTATCCGTCTGAAACCAACTTTTTGCTAATCGAGATTATCCGAGAAGACTTGACTTCAACACAGCTTGCGGAGGGGCTAGCCAAAAAGGGGCTCCTCATCAGAGACTGCGAAGACTTCGATGGACTGAACAACAAGTTCTTCAGGGTGACGGTTAGACGACCAGAGGAAAATAGAAAACTGGTAGAGCAAATAAAATCCTTCGGCAACCAAAAATAGCAGTCACTTGTTCTGTTTTGAATCTCGTTTGGTGCGCAGCAGATAATTTTTTGCCGCTTCCAAATCTTCAAGGGAGTTAACAGTGAAGACAGCTTCAGGCCTGCTGCTGACAATTACTTCTTGTTCCTGTTCCTCCAAGATTCGTTGTCCATCAATTATGTTTATTCCCGAAACTGCATACATCCTTCCTTTATGCTCGTAAGGGGAGGCCGCTGATACGCCATACTCAATGAATGCTTCTTTGGGAATCAGCACCGTCAACGCAGGCTTGCCTGACTCTTCGTATCGGCTGATTATTTCGTCTAGAAACTCTCCACTCAGCAGAGGAAGGTCCGCTGAAACAATCAAAACAGGACATTCTAGGTTTGCATCCTGAATTGCTTGCTGCAAGTCAGCGTGGTATCCTTTTCCATCAGTTTCCACAACCTTTACTGATGCTTTCTTTGCCTCTTGCGCCGTTTTTGGACTGAATGATGTTACTGCCACGATTGTGTCTGCGATTTTTTTGGATTCCTTGGTGGCTTCGATGACTCTTCGTATGAGGGGCTCTCCCATGAACTGTGCCATCGGCTTTTCTGTGTCTCCGCCGAATCGTGTTCCTTTTCCTCCCGCCATTATCAACGCTGCGATGTGCACTTTCAAATCACCAGCACAAGCAACGCAAACATTCTCGCTATCTCGTTGGTGGCGCCGAATATGTCCCCGTTTACGCCCCCAAAAAGTCGCTTACCCAAGATTATCATGAAGCCGCCCACCAGTATTCCTGCGGCTACAGCCAATGCGCCGCCTAGACCAAACAAGGCAACTCCAGCGACAAAGGAGATGGTTAACGAAATCGCGTATAAGCCATGGTTTTTGTTCATGAAATCGATGAAGCTTCTGCCTTTTCCCCTCTTCTCTTCAAGACGCTGCGGCGGGGATGTGCCTTGCCATGCGGTTGTAACCATAGCCAGCTTCGCTGACGTCTCTGCTACTATGAGGGCTTGGATGATGACATCTGTTTTTGTTAGAAAGATAAGTAAGAGCGTGAAGAAGGAAACGATGAGTGTAAAGAAGGCTCCTGTTCGGGTGACAGTCCATACGTGAGCGATATCCATCTTCTCTTTAAGGGA
>CBFCZR010000033.1:0-13915 GCA_965602795.1 Candidatus Bathyarchaeota archaeon | reverse complement strand
GGGCATTTGAAAAACGGCGTGTCCGAACCCGTGCTGCAGCGGGCCTTCGAATACTGGTGCAACATCGATAAGGAAGTTGGCGACCTCATCGTTAAAGGCGTGAAAGGCTGATAATCAGCTCGCGGACATGTTCGTCAAGGCGTGGTTCAAGCTGACGCACCGCTATATGGTACCCCGAGCGTGCTACTTATGTCCAGAGGTCTCCACTGAGGAATCCATCTCAAGTCGGGGTGTTCAGTATACAATTTTCAACATAGAGATGTAAATTCCTAACCAGTGGTTCAAATGGTTATGTAAAGCTACTCCCCGCTACCAATTAACACTAATTTTGGGTTGTTTCCTAAATTTTCTGTTTTAGATTTGTTTTTGGGTTTTGTTTATTAATGTGCAGTTATAAGTGGTGATTTGAAGCAGTATGGGTTTTCTGCATTTTTGTTTTGATTCTGAATATATATAGGTTATTAACGGCAATACATATTTCGCTTTCATATTATTTAAATGCAAAATCCAAAGAAACATCTGCCACGCACGGTGTGTGGTGGAAGTCAACCGAAGTGTCCAATAGAGTTAATGTGGTTGAAAACCAGAAAGACTTGAACAGTTACTTCGCTGAAGCTGTAGATGACACGCTGAAACAGATTTTCAAAGAAGACGGTACCAAAGCAATCTACGAATTTTTGGAGAACCAATCACGTTTGAAGTTGGAACAAGTTGCTGATAAGCCCGAGGTCTTTTCTGCTACTTTAGAGAGGCTCATGGTTTCGGCAGCGCATGTGATAGAGGAAATGATTCTAAAAAATCTGTACTCTAGGCTGGGATTGAAATTTGTGGAGAAGAAAGGCTACAAATTTCCGGACTACATAAAGGAGCTGAGGGAGGAATGAATGATTGTCCTCCGTACTGTTGGGAAGCTATTTAGCCGTTCTTTCATTAGTTTTTGTATTGTTTTTCAGCTACTTGATTCAGCGAGATATAGATAAACGCAAACTAATGTTCCTGCTCGTTTTTGTTTACAGTTTTGTCGTACGTATACCTGGGATGATTCTAGGATTTGAAAACACCCAGCTTCAGGTTAAAATAGCTGAGTGGGGTCCTCTGCCAGTAATATCGGCTATCTTGATTGCGATTCTATCCAATCTTTTGAGGCAAAAAGATTTCAGGAAATCCTTCAAAATTTTTCTCCTCATCTTAGCTACATCTACACTCATGATGGTTCTTCCACTTCCTGTGAGCCCCCTGCCCGCACTCTTATATCCGGTTATATCTGCGGTCACGATTGTCGCATCAGGCTACTTGATATGGAGTAGACGAAAAGTTCCAGACCTCATGTTTTTGCTTGCTATGATATGCTTCACTTTAGCTGAAGTTAAGGGCATAATAATGAATTCAGGAATAGAGTTTGTCGTTTTTGCTTATACGTGCGCTCATATGTTCCTAGCCCTCGCTTTCGTAACCGCGAAAGAAAACGGGGGAAGCGATGTCGCCGCTTTCTTTGCTCTTGAAAAGAAGTATGAACAGACCAAACAAGAGCTTGAAATCTCACGAAACCAACTGACTAGTGCTGAATATAACTTCAAATCTCTAATCAATCTTATCGCCGATCCTGTGATAATTGTTGATCACAAAGGTCATTTTTTGGAAATCAACGATGAGGCAATAGAAGTAATGGGGGTCAGCAAAGAGGAGTTGCTTGGAAAAAACTTTATGACAATAGACATTATCACAAAGAAAAGCAAAGCAATTCTAATGAAGAATTTAGTCAAGAGAATGACGGGAGTTGAAATTAAACCATATGAAATAGAATTGCGCAAAAATGGTGAGACAATGTATGTTGAGTCAAGTGCACAGAAAATTGAATATGACGGCAAAAGTGCAGCTTTAGGCGTATTCCACGACATCACTGAAAGAAAAATGATGGAAAAGAAACTTGAGAAATATGCTGAGCAATTAGAAGAAAAAGTGAAAGAGCGAACTAAGACGTTGAGAGAAAGTAAAGAAAAGCTTCGAAGCATATTTAATTCGTCTCCAGATGCTATCGCAGTTTCTGGCCTAAAGGGAAATATAATCGAGTGCAACAAAGCAGCCTTAGATTTCTTTGGACTTTCAAAAAAGAATGAAGTAATCGGCAAAAGTAGTTTAACGTTTGTTGCAAAAAAGGACCAACAAAAATTGAAGAAAATCATGAAGAATGTTAATGGGGTGGATCCATTAATCAATGTGGAATACACTGCCTTGAATAAAGATGGTTATGAATTTCCCGCAGAATTCTCTGCAAGTGTAATTAAAGACCATTCCGGCAATCCTACAGGTTTTGTGACTATAATTAAAGACATCAACGAACGCAAACTTATGGAGGATGAGCTGAGGCGATATTCTGAGCGTTTAGAAGAGTTAGTGGAGGAAAGGACTGTGGCTTTGAAGGATTCACAGGAGCGACTTGTAAAAGCCGAAAGATTAGCAGCGATAGGACAAGCAGCAACCATGGTGGGGCATGACCTCAGAAACCCCTTGCAAGCCATAGAAAACGGAATATACTACATCAACACTGAATTGGCAAAGCGTCCAAATTCTCAAAACATCAAAGAAACACTGCAAGCTATCCATGGTTCAGTCGATTATGCTGATAATATAGTGAAGGATCTACAAAGTTTCGCGTCAAAAAGAGAACCATTATTTAGGAAGACAGACATCAACACACTAATTAAAGAGACATTGTCAAACGTCAAAACGCCAGAAAACGTGGAAACCGTAATGGAGCTAGATGAACTCCCAAAAATAGAGGCTGATAAGGATATGATAAAACGGATTTTTGTGAACTTGGCTGTTAACGGAATACAGTCAATGGAAGAGAAACGAGGAATACTGAAAGTGTCAACAAAAGAAACAAACGGTTTTATTGAGATTAAATTCGAAGACACAGGCAGTGGCATAAAAAAACAAGACATGTCAAAAATCTTCATTCCGTTTTTCACCACAAAGGCTCAGGGAATGGGTGTGGGTTTACCCATCTGTAAGAGGTTTGTCGAGATTCATGACGGTAACATTAAAGTAGAAAGTAAAGAAGGCGAAGGCGCAATTTTCACTGTTAAGTTACCTATCCAAAGGAACGGAGGTGTAAAACTTGACTGAAAGCAAACCCAGAATAATCATTGTGGAAGATGACGAAAACATAAGAAAAACCATGTCGAATATACTTCAGCAGAAAGGATACGAAACAGATACAGCTCAAACCGGAAAAGAAGCCGAAAATAAAACAAAGTCTAACGTCTATAACTTGGCTTTGTTGGACATCAAGCTGCCGGACATGGAAGGCACTCAACTCCTAGCAAAATTGCATGAGAGCACACCGAAGATGGTGAAGATTATGGTCACAGGCTATCCTAGCCTAGAGAATGCCATGGAAGCCTTGAACCAAGGAGCAGACGCCTACGTGACAAAACCCGTTAAACCAGCGAAACTCTTAGCTCTCATAAAAGAGAAACTGAAAAAACAAAGCCAAGATGAAACAATGACAGAAAACAAAGTTACTGACTGGATCAAAACAAGGGCACGTCAACTGGACAATAGCAGCTAGAAAAAAGCTTTATCTTCTCCGAATCCACATTCTCTTGAAGAAATCACTGAACAGAGTACCTCCTTTATTTACTCTAGACTTAGTGGCTCTTCACTCAGTAGTTAGGTCTCAGAAGCCCCTTTGAATGGGAGAGGAAATGTGAGATGAATTACGAAGAGAAATGGAAAAATTTGGCTGACCTACTGACAGAACTTCAGGAAAGGGGTGAGAAGATTCCGGCAGACGTAACAAATGACTTGCGCTCCGCCAAGACTATGATCCAAGTTCTAAAAGCCGACCCAACACACACAGAAAACATTTCTAGAATCGACATGTACATGAGAAGCGTCGAATCGTACGCCATCTTCGCCGCGGAAAAACTGGGAACAGAAACCGTGGAAGAGTGGCTGAAAAAACTTAAAGACCCAAAAACAGCGAAAAAGAAAGACAGGGCGGCAGGCTCCAGATTTAGCTCGGGCGTTCCTCGCGACAAGAGTTGGATGCGAATCAAAATTTTGGATGAAACTCCCTTGGAAGATGTGAAAAACTTGGTGAAAGAGAGCGAGCTTTCATATAAACTGCAGGAAAACAGGTACATACTTGTTTATGGCACTGAAAAAAACATCAAATGCTTTGTCAGAAGTATGGCTGAACAGTTCCGCGGCTCCGGAAATGAGTGAAAGTGACATCTAAACTTTTGTATTAGTTAGTTTAAACCTCTTTTTTAAACACAGCTTATTTATAGAAGATATTACAGAAAAGTTGTGAAGCAAATTAAGGGTAATTCCCGCCTATGCAAAAAACCGAGGGCGAATTAGAGAAAGATGCCTTACATTAAGAAAATTGAGCTCAAAGGCTTCAAGTCCTTCGGTCCGAAAACCGCTACTGTTACGTTAGATAAGGGTTTCACAGTCATAACTGGACCGAACGGAAGCGGAAAAACGAATATTGCAGACGCCGTCCTCTTCGGCTTAGGCGAACTCAGCGCTCGAAGAATGCGCGCTGCAAGCCTCTCCAAACTAGTTTATCACGGTTACCCCGAATTACAGGTCAAAAAAGCAAAGACCGCTAAAGTCGTGCTTCAGTTTGACAACTCTGACAACCGCCTAGCCGTAGACACAAAAACGGTGACTATCTCTCGTGAAATTAACAGGGATGGCCAAAGCATATATCGTCTTAATGGAAGAAGAATTTCAAGAACTCACATTCTTAACATCCTTTCCATGGCAGGAATCAGCCCCACAGGCCATAACGTTGTTTTGCAAGGAGCCATAACGCGGATTGCCGAAATCTCTGCTCCTGAACGTAGAAGAATGATTTCGGACATGGTTGGCATAGCCCAATATGATGCTGAGAAGGATGAAGCGGAAGAGAAACTTCGGACAGCTGAGATTTCTATCCGAACTGCTATGGGTCGAATAGACGAAGTGCAGAAGAGGGTGGACAATCTGGAAAGAGAGCGCAACGAACTGCTTCGTTACCTGTTTCTTAAAAAAGAGATCAAACGATTCGAAGCCATGAAGATTTCCGGTGACATCTTGGAAATTGAGAGGAAGAAAGCTGATGTTATTTCAAAAATCGAAGAGGTTCGGAGCAAGGTTGAGAAATCGAGGCAACTAAGGGACCAGCTTAGATCTCAGCGGCATGAAGCTGAAACAGAATGGAGAAAACTTGGTTCAGAAATGATTGAAGAACGAGGAACGCGCCTTCTCGAAGTTCAATATAAGATAGGTGAAGTTCGGTCGAAGATAACCGAATTAACAACTAAGATTGGATCCGGAAACGCAAGCCTTGATGGGCTAAAAAAGGTTATGGAAAATAACACACAGAAACTAGAATCCATCAAACATGAAATCAAGGACAACCGAAAGGAGATTCGAAGATTAAAGAGAGAGCGGGAGCGTTTCCTCACCGAAATCTACGAGAAACAAACTCAATATGACAAAGTCTCAGACGCGGCAGCTCAACTGCGAGCCAATTTGGAAGAAAACAGCAAAAAAACCAGAGAAGTTGAGAAAAAACTCGAAAAGCGTACCCATGAACTCCTTGATTTTCGCAGCGACATCATCAAGAGCCGAACATCATTAAAAGTTCTTACGCGGCGATTGAGAGATCTAGTGAAACGGAAGGAGAGCTTCGAATCCAACCTCAGTACCCTCAAGAAATCTTACGCGGACCTCAAGGCGGTACACAAAGAGCAAGTAAAAAGCTCTAAAAACCTTGAGAAAACAATAGAGAAAAGACTTGCACAAGAAGAATCTGTGAAGTTGGAAATCTCCCAAGCAGAAAAAATCGCAGAATCGGCACGAGAGGCAGTAGTGGAGTTCGCTACACAAAGAGAAATGGCTGAAAAAGTTGCCACAGAAGAAAACGCGCTGAGAAACATCGAAGAGCTAGCGGATTTAGGCGTGATTAAAGGTGTTCATGGACGCCTCAAAAATCTGATCAAAATCAAGAGGCAATACAAAAAAGCCGTGCAAGCAACGGCAGCTGGCTGGCTTGACGCCATTGTTGTTCAAAACTTTGACGCAGCATTCACCTGCGCTGAGACCCTGAAACGTATGAAATTGGGCAGAATCAAGATAATTCCCCTTGAAGAAATGTCCGAAATTAATCCCATCAGCACCCCTCGTATGAGAGGAGTGAACGGTACTGCCTCCAATTTTGTCAAGTGTAGAAAAAAGTTTGAGCCTGCTGTAAGTTTTGTTTTCGGGGACACGTTGGTAACAAAAGATGATAAAACTGCCTTTGCTGCTTCGCGAGACGGTCATCGAACGGTTACTGTTAACGGAGACCTTTACGAGGCTCAAGGGGGCTTCGAAAGTGGCTATTACCGAGCGCCAGTTGACTATTCTTCAATCATTCCCAGCGAGTCAGCTGTGAAGAGTCTTGACGAAGCCGTGGGCGCTCTTCAGCGGCATTTGACACAAAGGGAGAGCGACATAAGCGGTTTCAAAGAGGAAATTGAAGGAATCAGAGTAGAGCTCGCCAGTTTGGCTGAAACTATTGTAACTCTTGAGGGTGAAATTGGAAGAGTACGTCAGAACGTTAAGCACACAAGAAAAAACATCAAGCGTATCGAGAGGCATATGTCAAAAATTAACGAACAAAGAGAAGAAGAAAAGACCCAATTAGGAGCTTTAAGATCACAGCGTAATTCTCTTAAAAAAGAAATGGAAAATCTCCGCGGGGAACTAGCAGAATTACGTTTGAAAACGGATCCAGCTAGAATTCAGGAGATGGAGCTTCAACGAGAAAAGTTAGGTGAAGGGATTATCGAAGTTCGTCAGATCATGGGCAACACCGAAACCAACATTGCCACTCTACAATCCAAGCATGAAAACGTCCTCAAAATCGGTGCATCTAACATTAGAATCCAGATGCGAAAGCTGAAAAAGCAGATTTCGACGGTTGAAAGCGAGGTTGAAGCAGCCGCCAAAGAAAAAGAGGCTCTTGATGAGAAGCTTTTGAAACTGGGAGATTCCAAGGAAGAGTTGTCTCGAACCGTTCTAAACGCTAAACAAGAATCCAAAAAATTCACGGGTCAGATTGATGACATTGACAAAAAGCTGCAACAATTGGATTCAGTGTATGAACGTTCAGACAGGCTATATAACGAGCTACAATTGAATCTCCAAACATGCGAATTAAAACTGGAACAGCACAACCAGCGCTTGCAGGAACTAGAATATGATAAACCCTTGCAGATTTCGCAGGAACAACTGGAGACTGCTGAATCATCTCTTAAGTTGTTACGTCTTGAACTGAATCGACTCGGCGCCGTAAATCAGCTGTCTCTAGACCACTACGCTGAGCAGGCTTCGCGATACAAAGAACTGTCCATACGCATGAACGAACTTGAAAAAGAAAAGCAAGCTATCCTCGCTTTCATGGACGAAATCGAGAGGAAAAAACGTGCAGTTTTCATGGGAGCTTTCAACAAAATTGATGGGAGCTTCAGAAAATACTTCACAAAACTAACAGGCGGTGGTGAGGCTGCTTTGATACTTGAGAATCCTGAAGACCCATTCTCTGGAGGAATGGATATGCAGGTCCAATTTAGAAATAAAGCATCTATCTTGGTAAGTGGAGCCAGCAGCGGAGAGCGGTCCGTGTCTGCGGTTGCATTCATTTTTGCTCTGCAAGATTTCATGCCTGCAGCTTTCTATCTGTTCGATGAAATTGATGCTCACCTTGACCCCTTCCATGTGTCCAGACTAGGAGACCTATTATCTGAGGAGTCCATGAAGTCCCAGTTTGTGGTTATAACCTTGAAGCCAGAGATGGTCAGCAAAGCTAAGAAAGTGTGGGGAATTTATGAACGCAGCGGATACTCTCACGTGGTCTCAGCTAAGATTAAGGAGGCTGCATGATGCCTCAAGCTATGGAAAAGCCTTTCTATTTTCAGCCTCCCTTGAGCATACTTTTTGAGATTCATAGATTAGAGAAGATAATGCCTTGGGATGTCAACATCTCCTTTCTGCTAAACACCTTCTTGGA
The DNA here is from genome assembly GCA_965602795.1 of Candidatus Bathyarchaeota archaeon. Taxonomy (GTDB): domain Archaea; phylum Thermoproteota; class Bathyarchaeia; order Bathyarchaeales; family Bathyarchaeaceae; genus Bathyarchaeum. The sequence continues at coordinate 5,862 of CBFCZR010000033.1, read as the reverse complement.
GGAGATGGAGCACCGAGGAGAAGTAGACTTCAGAGCCTCAGGCGTGGCTTTGGAATCCTCTAGCACCATCTACCTGATGAAAACCAAACTTTTACTGAAGCTTGAGGAGCCTCCACCGCCACCTAAAAGCCCACCGGACTTCGTTCCTCCACCCATATTTCTCCCGCTTCGTTACGAGCTATCTTCAACCACTCTAGAAAACCTGTTAGATGTGTTGGATGAAGTTCTGAAAGGCGAACGCACACGCCCTCCACCACAGCCTCAACCAATCTTACCTACACCCGAAATTCTTCCTCCAATCGACCTCTATATGCTGGAAATCGAAGAACGCATGAAGATCGTTTACAGTCAGCTCTGCCAACTTGCAGGAAAAGGCGACCTGATAGGATTCTCTAAGCTAGTTGCTGGGCTAGAAAAGCTTGAGGCAGTTAAAACATTTATTATCCTTCTCTTTCTTGCCCAAAGAGGAAAGATAGGGTTGTGGCAGGAGGAAGACACGGAAGAACTGTACATAACCGTCACAGGAGACCCTACCTTTGAAGGAAAAGGAACAGGAATCATCTGAAGACACTAAACAGAAGAGGCACAAGCGGCAATTAGCCTTACTGGAAGCAGGGCTCTACGTGGCAGGACGCCCCCTTGACCTGAAAACCTTGGGAAGCGTAATCAGAACTCGTTCTAAAAGAAAGGTTAGAAAACTCGCTAAAACTTTAGTGAAAGATTACATGAATCGTGACACAGCCCTTGAAGTTCTTGAACTTGAAGGGGAACGGTTTGTTATGCAACTGAAAGCCGATTACACGGATAGAGTTAGACGGTTAGCCACGAGACCGCTTCTTTCTGCAGGTCCACTGAAAACCTTATCGTATATTGCATTTAGACAGCCGATTCCTCAGACCCAAGTTATCGATGTTAGAGGTCACCACGCCTATGGTCACCTTAAACAACTGGAAGAAATGGAGCTAATAATTCGCGAAGGAGAAGGAAGAAAAAAGATTATAAAAACAACCGAGTTTTTCGCCGACTTTTTTGGTTTAAGCCACGACCTACGAGCAATGAAACGCCAACTTAAAACAGTATTCCAAGATTTCGCTGAACCCCAAACAGAAGAAAAAACGAATCCTGAGAAATAGGCTGCAAAGATAAGCTTATATGTCAAGTTTTGCTAGTCTCAACAGACCTATGAGATGATGCAAGCTTGTCTGTATGGCACGGAGATCAACATAAACGCAAAGCTTCGGGCGGAAGAAAAAGAGCCAACCGAAAGAAAAGGAGATACGAAAAAGGCTTCTTTCCAGCAGAAACCACGCTGGGCAAAAATAAAAGCAGAATCATTCAGAAGCAAGGAGGCACCGAAAAAACTCGGCTATTAGCAGTGAACCAAGCAAACATATCCGACGCTTCTGGGAAAACATCAAAAGTAGAGATACTTCGGGTAATAAAGAACCCAGCCAATGTGGACTACGACCGACGAGGCGTAATCACAAAAGGAACAATAATCGCAACACCCTTAGGAAATGCAAGGGTAACATCCCGCCCTGGACAAGACGGAATTGTAAACGCGATTATAGTCTCGAAAGAGGAAACCTAGCGAGCTTTATTTACGTAGTTTAGAAAGTTCTTTTGCAATACTAACCAAAGTTTTACCTTTAGATTCCTTTTTGGGGACAACAAGTAGTCCAGTTCTTTGCCATGGAAAAGTTGGATGCGCAGCGTCAGATACAACTTCAGGTTGCATACCCAATCTTTTTGCAGCTACTTGAAGCTCCTCCATTTTTGGTGTAGACACGGCAAGCTTCTTTGGGACTCTCCTTCCATCTGCTCTGGTTTTGTTTGTGTCAAAGTAGACGGGCCAAAGAAAAATCTTGTTTTGTTTTTGCATTTCGATCTGATTTGCTATCGATTTAGTTCGTTTTATTAGTTGTGGTTTTCGCACGCCTCTAGGATTTTTCATTAGTTGAGTTGAAGACATTTCTTCCGGAGACACGAAGAACTTTTGTCAAAAATGTAATTAAAATAACATTTTATCATCGTTAACTTTGTTTAAAATTCTCTTATTTAGCACAAAAATTTCGGGCTTAGGAATTGATTGTGCAAAATGGAAGAAGCCCTCAGAAACGTTTAAATAACGCGCTTCGTGTGAACAATAGGTTTTGTGAGGGGAAAAAGGGTTTTGCATAGAATCGGTCACGTCCTTCACCTAAGCAACACAAAAAACATAATTCTTAAGGCGGAAAATGTTCCCCACATCGGCGACAAAGTGACAAATGAAAAACTTAAGTCCGTGGGAACAGTTTTTGACGTTTTCGGTCCTACATCCGCTCCCTATGTGGCTGTCAAACCCAATATACACAATCCAGAGAAGCTTGTTAACCAAGTGCTTTACGCAACCCCCTCTAAAGCAAGAAGAAAAAAGAGGAAAAGAAGATGAAAAAAGAAAACATCCAACAACCTCCAAGAATTCGAAGATGCCCCGAATGTGGAAGCAACCGTCTTATGCGAGACTACGAATGTGCTGAAATAGTCTGCATGAACTGTGGCTTCGTCGTTGCCGCCAAACTCGCAGACCAAGGACCAGAGTGGCGAGCATTTGACGATGAGCAACGTGCTAAACGTGCTAGAGCCGGTGCTCCACTTACATTTACGATCCATGATAAGGGGCTCTCAACTATGATTGACTGGCATGATCGGGACGTTTATGGAAAGAGGATTGCTCCAGGTCAGAAGGCTCAAATTTACAGGTTGCGGAAGTGGCAGCGGCGTATTAGGGTTTCCGACGCCACGGAGAGGAACCTTGCCTTTGCTCTTTCTGAGATATCCAAGATAGCTAATAATCTGAATTTACCCAAAAACATTCTTGAGACTGCCTCGGTTATCTACCGTAAAGCTGTTAAGGAACGTCTCATCCGAGGAAGGTCCATTCAGGGAGTAACTGCCGCCGCTATTTACGTGGCTTGCCGGCAGTGTGGAGTGGCTAGAACTCTGGATGAGATCGCGCAGGCATCTACTGTAAACAAGAAAGAGGTTGGACGAAGTTACCGTTTCCTAATAAAGGAACTTAACTATTTCATTCCGCCCCTGAAGCCCAGTCAATACATAACCAAGTTTTCTAACCAGCTAACAATGCAGGGAAAAGTTGAGGAGATCGCTCACAAGATTCTTGCTGCAGCCAAAGAGATGAAGCTTACGTCAGGAAGGGGACCTACAGGTATAGCCGCGGCAGCTAGCTACATTGCGTCGGTTTTGACTGGAGAAAGAAAAACCCAGAGAGAAATCGCGGAGATTGCCCAGGTGACAGAGGTAACCATCAGAAACCGCTATAAAGAACTGGTTGAACGCCTCCAGTTTGTCATTTACATCTAACACTCCCCCATTTTAGGTTGAATCGCCCAGTGATTAGCTAAAGAACTGAAAACTATGATGTGCCAAATTTAAAAACTGACTAGCACAAAGACGGTTTATGTTCAGAGTTGGTTGCAGGTTACTGAAGTGTGCTTTAGAGCGTTAAAAAAATTTTTAATGCATAGCCTCAACTAATAGTGAGGCTCACAGTTGTCAGTTTGCCCTAGATGTGGAACCGAGGTAATTCAACCAACGAAAACGTGGTCTATGGTTGGCAGACCCAGCAGAAAAGGTGAAAGATTCAAGCTTACTTTGGGGCTCTTCATGTGCCCTAAATGCGAAAAAACTTTTCGGAAGGTTGTGGGGAAAGAAAAGGAGCGAGTAACTTTTAAAGGCATGGTTAAGGAAATTAAGGGAATTGAGAGGAGGCTTGTGCAGAAGTTGGGGAACTTGAGGGAAAAAATTGAGAAACTGAAAAGCGAGAGAAGTGAGCTTCTGGAAGAAATAGAGAGCCTCAAAAGAGCAGGAGAAGATAAAGCGGACACCCTGGAGAAGGAGGTAGTCTCGCTTCGAGAAGAAGTAGAATCTCTGAAGGAAATGTTAGGCGACCTCGAATAACAACTGTGCAAAAATCGATTCTGGTCTTGAATGATGTTATTATACCAACTAAACGGTTGATGCCCCCAAAAGAAGCTGTTTTTTCACGCTAAAGAACGATAACTAACAAAAGGATAGAAAACACCAAACCACAGCAGAAAAGGCTGATTCCGGTTAGGTACTCTTTTTTCGGCTCGAAGCCATCAGGAGACGCTTTTTTATTAAGTCCTTAACTTCTTCATGGAACTGATGATCTTTTTCCAGTTTACGAAATTCGTTGCCGAATTCTTCGAATCCTGCCGGAATTTCCAGTTTCAAGGTAATGAAAGGTTTTCCAATGGCCATCTCAAATTCTCTTTTAGCCTCTTCATACTCGGATTCTGGTTTGTTGTTTCTAGACTCGATCCATTTTCTAACCAAATTGTTCACATCCATAAATTGAATCTTACAATTAGATAAAGGCTTGCAAAGCCTAACTGGACAAGAGAAGTAATTATGCCCACTTTTGTGAACTCAGCGAAACTTAGAGAGATTCCCTCGCGTTTGAGGGCGCCTATGCCCATCATGATTACAGCACCACTCAAAGGTGTCATGGCACCACCCAGATTCGTTCCGAGAACCAACGCTGACCACACGGCAGCCGAGTTTAACGCGGCAACTCCGCTGATTATCGGAGAAAAAGTAAGTGCAACAGCTATATTGCTTACTACGCCGCTTGCAAGACCGCTAGCCCACAGAGTGGCTACGCTCGCCCCTAAGGAGCTTTGTCCAAATGTTTGGAAAAGTTGTGTTGATATGTCTTTCAAGAGTCCTGTTTGCTCTAAACCGCCAACTATAAACATGAAGCCTGCAATGAAGAATATGGTTTCCCAGTCTAGTTTTCTGAAAATATCTGCGGGGTCAGCACCACTCAGAGCCAAAGCAATGATGGCGCAGCCTAAGGCAACAACTTCAGCTCCAACTCCAAGGTTTTCCAGAAGTAAAAAGAGCACCACCAGAAGGACGAGGATCATAATAGAACGGTAAAAGAATTTCTTGTCTTCTATACTCTCCCAAGGATCATATTCGGGTAGTTCTTTTCTCTCGCCAAGCCTTGATTTGAATATCATGTACAAAACGAAGATTGTTAACGCCCATAGACCAATTTCACAAAGGGCTAAGTAATCAATGAAGGCTGTGAAGCTTATTCCCGCATTAACGCCTATTATCATGTTAGACACCGAGCCGATCAGAGTGCTTGTTCCCCCCAGATTAATCATTATCATGGCAGAGATGAAGTAAGGCACCGGATCGTAGCGTAACAGCTTGGTTATGGTTGCCATGGCAGCGGCTATGAGTAGCATTGCCGTTGGGTCGCTGAGAAATACTGAAGCAGCTGCAGCAACTAAGCAGATAGAAACAAAGAGCAGATTGGGGTTTCCACGCGAAAGTTTGACGGCGTACAGGGCTCCGAAACGAAAGAGACCGCTTCGTTCGGCTACTTCCACTACAATCATGACGCCCAGCAACAGAAAGATTAGTCGCATGTCAATGAAGCCCAAAGCAGCATCATAGGTGAACACTTCGTAGCCAGGGAGGAGACCAAACCATACTGTAAGCAAAGCTCCGATTAAGGCAGCGACTGACATGGGAACGATTTTGGTAGCGGATAGGAGGATTGTTAGCAGGTAGATGAGGATGAAGATTATTTGAACTTGGTCCATTTTACTCCCTGTTTTTCCTTCGGTCAGTCATCTTTGAAAGGCTTTCTGCTACAGATTCGGCTTTTCGTTCAACTATTCGATAAAGGATTCGTCCAATATCGTAAATTAAGATAAGGATTAGTGCAAGAGCAACATATATAGTGCCTGCTGCAAAAGGACCTTCGATACCCGGCTCTAGAGTTGCTATTAGAGGTTGAAGAGCTGTTGTCACTAGAATAAT
>CBFCZR010000032.1:0-13986 GCA_965602795.1 Candidatus Bathyarchaeota archaeon | reverse complement strand
GTCAGACACAACATGGACAAAAGAAAACAGCCCGTATATAATAACTGAAACAGTTCAGATTCCTGAAGATGTTGTTCTCACTATCGAGGCTGGCGTAACTGTGGTTTTTGAAGGCACGGGTGACATGTTTTTAGTGGGTGGGGGCATATGCGCTCAAGGGACAGATTCAGAAAAGATAACGTTTGAAGGCGAAGGAGCAACCAGTTTTTTCAATGTAATTCTGTCGGATAACAGTTCATTACAGTTAGAATATTGTGTTTTGAGGAACGCCGGTAAATTGTGGTCTATTGCCAATGGAGTTACGCAAGTTACTTTGAGGCATTCAATGTTGGTAGATATTACAACTTATTCTAAGTTGTATCACTGGAGGGAAGCTTGCTACATTGAATACAACATTTTCGTTGACAGTGCAGGGATTACTTTATACAACTGGTTTGGAGAAGATTCCGAAGCGACTGTGTACATCAGATATAATCTGGTCAAAGGGAATAGCGGCTTTTTTGTGCGGTGTTCTCCCAACGTTTATGACCAAGAGGTTGTTGTCAAATACAATTCATTCATTGACGCTAATGAAGAAGTTTTGGCGCTTAACAGTGGATTAGGCGATTACGTGGCTGTAAACGCCACTGAAAACTATTGGGGAACAACTGACACAGCAGTCATTGATTCATTGATTTACGACAAAAATGATGACATAAGCATCCCAAATTATATTGAATATTTACCGATTTTAACTGAACCACACCCCGATACGCCTACTCTGCCGATTATGGTTAGTTTTGAATACTATCCAGTTACACTCTATGCTAATGTAGAAGTAGATTTTGATGCTACAGCAAGCTTCAGCGAATACAGCTCTATCGCCAATTACACATGGAGCTTCAATGATAGCACAGTCATCACATTGGATACACAGACCACAACACACGCTTTCAACACATCAGGGGGATACAATGTTACTCTAACTGTTACCGACGAATTTGGTTTCCAAAACAGCACCTCAACTACGGTTACAGTTTTGGAGGATGATGTAGCTCCTCTTACCACAGACAATTATGATGAGGCATGGCACACGTCAGATTTCACCATAACCTTAACGGCTGTTGATGGTGAAAGCGGCGTTACAGAGACATACTACAGAATCAATAATGGAACAACAAAAACTGTTGGTGCTAATGGTCAACCACTTATCACATCTGAAGGCGTAGACAATGCGCTAGAATACTGGAGCGTTGACAACGCAGGCAACGAGGAACCCGCCAACCTTTTAACTGGAATCAAACTTGACAAGACACCGCCCACAGTTGAGAAGCTGTTGCACTTGCCAGAGAGGGACGAACTGCTGGAACAAACAGTGAGTGTGTCAGTTAAGGTCACTGATTTGTACAGTGGCGTAAAAAACGTGACGTTATCATATAACCTGAACGATGAAACAGCATGGAACGACATAGTTATGACTCTGAATTCTACAACAGGGCTTTATGAATGCATAATCCCAGAACAAGAAGAAAACGCTCATGTAAAATACACTATTACAACATACGATAATGTAGGAAACCATTATACCGAAGATAACCACGGACGATACTTCACTTACACTGCTGTTCCAGAGTTTCCGTCATGGATTATCCTGCCGTTGGTTCTCGCCTCAACTTTGCTGGTCATACTCTGCAGGCGGAAGCTAACAAAAACCAAGCCCGCAATCATATTAGGCTCCTAATAGAGGTACATTGTTGAAAACAGTCTTTTTCCTGAAAAACCAAGCAACAACAAAAACCGGTAATAGAAAATGGAAAAATGTGGGGTTTACTGTTTTTACCAGACTGAGATTTTTCCTTGGATTAGTTTTTTGCAGAAGTCTTCTATTTCGGCTAGTTCGCCGTCGATTACTTCGGTTATTCTGCCCTGCACTTTCTTGTCTAGAGAAGCTCCGTCATTCATGACCACCTGCGCAGCAGCTATGGCTGGCTGATCAATCGGCTTCCCTATGTTACTCAACAACCACACATAAGCCTCCTCCACCTCAGACACCTGCTCACAGACACTTCTGGCAATCTGATGAGACAAAGCATTATAGATTTTCCCAACATGGCTAACAGGATTCTTTCCCGCAGCAGCCTCGGTGCCTATAGGACGATTCAACGAAATCACACCATTCACCTTGTTGCCTCTGCCCACCTGACCAGAATCCGCACCATCCGCGCATGTACCCAACACAGTCAAGAATATGCCGTCTACGCCTCGCCCCTCAACATCCAACGTGTTAACGTAAACGTTGACCTTGTCAAAGGCGCCCTTGGCATTCGCGAACTTCTGCACATCAGCCTGGATGTCCGCCTTCTTCTTCATGTAATCCTTCTCGCTGTCAACGAAACGGTCAACAAAAGCCATGGCAATAGTCAAATCAAGGTTAGCTCCGTTTCTGTAGCCCATAACCTTCACGTCTTCCCCAGCCTCGGGGAACCGCTTCTTGAAGTCTTTAGAATTCACGTAACGCTCCGTCTCCAAGACCATAGTTTCTGTACGGGTCATAGGTGCATAACCCACAGCCGCCGAAGTGTCATTAGCCCCCAACATACACGACTCTCTCTTGAAAATATCGGTGAGTCCCTGAGAACCCGGCTTCAACTCCACCTGATACCTCATGTGCTCATCAGGGTCAACAAACCTGAGATTTTCCTTCAACCAATCCTTGGCTGTCTGGATGGCAATCTCCTTTACAGGTATGCTTTCGCCATTAGCCTCGAAGGTTGCTCTGTCACCGAAAATAAGAAGCATAGGGTCATTTACAACTCCTCCCCCAAACTTGCATTCAACGTTGCCTGCAACCAGCAACGATTTGTCAGCGTTATGATGCAGGATGGTACCGAACTTGTCGAGGTAGGCTTTGCTAAGCCCCACCGACACTTGGTCCATTATAGCGTCACACATGGAGTCGGGATGACCGACGCCTTTTCTTTCCACGATTTCGATCTGCTGATTCTCAAGAGGCATCCGTTTCGAACCGTTAACCATTATGTTCCTCATGAAAACACCTTGACGAAAGGCTAACAACAACAATTAATATATACCTTACGATAATACGCGCAACACAGCCATAACCACAAAATCATACCAAACAGGCATCTCTGCAACTCAAGCGATTCTTCTACAGCATAGAACAGCAACTTTTGTCTCCACCTGTTTTGCGTTAAAATTGTACTAAACATTGATAAATAGGACAAACCCATAGTGCAAAATATGCTAGAACAGTTAAAAGAGGAATGCGGGGTCTTCGGAGCAAAAAACTTGGAAAACAAACCCGTGTTCCCCTACCTTTACTGGGGCCTAAGAGCCCAAAATCACCGCGGCCACCAATCCCACGGCTTCCTCACTTTTGACGGAACATTTCACAGCCACAAAGACTTGGACTTGGTTCCAAAAATAAACAAGGATGCCGTCCAAGAGTGGCTCACAAGACTTCCTGGACCCACAGGATTGGGGCACGTACGCTATACTACTTCTGGAGGAACCGATTACCAATCACTGGTAAAAAGCACCCAACCAATCTTAGAGAATCGGGGAGAAAAACAAATCGCCATAGCATTCAACGGCAACATAGTCAACACCCCACAAATAATAAAGGAAATAAGAGAAGAATACCCAAACTTCCGCTTCAACTATGACGCGGAACTGATATCCAGAAAACTCCTGAGAAAAGGAAACAACGGCGACCTTGCCTCCTCAGTAAAAAGATGCATGAAAGAAATGGAAGGCGCCTTTTCCGCGGCTGGACTGACAGAAAAAGGAGAACTTTTCGCCTTCAGAGACCCCCACGGAATCAGACCTCTATGTTGCGGCTGCAGTAGAGACCGAAAAACCTGCGCAGTCTCCTCAGAAACCGTGGGCTTAGACATCAACAGCTTCGAATTCGATTTTGAGGTGAACCCAGGAGAACTTGTAACCGCCTCAAAAGACGGATTCACTCGGCAACAACTGGTACAAAAAGAAAAGAGGGCATTATGCGCCTTCGAGTTCGCCTACTTCGCCAGACCAGACTCAAGATTGGGAGACAAGTACGTTTATGAAGTGCGAGAACAATTCGGAAGAAACTTTGCATGGGAATTCCCTGAAATCACCAGCAAAGTGGATATGATTATGTCCATGCCCGAGACAGGCAACGATGCAGCTTTTGGATACCATGAGTTGACGGGTATAAGGTGGGAAAGAGCCTCTAGAAGGCACAGGTATGTAGCAGAGAGAGCCTTTATTCTGCTTCCGGATGAACGATTTAACACTATAGACCGAAAAATCAACATCGTCGACCATAAGCTGGCTGGAAAAAACGTTGCAGTGGTGGACGACAGCATAGTCAGAGGCGACACCACCAAGGTTGTGGTTGAAAAGCTGCGCAAAATGGGCGCAAACAAAATTTATCTCTTCATCACCTTCCCCAGAATAATTGGTCCCTGCTTCTACGGAGTTGACATGGCAACCTACAGGGAGCTTATAGGGTCACGATACGAGGCGGAAGAGATTGCGAAGATAGTGGGCGCAGATGCAGTGAATTTCCAGTCAGTGGAGGGGCTTGTCAAAGCCACTGGCATGAACAGAGACGACCTGTGTTTAGGTTGCATCACGGGAAAGTATCCTACGCCCATGGCTCAACGATTGGCAGACGAAATGAAGGAAAGATTTGAGAACGGATACACCGAAAAAGGGAGAATATACGAGACTGCCATCAACTAGCCACATAACATTTTAGCATATTTAGGTGAGACTTGATGGAAAAAGTCGGCATCCTAGTGATTTCTTACGGCTCAAGAGCAGCCGCCATGATAGACGCCTTCGTACGCAGCGAAGAATACAAACCAAAACTGTACGTTGCAGACAAACAGAAGAACCCCTTCAACCTGAAACACGCCAAAAAACACACAGTTATCCCCGACCTCAACATAAAGGAAATCCTCAGATTCGCCAAAAAGCATAGAGACCAAATAGACTTCGGAATTGTGGGTCCCGAAAAGCCGATTATCGCGGGCGTACGAGACTTAATCGAGAAAAAAACCGGAATTCAGATTGTCTGTCCAACCAGAAAGTACGCCATAGAAGCAAGCAAAATAGCTCAACGTCAGCTGTTCCAGAAAGTTGCGCCAGAAGTTAATCCCCGATTCAAGGTTTTCGACCCCAAAGATTACAGCAGCACAACACAAGTCAAAAAAAGCGTGTACTCCTGGCTGAAAGAACTGGACAATCAGGTTGCGGTGAAGCCTGACAAGGCAACTGCAGGAAAAGGCGTGGGAGTGTGGGGTGACCACTTTAACACTCCAGAACAGGTTTTCGAGCATTTCCTCTCCAACTATGAGCATGGTCCAGTGATTATCGAGGAGAAGGTTGAGGGCGAAGAATCCAGCTTCCAAGCATTCTGCGACGGAAAACGTTTGGTCCCCCTGCCTGACACCAGAGACTACAAACGAGCCTTCGACGAAGACAATGGACCCAACACAGGAGGAATGGGCTCCTACAAAGACGCAGGAGACATACTGCCATTCATGACTGCACGAGACAGAGAAAAGGAAATCGAGCTAGTCAACAGAGTATTCGGGGAGCTGAGGGGAAAAGGAAGCAACCCTGAGCTGCGGGGAATCCCCCTCTACGTCGCTTTTATCCACACAGACAAGGGACCCAAAATCTTGGAGGTTAACAGCAGGCCAGGCGACCCGGAGATAATGAATCTGCTGCCCATCCTAAAGGACGACTTCATTGAGGTATGCTACAACATGCGAGACGGAAACCTGAGGAAAGTCAACTTTGTGGACAAGGCAACTGTGGTGACATACAAGGTTCCGCCAAACTATGGCGGCTACGCAACCATGTTTCCTGACAGAGTGGACAAAACAAAAGTGGACACTGCCGTGGATTTGACTGAAGCACAGAAACTAGCTGAACAAGATGGAAACATACGGGTTTATCCTGGCTCCATGGAGCTGCGTGACGGAGAAAACTTTGCGCTTGGCTCCCGCACCGTCGCTGTTGTTGGTGTTGGAGATGACGTTCAGGAGGCAAGAGAAAAGTCTCTGGAGGGGTTAGGGGCGATTGAGGGCGGTGCGCTGTGGAACAGAAATGATGTCGCAGCAAGAGAGCATATTGAACAAAGCATAAAGCATATGGAGCAGTTGAGGAGGCGCTGATGTCAGCAGAAGCGTCCCAGAAGAATCCACGAGTTTTCGTTACTGACTGTGAGGGACCCATCTCAAAGAATGACAACGCCTTCGAACTAACAAGCAGTTTTGTTCCAGACGGTGGCAGCTTCTTCTCACTGATTAGCAAGTATGATGATGTCCTCGCGGATGTTGTCAAGAAGCTCGGCTACAAGGCTGGGGACACGCTGCGGCTGATTCTTCCCTTCCTGAAAGCTTACGGCGCAACCAACAATAAGATAGAATCTTTTTCTGCCAGAAACGTTCTTTTGGTTCCAGGAGCCAAGGACACATTAAATTTCGTCAGGCAGCTTATGCCCTCCTTTATTGTCAGCACCAGCTACGAACAGTATATATCTTCTCTGTCCAGGCTGACTGGTTTTCCTTTTGAGAACTGCTACTGCACCCGTCTGAACATAGACAAATACGACATACCACCCGAAGAGACGAAAAGGCTACGGGAACTTCAAAGAGAGATAGCAGCGTTGCCAATGATTGAAATCCCTAAAAACGCCGATTCCGTAAGCGAGTTTTCGCAGAGAGACCAAGAGACGGTACAGCGGTTGGATGAGATTTTCTGGCAGATAATCCCGAAGATGGAGTCGGGCAGAATGCTGAGGGAGGTTAATCCTGTTGGCGGCTCAGAGAAGGCAAAAGCTGTCCACGACATTGTTGAGAAGATGGGGTGCAGCCTTGACAGGGTGATGTATGTGGGCGACAGCATAACAGACGTTCAGCCCCTACAGTTGGTTAGAGAAAGTGGGGGATTATCTGTCTCCTTTAATGGTAATGATTATGCGGTGCGGGAGTCGGAGGTTGCTGTGCTTTCGGGCGACACAACTGTAACGTCTGTTCTTGCAGAAGCCTTCAGCAGACATGGCAAAGAGGGAGCGTTTAGTCTGGTTGAAGAGTGGAGTCCCGTGAGACTGAAGAAATATTGTGTTTCTTTAGAGTTACGGGAGCGGATGTCCGTGCTGTTTCCTGATGGTTTTCCTCTGGTTGAAAGAGTGACTGATAATAATGTTGAACGGTTGAAGAGGGAGAGCAGCGTTTTCAGGAAGACGGTGAGGGGAGAGGCTATAGGAAAGTTAGGATAACATTACACAGGGGATTTCATTGAAGGCTGAAATCGAAGACACCTACGCGGAAGCTTTCGACGGAATAGTGTCCAGAGTAGTAGTCACCGCAGACCACCCTGAAATTTTACGGAAAGCCGCTGAGGACGCCACAGCCACGCCATCAATAGTCATCGGCAGAATCGAGGGAGGCATCGAAAAATACCTAAACAAACGGGAAACGCCGGATGGCCGCAGCGGCGCAGTTCTGCAGTTTTGGGGAGGAATCGACGAAAACAAGCCTGTGGAGGAGTCGGTGAAGAAGTTTGAGGCTGAGCTGTCATTTCGGATACGCCAGGACATTCTGGTGAAGCCGTTCACTGCAGTCTTTGACGCCCTACCTACCCCTGAAGGAGAGATGGATATGATGATGCGGGTTGGTCACTGTGGAGACGGTTACGAATGGACAGAGAACCATTATAGGCGAAACATGATTGTTGTTCCCCTGATGGTTTCCAACTTTCTGATAGAACGTGAACTGGGTTACACTAGAGGCGTTATGGGAGCCAACTTCTGGTTCATGTGCAAAACCAAACAAGCAGTCATGGAAGCAGGAAAAATGGCATTGGATGCCATTCATCAGGTTTCGGGAGTAATAACACCTTTTGATGTTTGTTCTGCGGGTTCAAAGCCTGAAACCAACTTCCCGTTAATCGGTCCCACCACGAATCATCCATACTGTCCCACCTTGAAAAAGAAGTTAGGAGAGGAATCAGAGGTTCCTGAGGGAGTCAAGTATATTCCCGAGATTGTAATCAACGGAACGTCAATGGAAGCGGTGAAAAAGGCAATGAAAGCAGGCATCCGAAGCGCAAGCAAAGTCGATGGGGTGGTTAAGATTTCAGCGGGAAACTATAGAGGAAAGCTAGGAAAACACAAAATATACCTGAGGAGGCTGTTCCAATGACCTTCGATGTTGTTGGGTTTGGCGCCCTTAACCTAGACAAGCTCTTCAAGGTGAACATGATTGCCAAGAAAGAGGAAGAAGGCGCTGTATTAGACTTCAAGGAATCTGCTGGAGGCTCAGCAGCCAACACGATTGTAGGCTTGGCTAGACTGCAGCTTAAAACTGGCTTCATTGGGAGGGTTGCCTCAGACCGTGAAGGAAAGTTTCTCCTAGATGATTTCAGAAAAGAGGGCGTGGACATCAACGGCATAACGGTCTCGGAGAAGGGCAGAAGCGGTACGGTCATGGGATTCGTCGATCCGCAGGGGGACAGAGCCTTGTATGTTGACCCAGGAGTCAACGACCAGATAGACTTCAACAACATCAGCTTAGATTACGTCTCTGGCGCCAAGTTTCTGCATCTGTCATCGTTTGTTGGAGAAAAGCCCTTCAAGGCACAAAAACAGCTCATAGACCAGCTTTCCAACGTTAAAATCAGCTTTGACCCCGGAGCAATCTACGCCAGAAAAGGCTTGACTGCCATAAAGCCAATAATCAAAAAGAGTTACGTCATGTTCCCCAACGGCGTAGAAGTGAAGCAGCTTACAGGACAGGACTACAGAGAAGGCGCAAGAACACTCACAGAATTGGGCGTTGACATAGTTGCGGTTAAGCTTGGAAAGCGGGGCTGCTACGTCACTGACGGAAAGGAGCGCCACCTGATTGAACCATACAGGGTTGAGGTTGTGGATACGACTGGTGCTGGAGACGCTTTCTGTGCTGGTTTCTTGTACGGATTAATCAAAAGAAAAGACCTGTATGAATGCGGAAAGCTGGGAAACTTTGTTGCTTCTTGCTGTATATCAAGGATGGGCGCTAGAACCGGATTGCCACGGTTAGCAGAACTGGAAAACGTTTAGAAACGCTTCTTCAGGTACTCAACCATAGACATGAAGACCTGTTTTCCGCCCCCATACTGTGGCAAAGTTTCTTTTTTTGTCCAGTCAGGAAGCTGCCAACCATAAAATGCTCTTTCTGGATGGGGCATCAAACCGAAAACTGTTCCTGCGGGGTTGCATATTCCTGCGATGTCGTGGAAGGCGCCGTTAGGATTCACAGGGAACTCGCCGTCTGCGTACTCGCCTTCTTTGCTGCAGTATCTGAATACTAGCTGGTCATTGTCGTACAGTTTTTGGAGATACTTTGTTTCTTTTTCTTTTGCAAACTGGAAGCGCCCCTCAGCGTGAGCCACGGGTATGTGCATCACTTTGTCTTTCGGAATGTTTTTGGTGAAGATACAGTTCCCAGAATTTTCGTGCTTAAGATAGACCCACTTGCAGCGGTACCCGATGGGAATGTTGGTTGCCAATGTTGCCTCGGGGTAATCGCTGATTCCTTCAAAGGCAGGCAACAGTCCAGCCTCTACTAGAACCTGAAAGCCGTTGCAGATTCCCAAGATCGGTCGCTCTTCCTCAACGAACAGTTTCAGGTCTTTCCTGAACTTTGTCATTGTTCCGGTTGCCCAGATGGCTCCAGCCCGCACATAGTCGCCGTACGAGAAGCCTCCCGGAAAAACAAGAGCGTTATAATCCAGAAGATTGCGGCTCTTCACTGCCTCGTTGAAGTGAAGCACCTCTGCTCTTGCGCCCAGTTCATCAAATGCTCTTTTGGTTTCGGCGTCGCAGTTTGTTCCGCCGACCCTCATGACGCAGACGTGAATATCCTCAGCCTTCATTCTCTCATGCTCCTAGTGTGCTTTTCCAGCGTCTCCTCAACTGCTCCAAATCTGCACTAATCGCCTGTTTACCATCCAAGCCAGCAACAGACAGAACAGCATCCTTTGTGACTCTGCCAACCTCAGCACAGACAACATCTTTCATCAGGGCTTCGAAGCTTTCTCTGCGTTTTTCTGTCACTTCAACTAGGAATCTGCTGTTTGATTCCGAGAAGAGAACATGATCATTTCTGGACAGTTCTTTGGCTCTTGGAACCTTCCTTAGGTCCAGCTCTAGCCCATATCCGCTGCTGAAAGCCATCTCCGCCGACGCAACAGCCAAGCCTCCCTCAGACAGGTCGTGACACGAGCGTAAGTAGCCTTTGTCGATGGCTTCAGTAACCAAATCCATTGTTTTCTTTGCCTGCTCCTCCCTCACCTCTGGAACAGAATTTCCTAGGAAGCCTTTGAGTTGGTAGTAGTGACTGCCTCCTAGCTCGGGGAAGCTTTTTCCGACAAGGTAAATGCTGTTTCCGGGCTGTTTTAGTTCCATAGAAACCGTTTTTCGTATGTCTGGGGTGACTCCGATTGCGGTGATTAGCAGCGTGGGTGTCACTGGTCCAATCGGCGATTCGTTGTAGAGGCTGTCTTTTCCTGAAATAAAAGGCGTCTGGAAGCCCTTTGCGAAATCGTAGCACGCTTTACATGCGCGTACTAGCGAGCCTAGTCTGTCAGGCTTCTGCGGATTGCCCCAAGTGAAGTTGTCAAGCAACGCGATTCTTCTTCCGCCAACAGCAACATTGTTTCGTATTGCCTCATCTATTCCTGAGGCTGCCATCCAGTAGGGGTCGATTTTTCCGTAGTTGGTGTTCATTCCACATGAGATGACTACGCCCTTCCACGAGTCTGCGAGTGGTTTCAGTACAGCGGCATCGTTTGGTCCGCCATACTTGCTTTGCAGTGGCTTCAGTGCTGTATTTCCTTTAACTTCATGGTCGTAGGTTCTTATCACCGATTCTTTGCTGGCGATGTTGGGTAAAGAAAGCAGACCAAAAAGCTCTTTTGTTAGGTCTGTTGGTTCTGGAAAGCTGGGTTCTTCCAGTTTGGGTGGTTGCCATTCGGTGGTTCCCACAAATTTTGGGGGATTAAAAACGAAGTCTATGTCCAGCTCTGCGACTGTCTGACCCATGTATGTTACTTTTAGGATTCCGTCTGTTGTGAATTTGCCTATGGGCGTTGCCTTAACGTCTTCGGTCTCAAAAATCTCCAAGGCTTTCCCTAAATTCTTCTCCGGAACTGACAGCAGCATCCGTTCTTGTGATTCGGAGACGTAGATTTCCCATGGAGCCAAGCCCTGATACTTCAGTGGAATCTTTTCTAGGTAAACGTGAATTCCAAGGTTTGACCGTTCAGCCATTTCTCCGGTTCCGCAGGAGATTCCGCCTCCGCCTATGTCCGTTATGGCTGAGCCTAAGCCCTCGTCCCGCAGCTTCACTACAGCTCGTTTGACCCGCTCTTCCTCTATAGGGTTCGCTATCTGAACCGCGGGACGCGAAACTTCCTCTGATTCTTTGGTTAACTCTGCAGAAGCAAAAGTGACTCCATGTATTCCGTCTCTTCCAGTTTCTCCTCCCACAAGAAGTGCGATGTCTCCAGCTCTGGTATCCTTCACGAACTTGTCTTTTGGAAGAATGCCTATGCAGCCGCAGTAGACCACCACATTGCCGACGTAGCTTTCGTCAAAGTGTATGGCTCCGTTCACGGTTGGGATTCCCATGTTGTTTCCGTAGCTGCCTATACCCGCGACTACACCCCTGTAAACGTATTTAGGATGCTTGGTTCCGGGAGGAAGCTTACTGTAATCGTAGTCTAGTGGACCAAAACAGAGCACATCCGTGCATGCTATTGGGTCAGCCCAAACCCCCAATATGTC
Source organism: Candidatus Bathyarchaeota archaeon (assembly GCA_965602795.1). GTDB lineage: Archaea > Thermoproteota > Bathyarchaeia > Bathyarchaeales > Bathyarchaeaceae > Bathyarchaeum. The sequence continues at coordinate 2,159 of CBFCZR010000032.1, read as the reverse complement.
CCGTATTACGCCGCCAGTTCCTGTGGCAGCACCCCCAAAAGGTTCGATGGCTGAGGGGTGGTTGTGGGTTTCAACCTTTGCGGCGATGACATGGTTTCCCTCAAACTCGACAATTCCAGCGTTGTCTTCGAATACTGAAACGCACCATGAGGGGTCAAGTTCTTTGGTTGCTTTGGCGATGTAAGTTTTGAAGAGGCTGCGGATTTCGCCCTCCGGTGTGGTTATGTTTCCCTTGAAGGTTTTGTGGTAGCAGTGCTCAGACCATGTTTGACCTATAGTTTGAAGCTCCACGTCTGTGGGGTTCCTTTTTTTTCTGGAAAAATAGTTTTGGACAAGCTTCATTTCTTTTAGGTTCAGGGCGATTCCCAGTTCCCTGCTGATTTCGATGAGCTGTTTGTCGTCCGCGTCTTTGAGGTTTATTTCTACGAGTTCAAAGGGTACGTCTCTTTTGACGTAGCGGTTCATTTTGCTTCCTCAATCTGGTAGCTGTAGTTGTCTTTGGTTGGGTTAGCGAGGAGTCTTCTGCACATTTCTTCCACCGCCTCCTCGGCTTCTTCTCTGGTTTCTGCCTCAAAAACTATGGTGTAAACTTTGCTTACGCTGACTTTTTTTGCGGAAAACTCCAATTCCTTTAAGGAGTGTGCGGTCATTTCTCCTTCTGGGTCTGAGTGCCCCGGTTTGAGACTGACTTCGATTTTTGCGCGATACATTATGGTTGTTAGTGAAAAAATCAAAATTTAAATGTTATCTATTTGAAAATTTAAATGAACAGTTAAACTCCACAAGCTTTCAGTCGGATTGGTTGGACTCTGGAAAGTGGAGTTAGGGGAAAAATGAAAACCCTTCATGTCATCGCTGAACATGAGCACTTTCCAAAGTCTGCTCCTGTTTGGTTAACCCCTTAATACGTGGTTGGATTATCCAACCAGATATATAACCTTTACGGCACCCCATGCTGACGTAACATACAACAGTTTTAGGCTACCAGTCATTCAGCGGTTCTCTTCAAAAATCGCAGTTAAATCCGTTACCTCAGCTCCAGCTTTTTTCCTTTGTAGTGGGCAACAATTTTTCCTGAACTAGTCACCTTGCCAATTCGTTCGGATTCAACTTTGTTCTTCTCAAAGATTGAGACGACTTTATCCTCATCGTTTTTGTCTACGACTACGGCGAAGCCCCATCCCATGTTAAATGTTTTCAGCATCTCCTCATCTGTTATTACGCCCCCAACTTCAGGGGCTGTCTTTTGGATAAGCTCGAAGATTGGCTGTGGCTTGAAATTGGTGAACTCAAACCCTATCCCTTCAGAATATTTCATGAATCTGTCGAACTTCATATAAGCGTCGCCAGTAACGTGAACGGCACCCTTAATCTTCACCTTTTTAGCCGCCTTCAGGAAAGGCTTAACATAAATTCGCGTGGGCTCCAGAGCCTCGTAAACGATTTCTCTGCTGAATCCGTCGGGAACATCGAAGGGTTCGTATTTGCCTCCCCACTCCTTGAAAAGAACCTTCCTCACCAATGATATTCCGTTGCTGTGAACACCCGAGCTTCTTAAACCCACAACAACATCACCCGGCTTGATGGTTCGCCCAGAAATCACATCATTCTCATACACTTCGCCTACGCTGGCTACAATCAAGTCAAAGCCTTTTCCCTTTGTCAGCCCCTTTATGATGGAAGCTACGTCTCCGATTTCTCCTCCCGGAACTGGGCAATCCGACTCTTCTGCGCCTTGTACTATGCCCTTCAGCCACTCCCGAACCAGCTCTGGGTCAGAAACGTGAGCGTGAAAGTTGTCAACCAAAGCTAATGGAGTGGCTCCGGAACGTATCACGTCGTTGACTGCCATGGCAACCCCGTCCACTCCGATAGTGTCATACTTGTCTGCCAGCTGCGCCAACAGAACTTTGGTTCCCACCCCCTCAATAACAAGGTCTAAGTAGCGGTCACCGGCAAGGAAGATGTTGCCGTAGGGCAGTTGAACAACTTTCCCGTACCTTCCATAAGTGTAAGTCTTTTTTAACATTGAGAGAGCCTGCTTGGATTCTGCTCTCGTTTCCCTGTCCACGCCCGCCTCCGAGTAAGTAAGCTTCTTCGGCATAGTATTCACCGCCTGTTCAATGGGCGAAATTTTCTTATAAGTTACGCTGTTCCAA
>CBFCZR010000031.1:0-14022 GCA_965602795.1 Candidatus Bathyarchaeota archaeon | reverse complement strand
CCATCCGTTTCAACATGATGCCCTCTGAATATGGATTCCTTTTGGGGGGGCTGGTCTCAGAGAAAACCAAAAAGGTTTACACCGCTGACAACATAGGGTTAATAGCAAAAATTTCTAATCCTTGGAACAGGAAAAAGAGCGTGATAGTTCTTGCTGGCAACAAGGCGGTTGGAACTAAAGCATGTGTTTTGGCGCTCACTAAATTCTGGAAGAAAACATTAAACAAGTTTAGTGAAGAAAAATTTGCTGTTGTGATTCAGGGATTCGACCTCGACGGCGATGGAAAGGTTGATTCCATAGAAGTTCTTGAATATGCAGATTAGTTTCTGCAGTTTGGCAGCTAAAGAAATATTTTAAGGTTGCACTATTGTGTGTAGCATGGACGCTGTAACTGTTGTATTTTATGCACGTGGACACGAGAATGTACTTGCGACCCACAAAACAACATTCGAGGTTACAAAGGAAGCGACTCTCACGAAGAGGGGCGACTGCATATTGGCTGTAAAATCAACTAGAGCTACAGCGGATTTGCCGTTCGAATTCAAGGAAGCCGCAAGAAAAAAGGATGCACAAATAACAGTAACGATCAAAGCAGGCGAACTGGAGGAGACGGTGAAGGCAAAAGGAAACCCCAAGCTACAGTTTACTCACTCCACGGATTTAGTGGTGAGAAAAAGCGGTTACGTGTGTGGTCGAACATTGGCGATAAGAGCAGACAAGGCTGCCAGCGACTTTTCAAGAAAGCTTGTTGAAAAAATGAAAGACCCGAATCAAGAAGTCAAAGTCACGTTGGCTGTGGAAGTTTATTGAATTTGAACGTCCACAACCACCTGCCACTTGTGAGGAGCAACTTGCCTCACCGTCTTCGCTAACAGAAAGTTCTTTACTTGCCGATTGTTTTGGCTCACGGCTTCGGTTAACCGAACTTTTGCTGTTTCCAGCGGCTTCGAAGTTTTCACGAAACTGTAATAATGCATAATACCGCCCTCTGGCTTGAGAGCTTCGCAGGCTACATCCACAAACTCTAATGCAGTTTCCGGCAGATTCATAATCACACGATCCGCTTTCCCGGACAGCTGGCTTCTGACCACCTGCCGAGCGTCGCCAAGAACGGGCACAACCTGTTTTTCTGCACGGTTAACTGCAACGTTTCTTTTCAGCAGGGCTATGGCATCGGGGTTCACGTCAACTGCGTAGACTCGTACATTTTCGTGCTTTTTTGCGATTGGAATGGCGAAGGGTCCAACTCCGGCGAAGAGGTCGACAACTGTTTCTCCATCTTTTACTTGTGAAGCAACACGATTATGCTCGTTAGAGAGGCGGGGGGAGAAGTAGGCTTTTGCAACGTCAACATGGTACACACAACCATACTCCCTGTAGACTGTGACATTTTTCTCTGCTCCAGCTATGACTTCGAAGTCTCTTAGGCGGTAAACTCCCTCGACAGCACTTGATTTGGCTAGAACCGTGCTGGTCTGCTTGTGCGCCTTCAATATCGCTTCGCCGATTGCCTTTTTGTGGTCTGCAAGCTGTGGGGGGACCTCGACTATGGCGATGTCGCCTACAAAATCGATGGCTCGAGGAACGCTCTTCAAGAGATTGGGGGACAGTTTGTCTGCGAGAAAATCGAGAGGTGTAAAATGACGTTTCTTTCGCTCAGGAAAGTTATGGATGGAGATTTCGAATTCGAGGAACCTATTTTCGAATTTTTTAAGAACATCGGCTGAGGGCTCAACGGTTAAGGGTATGAGCAGGGAGTTGTCTACTTGCTGAACCTTCAGTTTTTGATTCAAAAGTTCGAGTTCTCTGACTAGGCGAATGGCTTGTTCTCCCAAGTTTTTTGGGACCATTAAGCAGTTTGCTTCTGGCACTGTTGCTCACAGAGTAAATAGGTTAAACAGCACTTAAATTCGTAGAGTCGCTACAAACGATAATTTTTTGCCTCTAAAGATGGAGTAAAAAGTTTTTCACCACAAAATTTGTGGCAGCGAAAATCTTAACTAGCCTAAAAACCATATTATATTGTGTAGACGAGCCATCTTTTGGGGGAGGTGAAACAATTTGAAGTGTGGACTTTGTGGAAAAGAGGTCAAAGAACAGCCGAAAATAACATCTGATGGAAGATGCTCAGTTTGTGGTGCAAAACTAAAACCAGCTTAAATTGAACACAAACAATCGCCAACTAGTCTAACTAAAAGACACTACAACCCTTTCTACAAAAATTATAAAAGAACAAAAACTAGATATAGTATTTTATGAATTTTAGAGAAAGACAAGAGATTATAGCTAACTCGCCGATTTCTTTCTCGTATCTTAAGCGCTTCAATGCAGCTGCTGGTGTTTTGCATCTCATCCAAGGCCTATTGATGCTGATATTAGGAACTCAACTGGAGTGGGAACGCAGCATTTACACGTTCTACCCAAAATTCACAATAATTGAAGGCCCGCCATTCCAAATAAACATAACCCCAGATCCACAGGTCTTGTTCACCGTAGGATACTTAGGAATCATTGTGGCATCATTCCCGCTAATTTCTGCAATAGCTCACTTCACCATCGCATTCGTTAAGAATAAACAGTATAACGAGAACCTGAAAAAAGGCATGAACCCATACCGATGGTACGAATACGCATTCTCCAGCTCCATAATGATTGTGCTGATTTCATTGTTCTTGGGCGTCTGGGACTTCTGGTTGCTGGTCATGATTTTCGTATTGAATGCAATGATGATAATGTTCGGTTACCTCATGGAAATCATAAACCAGAAAACCGAAAAAACAAGCTGGTCAGCCTTTATCCTCGGAAGCATTTCCGGCTTCACACCATGGGTTGTGCTCTACGCCTACTTCGTTGCCGCCATCCAATCCACGGGCTTGGACCCTCCGACGTTCGTTTACATGATATTGTTCATCTACTTCTTCATGTTCAACATCTTCGCAGTGAACATGGTTCTGCAGTACAAGGGCGTGGGACGCTGGAGAGACTACCTGTACGGCGAAAGATCCTACATAATACTCAGCTTCGTGGCAAAATCAATCCTAGCATGGCTAGTGTTCATCGGAGTGTTCGCACCCTTCTAACAACATAAGCTTCAGGAAACTGAAGCACCCCCTTCTTTTTTTGTCCACAACTATAACAGTCAGGGGGATTTTAGTCCTATTTCTTGGGTTATGTTTTCGAGTTTTATGGCTACTAAGGAAGGGTTTGTCGGAGTTAGTGAGTTCCAGCCGTCTTCTTTTTTGAAGCCGTGTGCGGGGAGAAAGTTTGGGGAAAGTTTTTGTTTTCCTTCTTCTGAAAGTTTGTGTAGTGCTTCTGCTCTTTCCTGTGGGTCAGTGACGACTTTGAGGGTGCCTCTTAGGACTATGAAGCTGTATTCGCTCAGGTCTTCTCTGTATTCTTCGATTCCCACGCAGACGCGTTTGTCATTCTCTATTAGCTTCATCTTGGTACCGTAATCGGTGAAGTGAAAATACAATGTGTCATTCAATACAACGTACTGGAACGGAGCCATGTACGGATAATCGTCTCCCTTGAAGGCAATACGACAGAGCCGCTGCCTCCGAACAAGTTTCCACATTTCCTGTTTAGTCATTTTAGGCAACTTGAAAACAACCACAACAAACACTCCAACAAAACTATGCCGTATTAGATACTTGAATTTTGTGACAGTTCAACCATAATAAGCAAACGTTAAGTTCGTTTTCCTTTGTCCCAGTAATAGAGAAACAGATCCTTAACCCAGTTGAGAAAAACGGGATCATTCCCAGAAAATCCTGCATAGTCGATTCTCCCTCCAGTGAATCGAAAGCTGACGGTAGCTTCTTTTTCGGTAATCGCCATTATCACGGGAACTTCAGAAAGCATTCTATTTTCAAGGTTCGGCAGTTTTACAGGCGACTGGGGAGAAAGAATCTTGTATTCCGCTCCCGTTGGGATTTGTTTTGATACCTCATCGAATGGTGCAGGAAGTGGCTCAGGAGATATCCCCCACATAAATTGCTTGGCTTCTCCAATCATCTTAGAAGACTTGGTGGTGCTTTCTATCATGCCCATTATTAGCTTAGTTTGTGACAGCTCGCCTATCCTACTTATGAACTGTCTGGGAATCTGGTCAACATCGTGTGTTAAAAAGTATTGTTTGTTCTTGTAAACAAACTCTAGAGAGGAGGAAAGTTTCAACACTAGCCTGCCATAAGCTGTTATGGCGTATTTTCCGTCAGCTTGCTTCTCAACAACCGCGGCTTCTTTGAGGCGCTGTAGCTGTCTGAAAGTTTCGGTTGTTGTTAGGTCTAATTTGCGTGCGAGGGCATTCATCTTCCATCTCTTTTCGTTTAATTTGCGTAATATGCTGATTCTGCTTTCGCTTGCAAGCTCAAAAAACAGTTTTTCAATTCCCTCACGAGTTTCCATTTTTCCTCACCGATGTTAAAACATTCACACTGTTGTATACTCATTCACAATCTAAGCAAATAAAAGTAATCAGCATTCGCCGCCAACAGGAACTCATGAGGCAACTGATATGAAAAAAGATGCAAAAAACAATGAACGGTTCTTCTCTGTAGAACTCAAATCAAAAACAAGCCTCAAAAACATCACCATAACCAACGGCTCCAACGACAGCGTACTGGTGGAGGGCACAATAGGCAAACTGGTACAAGCCACATTTGAAGAGAGCCTCATTCTGGAAGTCGTTGGCGAAAAAGGAGTTCTCAGAATAAATCTGGAACAGAAAGAGTTAAAGAAAAAACCAGCGGAGGCGAAAAAACAAAAATGAACCTAAAAACAATAATTGCTGCGGTTGTGATTTTCATCTGGGTTATCGCTGCAATTAAAACGGTCATACCCAATGCGAATGCAAGCAAAGCATGCATAATAGGATACAAAGCCACCTGTTCCTTCACCCCAGTAAGCACCGTAATCTGCATAATCGGTGCGGTAGTCACATTTATAGTAGCGAAAAGGTTGATGGTAATATGACCACAAAATTAACCCAAATTTTTTATTTTTCTGCAAGCGGCAACTCACTGGCACTCGCAAGAGACATTGCAGAAAGAATCAACGCAACCCTAGTGCCGATACCCGCTGTGATACACAAAGAAGCCATAAAGCCTGACGCAGACGTGATTGGAATTGTGTTCCCAGTCTATTACGCATAAAACGGCTACGGCATCCCACTCATAGTAGAACGTTTCATCAACAAATTGGAAGCCATCGACTCGAAGTATGTTTTTGGAGTTTGTACACATTCAGGAATGGCAGGCACAACCATCGAAATCCTCAGAAGAATGGTCAAGTCTCGTGGAGGGGAACTGGCTGCAGGATTCTCATTGAATATGGGCAGCAAAAAGATGACACGAGAAAAACAGCAGAAACTGTTGCTTGAGCAGAAAAAGAAGGCTGACCTCATCAGTGAATACGTTATTGCTCGAAAAGGGGGCAAATATGAAACACGGAGCATACTACGCAAGATAGTTTACGCTCCACTACTGTACCTTCTCGTGAAGCCAGTGTTTTCGAGGAGATACAGAAAACTATCAAACATAAGACACCATCTACCCTTCAGCCAACTCATACCCACAGCCGACAAAAGCTTTCGATGCGATGACACAAAATGCAACAGCTGTGGAGTATGTGCAAAAGTTTGCCCCGTAAACAACATCAAGCTGATTGAGGGCAGACCTGTTTGGCACCATCACTGCGAAACCTGTTACGCATGTTACAATTGGTGCCCACAGGAGGCAATCCACGGCGATATCGTATCATATAATGATAGGCGTCATCATCCCGACGTTAAACTATCAGACATGATAAGAAGAAAATGATTGAGCTTTTCACTTTTTTATTACAGGATAAAGGATAGCGGGCCAGAGTGGATTTAAATTCCTGTTTAAATCCCCATGTTGAGCACGTATATTTTTTTGTTAATGTGTTCTGGACTGGGTTCAAAAGAAAAAATTGTTGAAATGTTGATTCTGAATTCATACCGCTTAAATATAGTTTGATTAAATCTTTGTGAACAGGAAGTTGGCTAAATGCTTAACCTCAAGAAGAAGAATAAGGATGACGACTCAAAGGATGCAAAAGACGCAAAGAAAGAGGAAAACGAAGAGAAGGTAGAGAAAGAGGAGAAAGTGGAGACTGAGGAGAACAGGGAGAAGGAGAATGTTGAACTCCCGGTTAAAGAAGTTAAAAAAGAAGTATCAAGGAACGAAATTGACACTCTGAAGTCCGATGTTGATAATCTATCTAGCGAATTGAACTCAGCGGTTGGTAGTCTCAAAAAATCTGTGGTTGATATTCGCTCAGCCGTAAGTGAAATCGAGAATCCATTCAATCTTTTGAGAGCCATTCAAGGTGAAAAAGAAGTGCAAGATTTGAACCATGAAAGATTGCCCAAAGGTGTTAAGTCATTGATTCTTCCAGTAAAAGAGGAACCCTCCAAAACCGAAGAATCTAAAGCTTTAGATGAACCTCCGAAACCTGAAACCGAACACAAGCCAAAAGAAGCTTTACCCGTGGAACCAACTAAACCTCAGATAACGCCTCAGCCATCAACTCAACCACAAACGCAACCGCCCAAAGGTACCTCTGACTATTTAGACTGGGTTTGGGCACACATTGATTCTGGGCTGACTGCAGACGACATATTTGCGCTTGCAAAATCTTACGAGTTCTTAGGATATCTGCCGGAAAAATTCGGTGAAGGAATTTACCATCTTGCTCGCGCTGCAGAAAAAATGAAAGCTGGAGGATTTAACAAGAAGCATCTTTTGCTCAACATGTATCAAGCAGCTTCCATATCTGGGATACAGATTGGAATGGCAGATGTAAATAAACTCATTTCCCTTGTAGAAGACAAACCAAAATCTAGAACAGGAACAGTGACAGAGGAATAAATAATGGGCTTTTCAGTGACTCTGAGCCACGTAATAATGGTGATCGGTTCGGTTATTTTAGCTAGTACTTTCTCTGCCTATTCTCTTTACACTGGTGGAGTGGTTCAGAATTCGATGATGCAGAGTGCTCGTGATGTGGCTTCGGAGACAAGTTTGCAGTTGGAGGTAGTTTATGCTACCGTGGATAATTCAACTTCGCCGTCACATTTCGTTATATACGTGAAGAATATTGGGTGGACTCCGGTGTATGATTATACTTACTTGGACATCTATGTTGGCGAGTATGGTAAGGCAATGCTTTACAGTTACGATGAGAATGCCGCGGTTGGCGGTGGACAATTTAACGTTACAGATGCTAACGGTGACGGTGTCTGGGAATGCAGGGAAACAGCAGTGATCAAAGCTTTTCCAGGAAGCGCAGTTTCAGGTGTGATGTTCGAAGCAAGAATTGTACCGTTTCGGGGCATCAGCAGCAGTTACCTGTTTCCAGCTTCGCCTTGAGGTGTGGTTAAATGGGTTTCTCGGTGACTATTGCCTCTTCTATAGTGTTCATAGGAATCATGGTTGCTTTCGTTTCGGTGTCGGCTACAATGTTCTCTGGCTTCAGGGAGATTAACAATGCGGCTAGCGATTACTTAGAGCAAGAAAAAGAAAGGCTTGATGTGCGCGTGGACTTGGAAGTAAATGCAATAGATGACAGATCGATTAACATAACTGTCACAAATGTAGGCAGCAAAACAATATTCCTAAAAAGCCAGAACGGCTTCCAATGGAACACAATTGTGGTCTCATATGCAAACAATTCTCAATGGCGTTCCTACAATATTGAAGATTACACAGTTTCAGAAATCAGTGCATCAGGAACAACCACTACCTTTGATACAGCAAGCCACAATTTTGTCAACCCAGGTGAAGAAGCTATTATTCTCTTCTCTGTTCCTGAAGATGCACCTGACATTCCGTCTGATGGCGTGGTGGTCGTGGTGTTCGTTACCCATTATGGAACTGTTGCATTAAAGGAGGCTGTACGCTAATGGGGCTTCTCAGCTTAGGAATAAGTGAATTAGACCGGGATCTTGGTGGCGGAATTTCTATTCCAAGCCTAATTGCTATTGAAGGAGAATACGGTTCTGGAAAAACCATCTTTGCGCAGCAGATAGCTCATGCAGCAATTGCTTCTAATTTAAGAGTTCTAGTTGTGTCAAGCGAATCGATGGTGAAAGAGTATCTTTCGAAAATGGAGTCAGTTAAACTTGGCGATTACGACGCCTACCTTTCGGGTCAACTCAACATATATCCTCTACATGTTGAAGGGGGCAGATGGAGCAGATATCTAAGTTCGCTCTTTTTGAAGGTCACATCAACTTTTCTTGAAAAGAAAAGGGAGCATTATGATTTATTCGTAATTGACAGTTTGAGTGCTTTGACGGTGAAAACGCCTCCTCACGAGTTTTTAACCTTTATTACGCGAATCAAAAATCTAGTTTCAGATGGCAAAACTGTAGTTATAACTTTTCACCCTGAATTTTTGTCTGAAGAAACTATTATGAAGTTGAGGGCAACTTCGGACGCTTATTTGGTACTTAAGAACGCCAGTGTTGCGGGAATGGATGTCAAATTGCTTAGAGTTATTAAGCTTTGGGGAGGGCATGGTGACAGAAAAAGCGCGGTGACTCTTGAAGTAAATCCGCAGCTGGGTTTACGGGTAATGCCTCTTGGAGGCGTAACGGTATAGGAGAAAAGCCTTAGATGAAATCGATTGGTCAAATCTTCAAATTGGAACGCTCGCCGAAAATAGAGGAGATGGAAGAAGAAGAGGTTTGGCCCTTCGGAAGAGAGCGTTGTGAAACCGTGGAAGAGGCGGTTAAGGAACATCCGTATCTAGAAACGTATTTGGAAGAATTGGAAATTAGACCGAAATACGTTGCAAACTTGGAAAGAAAAGCGGGTGAGCAAGAATCAAATGTGATATATCCTTTGGGCTTGGGGATGTATGTGCACGTTGTTGTTGGAGACGAAGTTAGCAAATACAATGTTGTGGAACCAACTAAACCAGGTCGTGAACTGTTGGATGAAGTTGAGACGGCAGTGGCTAGACTTGTAAACGATGGGGAATACGATCAGAAGCAACGAGAAAAGATTCTGGTCTCGCTTTTTAGGCAAGTTCTAAAGAAAAAATGGGTAAAATTACCAGAGGACGTTGACAAAAACGTTTTGTTGTACTTTTTCTTGAGAGAGAAAGTTGGTCACGGCTTCATAGACGCATTCTTAGCCGACCCTCTGTTAGAAGATATAAGCATTCCTGGAGAAGGAAACATCTACGTTTACCACAAGGTGTACGGTCCTCTTGAGAGCAATATAGCGAATACTAAACGTGATGTTGACCGTCTGTTGAGGAGTATAGCCGAGAGGTATGGGAAGGTTCTGAGCTTCACCCATCCGATCATAGACATACATTTGCATGATGGTTCTAGGTTAAACATTGTGTTTGGTGAGGACATCAGCCTCAAGGGAAGTAACTTTACTATACGGAAATTTCCTGAGGAGCCTATTTCGGTTGCACAACTGATCGGTTGGGGCACTTTTACGGCTGAGTTGGCTGCTTACCTGTGGATGTTGTTTGACGTGGGAATTTCAGCGTTTGTTAATGGAGAAACTGCTTCAGGTAAAACGACTACTTTGACTGCTTTGACATCCTTTATTACATCTGACTCAAAAATTATCAGTATTGAGGAAACACCTGAAGTAAATCTGCTCCACCGGAATTGGATTAGAGAAGTTACGAGGATGCACACTGGAACACAGGTGTCAATGTTTGATCTTTTGAAGGCTGCTTTGCGGCAGAGACCCGACTACATTATAGTTGGAGAAATAAGAGGCGTAGAAGGTAGAGTGGCCCTACAAGCTGTCGAAACAGGGCATCCTGTTTTGTCTACCATGCACGCTGGTTCGTTAGGGCAGCTTTTCCAGAGGCTCACATCGGATCCGATTAATGTACCGAAGTCGCATATAGACGGCTTGAACTTGGCAATTTTTCAGGCTAGAATGGAACGTGGAAAAAAGCTGATAAGAAGGATTACTTCAATAAACGAAATAATCGGATATGAATCGGATGCAAACCGGCTAAATTATCTGCCCGCTTTCCTTTACGATTCGTCCTTAGACAATATACGTTTCATGGGTTCTAGTTACCATTTGGAAACGAAGGTTTTGGGTTTCAGGGGATGGGGAAAGGAAAGGTTAGGTGAGCTTTATGAAGAGATGCAAGCCAGAGCAGATATTCTCAGCTTCTTAGCAGAAAAATATCCGAAATATTTGGATGTGTGGAGAGCTATGGTTGAGGTTAAAAACAAGGGCGTTTGGGAGGTCCATAAAAGGGTTAAAGAGGGGAAGACGCCTTGGGAATAAAAGCATCCAGAAAACCTCTTTTAGTATTGGTCCCTTCGCTCGTTTTCTCAGTTTTCTATTTGTTAATTGGAAACTTTCTTGAAGCCATAATAACCATGTCAGTGGGGCTTGGGGTAATGCTCATGTTTAAGTACATAGGGAAAAAGAAGGTTCCGACGAAGATTGACTACAATCTTGTCACCGTTGTATTTCACATGTATGGTTTATCTATGGGTGAAACTTCACCAAATGACTTGGTGCAAACGATCACCGATAACAAAGAGTATGGAATTTATAGTTCTATCTTCAAAAAGATTTCCAACTTGGCCAGAAAGTTTGGGTACGGCTTGACCCAGTCTACGGTTGAGATTTCTGAACAGGTTAAGCCTCCGCTTAAGGATTTTCTTATTCGTTGTACAACTATTTTTTCAAGCGTTGAAACTGAAGGATACCTGAAGATGGAATCATCTACCCTTATGCAGGAATATAGTGGATATTACAGTCGAGCAATCGAAAGTTTGAAAACAATTGGAGGAATATTCACAACTTTTCAGAGTGTTATAGTTTTCCTAATAATGACCCTGGCGATTATGACAGTTTTTATGATTGATCCAAGTGCAATAATGTTCGGCTATGTTGTGGCAATCGCGTCTCTGCTGTTTATGTACTTTGTTTTCAAGACGACTTCTCCTGACGAGGCAATCATCTACATCGGCAGACATCCTCCATATCTTTATAATGCCATGAGATTGAGTTTCTTCGCTACAGCTCTGCCGTGCATGGTGGTGGCAGTATATTTCTATTTTACAGTGGGCACCCCTTTTTCTTTGATGGTGCTGGGTGCGGGGTTCATATTGCCCGGCATATTTGGCTACAAGCTTGAAGGTTACGTTAAAAAGATTGACCGCGAGTACCCGAATTTTTTGAAAGCCTTGGGAGAACACATGGCATCCACGTCGAATTTGAAGGAATCTCTTTCTTACGTAATACACATGGAGCTAGGTTCATTAGATAAACTTGTAAGAAGGGCGTTGGCGAGACTAAAACTGGGAATAAGCCACTCTAAGACTTTGGGGGCACTTTCCACAGAAGCCGCGTCTTATCAAGTGCATATGAGTAACCAAATTCTCCTTGACTCTCTAAATAGAGGCGCGAATGCGCTTAAAATTGGGAATGCGCTTGGAAACCGGGTTGTAGCGTTTATGGAAAATAGACGAAAGAGGGAAATGGTGGCTAAAAGTTTCCAGATGATAATGATAGTTATGCAGGGTTTGACTGTTGTCTTGCTGGTTGTCTTGCGGGTGTTATCAGACTTCCTGTCGGCTTCTCTGGTTGGGCTACCTTATTTTGGTTTTAACGAGATTCCGGTAGTTGTGATCGAGATTGGAAACTTGGCGTTGGTTTTGACGATGGCTGTCATGAATGCTCTAATTATTAAAGAAGCTTCAGCTGGGTATTGGGGCACGTTCTTCTTTAATTTAGCCATTCTTTTGATATTGAGTGGAGTGGGTTGGATTGTTGCCGACTCGTTTGTAAGAGCGGCGTTGGGTTCTATGCCGGCTGTAGATTTGCCTGTTTAGTTCCTCTTTTTTGTGTTTGTTTTTTGTTCTTTATTGTTTCAGAGTATGTATTCTGTATTCATATTTCAGAAACGTTTATTAAGTCTTAATATACAATATGTAAGTGGTAGTAGTAGCAGTAGCATAAGTGGTGTAAGTAAAATGAACAGACAAAAACGCAACATCAAATGCAAAAAATGCGGATACGAATGGTACACACGGTCTGCCCTCAGAAAGGTAACATGCCCATCATGCAATCAAAAAACTCGCAACACAACGCTGAAACATTTAGCCAAAAAGGTAGTCATGCAGAAAAGAGCTATAATAGGTTTGGAGTCAGCAATAGTGCTAATCGCTTTCGTCATCATCGCCGCAGCTTTCAGCTTCATGGTCGTCAACCAAGGACTCTTCGCCACAGAAAGAGGTAAAACTATTATCCAACAGGGCTTGAAGCAGTCAAGCACTCCGCTAACGGTAGATGGAACGTCGTTCATAAGAATCAACCCCGACGAGACCAGAGTTGACGTTTTATTGATTCCAGTGAAAGCCTTCGGAGTCAAATACGTATCCATGGGAACGAATCAAACAGCGGTAACCTTGACCATCGGCGATAAATCGTGGCCTACAGTATATTACGGAGTGCTATACAACAATAAAACAGGTAAAACATACGACCCTAGCGCGATATACAACGCAACAGATGACAGGATTAACATCCTGTTTGACGACTTTGTGGGATTCAGCGTTAATAGCACTACACAACGTGCGGAGAACGGTACTTACGGTGATGGCAGTGACTTAATCACAGGGGCTGCTCTAGTTATTATAAGCAGCAATCACGACGAGGCGTTGGACACTGGCGAGAAAGCTTATCTGGTGATAACGCTTTCCGAAGCAGACGCTGCTTTGGCTAGAGAAGACATATACGTTGAGGTAAGGCTTGAGGAGAGCGCTACGCTTTCGATTGAGCTTCGCATTCCAGCATCAATGCCTTTAAACAGTTGGGCAACGGCGGGATAAACCATGATTCTGAAGAAATTATTTAAGAATAAACGAGGTATCGTCGGCATCGAAGCAGCAATCGTGCTAATAGCTTTCATCATAATCGCCGCGGCTCTGAGCTACGTAGTCATAAACATGGGTTTCTACACAACACAGAAAACCAAAGAAGCAATGGCGGCTGGTCTTGAAGAATCTATGACTGCTTTGCAGTTGGATGGAATAATAACGGCAAAAACCAACAGTTCAGGATACATAGAGTACATGGCTGTGCCTGTGAAGCTTTCTGCTGGTAGGGCAAGTATAGACCTAGGAGAAAGTGCAGTAGTAGTTTCGGTGTATCTGCCCAACTCAACGCTGATGAACATACACAAAGGCGGCATAGCAACGGACAAGACGGATTGGGATGCCCTAATCACAGAATTCGGACTTTCAGCTGATCAATCCAAGTTCGCAATATACAACGGTAACAACAATACTGTGCTGGAGTCGACTGAGAAAGCGTTTCTCGTTATTTGCCTTGGCAACGGACACGAGATTAGTGATTACGAAACGGTGAAGATCGAGGCCAGAGGTGCGAAGGGCGCTGCTTTGACCATTGTGCGGACCGTTCCTGGCGGCATGCTTCCAGACACGTTCATCGACTTGGGCTAAAAAAATCCCCCTTTTTTCTATTCTTTTTTTGTTTTTAGCTAGATTTGAGTAAGTTCAGTTTTTATCTCAGAGTTATTGCAATTGTTACTGTGAGATGTATCATTTTGACGGTTGTCCGTTGTATAGTGCTGAATTTGATTTGTTGATTAGGGCTACAGATTGGCATTTCATAAGTCTTAATATACTCTTAGTTTAAACTACTGCAGCACGAAAGGAAGTAAGCAAAATGAATTGGAAAAAGCAAATAACGAAACTGGCAAAACAAAGACGAGGAATAGTCGGTCTAGAAGCAGCAATCATACTGATAGCGTTCGTAGTCATCGCAGCGATCTTCAGCTTCATGGTCATCAACCAAGGTCTGTTCGCCACTGACAGAGGCAAAGTAGTAATTCAAGAAAGCTTAAAGCAGGCAAGCACTCCGCTAGCTGTCGACGGAACCACATTCGTAAAAACAAACAGTGATGGAACAAACGTAACAGGCATAGTGATTCCACTAAAGGCCTACGGAGTTAAGTACGTTGCCATGT
>CBFCZR010000030.1:0-14373 GCA_965602795.1 Candidatus Bathyarchaeota archaeon | reverse complement strand
ACAATCTGAGCGGCAATCATGCTGTTGTTTTTTGTTGCTTTTAGAACTGTCATTTTAGTCGAGTCGAATATGCTGAAGGTTCTATTAAGGTTCTACCCAACCTTTCTAGCTTTCCCTTGTAGGTCTACTAGAAAAAAGGAAAGAAGGGGACATGTGAACTGTTTGTTTTGGTTGTTTTTTTATCTTGCCCTCGAATTAACTCTGGGTCCAAGGAGTGTCCAGAGCCACTCCACGAATTCTCTAAGATTTTTGGTTTGTATGTACACGTCGCCGGGACCTCTTATGTTTGTAACCAGCCCCTCGCCGCCAAGAATAGTAGATTTTAGTCCCCCGAACTTTCGGACATCATAGTCGCAGCTATCGCTGAAAGCCACGAGATGGAAGTTGTCAACAATCAACGATTTGCCGGCGTCTAAGGTGTGCTTGTCGATGGCTCCGAAAGTGTTTATGAAAAGTTTGCCTTCTCCTGAAACCTTTATCATGAATAATCCCTGTCCGAAGAGACCTTTCGTGAATCCCTGCCATTTAATGTCCAAGTCCACATTTTGGGTGGATGCAATATATGAGGCAGATTGGATGATGTAGCCTTGGTTCGGCTTTACCTCCAATACTTCGATGTCGCCGACCGGAGCAGAAACGAAAGCAACTTCACCTGAACCTTTTTTGGCTTTGTAATCGTTTACAAAGAAGGATTGCCGACCCAAGAGGGCGAGACCTATGGTGCCTAAGAGGCTCCTTTCTCGTTTACGTGTTTTCACGTCTATGTTGGGTTCCATGTAGGTCATGGCGCCGGCTTCTGCAGTTATAGATTCGTCAGGTTCCAACTTGACAACAAGCATCGAATAGGATGGCTTATACTTAATTTTATATTCCAAGTTCTAACTCACCGCCTAAATTCTGGCAAATTTTTTTCATCCAGCAACTAGGCAACTAAATCTCTGTATTGTCCAGATTTAAACGTATCCTTAATCATTTTGGGGAAGTAGTAAGAGTTTTAAGTTAATATTTCGCCGTCCCTTTATCCTACTACATTAATGGTGTATTGATGGAATATGGTTCGAGTAGCGGTTCTCGACGAAGAACGATGCGAATCCAAACGTTGCGGTAGACCATGCTATCGTTTCTGTCCGCCAGTGAGAAACAAGATTGAAGCCATCGTATTCGAAGGTGAAAAACCTCAGATTGTGGAGAACCTATGTGTAGGCTGCGGCATCTGCGTAAGGAAATGCCCGTTCAAAGCCATCTCCATAGTTAACTTGGCGGACGAACTGGAGGAAGATTGCAGTCACCGCTTTGGACCTAATACCTTCAAGCTCTTTCGTCTCCCAACCCCCTCTCCGGGCGTAGTTTTGGGTCTTCTGGGACAGAATGGTATAGGAAAAACCACTGCACTCCACATTCTTTCCGGAGAAATCAAACCTAACCTAGGAAAATATGATGAGCCTCCAGAGTGGGAGGAGCTGTTTCAGCATTTCCGCGGTTCAACCCTTCAAGAATATTTCCAGAGACTAAGCGAAGGAAACATGAAAGTGGTGCACAAACCACAATATGTAGACCGAATCTCCCGTGTTGTCTCTGGCAAGGTAGGGGAGCTTCTGGAAAAAGTCGACGAGCGAAACAAGTTAAGTCAGCTCACCGAGAAACTTCAACTTGAGACCATCTGGAACAGAAAACTGAATGTTCTAAGCGGGGGAGAGCTTCAGCGGGTGGCTGTCGCCGCCTCTATCTGCCGAGAAGCAGACGTTTACCTCTTCGATGAGCCTGCCAGCTACTTGGATGTGAAGCAGCGGCTGCAGGTAGCTAGAGCTATTCGAACACTCAAAGATGACGAAAAAACAGTTATTGTTGCAGAGCATGACTTGGCGATTCTCGATTATCTATCTGATCAAATCTGCGTTTTTTATGGTGAACCCGGAGTCTATGGTGTAGTCTCCCATGTTCACGGAGTAAGAGTTGGCATAAACATTTACCTTGAAGGCTACATTCCAGACGAGAACGTGCGCTTCAGGAAAGATTCCATAATCTTCCACGTGAAACCTCCATCCTCTGGATTAACCGTGGGCGAATCGCTGCTGCAGTGGAATGAAATCAAGAAGTCCTTCGGGGATTTTGAGTTTCAGGCTGTGCCCGGGGAGGTGAAACGGGGAGAGGTGGTTGGAATATTTGGACCCAACGGCATTGGAAAAACCACCTTTGTGAAAATACTTGCGGGGCTAGAAGAAGCAGATTCTGGAGAGACATCCGCTGAGGAGGGAATGAAAGTAAGTTATAAGCCTCAATACATTTCGCCGCAGTATAGCGGAACAGTTGAGGAACTGCTGAAAGAGACTGCTGAAAAAGAGTTTCAAACAAGCCTGTATCACAGCCAGATTCTGCAGCCTCTCAAAATGCAGCTTCTCCTAGACCGCGAAGTAACTGAACTCAGCGGAGGAGAACTCCAGAGAGTTGCAGTTGCAGCTTGTCTATCACGAGGGGCGGAACTTTATCTTCTCGACGAGCCGAGCGCCTATCTGGATGTGGAGGATAGGTTGTCTGTGGCGCGTACGATTCGGCATGTAATCGAAAACAGACAAGTAACAGCTTTCGTGGTGGAGCACGATGTAGTAGCGCAAGATTTCATAGCTGACCGCCTAATGATATTCACTGGAGAGCCGGGTGTTCGTGGTTTTGCTCATCAGCCCACCGATCTTCGTAACGGAATGAACAGCTTTCTGAAGGACATGGCAATCACATTCAGGAGAGACCCTCAAACGAAAAGACCCAGAGTGAACAAGGAAGGTTCTAGGTTAGATCGAGAACAAAAGAAGATGGGCGAATACTACTACCTAAGCACCAAAGATTAGTGGAGTGGCTTTTTGGCTAGTCTCCGTTTGTAGATGATCAACGCAACTGCAAGTGTGACAAGCAGAAGGGGCATGAGCGTCCAAGATGGAAACTCTGGGATTATAGAAGTTCCGATGGCGTAGAGGTTTCCGTCGTTTGATCCCACGAAAAGTAGTCCGTTGGAAATTGCTGGAGAGGATTGAACAGCGCCTTCAGTTTTGTAGCTCCAGATGATGTCTCCGGTAAGGGCGTCTAGAGCATAGACATAACCGTTGTCGAGTCCAAAATAGACTTTTCCATCTGCTACCGCAGGTGAAGAAACAGAATAACCGCCGTCCAATGGGCGGCTCCATTTCAAGGTTCCATTCGCTGCATCTAGAGCATAAGTGGCGCTGCTTGTTGGGATATAGACTGTATTGTAGGCAAAGGCGGGAGAAGCCTCAGTAGCACCGTCTAATGGAACTTCCCAATCTTTCATTCCAAACTCGTTTAATCCAAAGATGGAACTGCTACCATTTAGGTCCACATTTACAACGAACGTTTTTCCGCCGCCGAATGTTGCTCCACTCCTCAACAGTTCAACGTCGGTTGGAGCCAGAGTGACCCAAAAACGTCCCATCCCATCCAGAACTTCGAACCCATCTAACCCAATTTCTGTTCCTCGCAAGGCGACAGAAACTATTAACCCATCACCGTAGGCAAGGGGTGCAATACTATTCACGTGAGGAAGTGCTTCACTGTAAAGGTTCACCCCAACTGCTTCATTGAAGGCAAAAACAGTTTGGTTTCCATTTACGAACACTCTAGAGCCCACAATTAATGGAGCCCCGAAACCTGCTTCTTCTCCAAGAGATTGACTCCACTCTTCCACTCCCGTATACAGGTTAATTGAGTAGACGGTTCCAGAAGCGGACGTAATGAAGACCTTGTCGTGGGCAACTGACGGAGAATTAGTGTCTGTGCCTATCCAGAAGTACCAGATTTTTGCTCCGTTGGTTGCGTTAACGGCGTAGAGGTAGCCGTCTGTGGAAGCTACGAAGACCATTCCTGCAGATGCAACTGGAGAAGACTTGATTGGTCCCCCTGTCTGGAACTTCCAATACGTTTGGTTACTGTCTGGAGCAGGGCTCTCTGTGTAACCTGTCCGTCCTTCATCACCCTGAAGGGTAATCCACTCATATGAGTCAGTTGACGATGCTTCTGCGATATGGATGCTTGGAAGAGAAACAAGCATCAAACAAAGAATAGAAATCAGAAAAAACTGGGTTAGAACTTTTTTCACATTATTACCTCGAAGCTTTTGGTTTGTGTAGTTTCCATTTGTAGATGGCTAACACAACAATGAGTGCGATGAGCGGAAGCAGCATTGGCGTCCATGTTGGAAACTCTGGGATTGTGGCTGGTTCCATTAGTGGATAGCGGTCATAATTGTTTGGGTTGATGTAGAATCGTGTGTCTCCTATTCCTGAACTGCCTACTTCTGATGCGTTCGGGTATCTCGTTAGGTAATCGCTCCAGTAGTTTCCTGCTGTGCCGTTGTCCCAAACATTACCACCTCCATCTTTCATTCCGTCCATCGACCATATGCCAGGAATGGAGATTTGTATTCCCTCCCCCACCTTGTTATCGACGAAGCTGTTGTGGTAAATCACGTTGTTGTTTTGTTTACCTACGAGTTGCATTCCCCAATCGCTGTTTTCTGTTATCATGTTCCCAATGATTCTGTTGTCGAAAGAATCGTCGATTAGGATGCCGATTGAGTTTTTTGCTATGTAATTATCAGCGACATTGTTGTTGTTCGAGTCAAACCAGAATTTGATGCCATTGCCGTTTCCTGTTATGGTGTTTCCAGCAATTCGGTTATTTAGGGACTCGAAGAAGACTATTCCATTCTCAGTGTTGTTGGCTACAGTGTTTCCATCAATGTCTGTATTACGAGAACCCCATAAATGGATGCCATCTACAGTGTTTGCTGCCACAATATTTGCATAAATAATATTGTTCTCTGAGGCTCCGGTGAAGTAGATTCCATTTTCGTTGTTTGTTATGTTATTTGAGGACATGTTGTTGTTTGAAGGAGCTTTGCCTCTTATGCCGTAGCCGTTGTTTGCTAGGTTGTTTCCGGAAATGGTGTTGCCTGAAGATTCTTGAATGTAGATGCCACTGCTCGTGTTCGTTATATGGTTCGTGGTTACTGTCGAATCTGTTGTGTAAACCAACACCACTCCTTGCTCATTGTCGGCAAGATTCAAATCTTGAACTGTTATGCTGGCGCAGTTCACGAGGGCTACGTATCCAGCGTCAGAGGGCACAGTTCTGTCTTGTTGGTTGACCCAGTAAATGATTTGTTTTCCGTTAACCGTGTTTGAAACGTCAATATCCTGTACATATTTGCCTTGAACTCCAAAATTGCGTGTGTTGTCATGCATGATGTTGTTTCGGAGCACATTGTCAGAGGAAGAGCTGATGAGAATTCCATAGTTATTGTCTATTAGGGTGTTATTGATAAGATTGTTACTTGAGGAAGCCCCACCGAGATAGATATCGGCAATGAGTTTTATGCCACATCCGCAGTTGCTAATCTCCATGTTTCTAACTGTTATCCCGTTCCGGTTCAGAATGAAAATCCCCGTGGAGTTTCCATTTCCTGTGAGAGAGTAGCCTCCCCCATCAATTACAATGTTGTCCCGTTCAGAGGCGACAGTGTATCCGACAATATCATCCGTGAAAGTGTAAACATTTCCATCTCGTTGAATCGGAGCCGTTGATGGGTCAACGCTTCCATCACTTCTTATAATAAACGCTGGTTGCGGAATCTGCATAGGAAAAAAATTTGCTTCTGCTAACCTAACGAACTGCAATCCAGCCAGTGCTGAAAACAGAAGCGCCACAATGAAGATAGTGGTCAAAATTTGTTTCTTATCCATTTCTAATCTCCCTTCTTCTTACGACGGCAAGTTTTTGTTTTCGTCGTCGGAGACATTTCACTGACAAGTATTCATCTGTGGAAAACAAGGCTTCTTTTTCAGCAGCTATTGATGCCGATCTTTCCAAGTTAAAGCCTCTGACAAGTCATTCCATGGACAGAATATTAATAAAAGGATTTTTGTCAAGGTTTCTTGACCTGTCAAATAATATGTCAGTCAAATTTTTTTGACCAATAAAGAGAAGGGAATATGGTTGTTCTATGCTTGTTGGGTGCATTTTGGTTTGGTTTAAAGATTCGTTACTCGAAAGCTATCTTTAATCCAGCGGAATTTCAGTTTCCAAAGTCAAAAGAAGAGCATAACGTGTGATTAGAATTGACTGTGTGTGAGAAAGGCGAAACTGTAATATTTGAAGCTAAGGAATTAATCAGCGAAAAGAAAAGGGTGCGTCTCTAATGTCTGCAGATTGTTTCGAATGCGAAGTCATGGACTGGAACCTGTTTTACAATTTATCTAGGAAAGTGGCAAAGAAAATTAACGGTTCAGGCTACAAACCTGACCTGATAGTGGGCTTAGCTAGGGGAGGCTGGGTTTTAGCTCGGGTCCTCTGCGACTTGATAGGTGTCAAGGACCTTGTAAGCCTGAAGGTTGAGCACTGGGGAGTGACAGCGACGCCAGACGGGAAAGCTAAGCTCAAGTATCCATTGAACGTCGACTTGAATGGAAAAAAGGTGCTGGTTGTAGACGATATCACCGATACAGGCGAAAGCATGCGGGTGGCAGTTGAGTACATCAAATCTCTGAATCCTTCTGAGGTCAGAACCGCTGCCCTGAGGCACATAAAAACCTCAAAGTTTAAGCCGGACTACTTTGGCGAGGAGATGGATTGGCTGTGGGTTATATTTCCTTGGAACTTCACAGAGGACATGTGCAACATTGTTCCGAAGGTCTGTGCGCGTCTCTCAGTTAGCCCTGATGGTGACGTTGACGTTAAGCAAATCAGGAATGAACTGAAGCAATTCTACACGATTGACACAACTGAAGAAACGGTAGCTGAGATACTGCAAGAACTTAAACGGCGAAACCTCATTCAGGGCGACATCAAGAAATAATCCTGAAGTTCAAGAATTAATATTGTTTAATTGCCAATCACATCAGTGCGTCTTTCAGTGCTGTGCC
Organism: Candidatus Bathyarchaeota archaeon; assembly: GCA_965602795.1. Taxonomy (GTDB): domain Archaea; phylum Thermoproteota; class Bathyarchaeia; order Bathyarchaeales; family Bathyarchaeaceae; genus Bathyarchaeum. The sequence continues at coordinate 7,444 of CBFCZR010000030.1, read as the reverse complement.
ACATTTGCACGTTCTGGTTTTTGGTATTTGTGGAAGTGCCTCCAGAATTAGCTTCTTTAGGTCTTCGTTGCTTTTGTGCGCTTTTTCTATCACCTCTTTTGTGGACACTGGACTTTCAGCCCACACATCATAGTCGGTGACTATGGAAATTGAAACGTAACATAGTTCCGCCTCTCTGGCCAAAACACATTCAGGATAAAGGGTCATCCCCACCACGTCCGCTTTCCACATCTGAAAAAGTCTGGACTCTGCTCGGGTCGAAAACCTTGGGCCTTCAATACAAACGTATGTTCCACTTTTTTTAACGTCTAACCCAAGCTTCTGAGCAGTTTTGATGAAAAAGGGTCGAAGCTGCTCACAGAAGGGGTCCGCAGCGGATATGTGGCAAACTTGTCCCCCCTCATAAAAGGTGTCTAACCGTTTTTTGGTTCGGTCAATAAACTGGTCTGGAATAACAAAAGTTCCTGGACCATAATCCTCCCGTAAACTTCCTACGGCTGCTGAAGCAATTATTCTTTTGACTCCTAGCTGCTTTAGCGCCCACACGTTGGCTCGATAATTGACTCTGTGAGGGGGAATTGTGTGGTTTCTACCGTGTCTAGGGATAAACGCCACCTTAACGTTCTTGTAGATGCCAACGGAAACCAGATCTGATGGTGCACCGAAAGGAGTAAACACCTTAACTTCTTTAACATCTTCAAAGCTTTCTTGGTCATAGACTCCTGTTCCACCTATGATTCCTATATCCGCTTTTTCTGTCACAGCCATAACAACACTTCCCGTTTTGTCTAACTTAATAACATCGAGAATTCATTTAAAACTTATTTCGGCATTTGAAACTTTGTTGTCTATTCTAGTACACGCAAAGGTTATCTTTCTTTGGTCACACTTACATATGTGAGGGATTGAGACTTGACAAAAAATCTTAACTTGCTTATCGTTTATTATAGCCAAACCGGTAACACCGAAAAGATGGCTAAGGCTGTTGAAGAAGGCGCAAAGTCCGTTGTGGGGGTTAATGTAGAGCTGAAATATTTTGTTAAACCACAGGAGCTGGCAGAGGCAGACGCAATAATTCTTGGGATGCCCACATACTACCATGACATAGGCATAGACATGAAGAATCTCCTAGAATCGGCGTCCAAGGAGGAGATAGACCTTAAAGGTAAGGTGGGAGCAGCTTTCGGGTCATATGGCTGGAGCGGAGAAGCTCCAAACATGCTTGTGGAGATAATGAAGAACCGATTTGGAATGGATGTCATAGAACCGGCTCTGCGAATAAAATATAATCCAGACGAAAAGGGTTTAGATGAGTGCCGCAAACTGGGAAAAACCGTTGCCGAGAAGATTGTGAAGACAAGTTTAGCTTAGGAAGCTGTTTATGCCGATTGTTTTTGACGTCTATAGAGGCGTAGGTAGCTCTGACGCGCCAAACTGTGTCTATATAGATTCAATAGAGACACATATACTATTTTAGAAAACTATTTACCTTCAGTTGAGTATGTTAAAAGCGTATATAACGTAAAAAGGTAAGATAAGGTGGGCTTTTTAGCTCCGTGAAGCAAAATAAACGGCAAATTTTTTTGTTTAGTTTTAAATGTATATTGGAGGTGAAAAAATGACTATTGAATATGAACCTAGATTTCGAGTTAATCCTAAAATAGTTATAGCATTGATCATAATTCTAGTGGTGGCAGGACTTTCCACAGTGATCTTCTTCTTAACCATGTGGGTCAACGTTCCAGTAGGCAATGCAGTTCTAATGGTTGACCCCATAGCAGGTACAATCAGCGACCCGACCTTAGGTCCAAGTTGGGCAACCAAAGCGCCTTGGGTAAAAGCCGTTCAGATTACCGTTGCGGTGGACACCTTGAAGATATGGGGTGACGGAACCGACCCTACCGCAGACTTTCCGACAGTAGAGAGCTTTTCAAGAGACCAACTGGAGATGGAGATAGACCTCATGATTAGGTGGAGGCTTGACCCGGCTAAGGTTAAGCAACTGTATGAGAATCTGCCCCAAAAGAACTGGAAAACCGATGTTATATCATCTATTGCCAGAGAACAGGTCAGACTAGTCACGAAGGAATTTAGCACAATTGAAACAATTGAGCAAAGAGATTTTGTGGCTCAAACAATACGGGACGCCATCTGGAACAAACTTAGCACAGCTGCCCCTCTAGCCGGTGCATTAACGGACTTCGAATTTGAACTCAGGAACATAGGATACCCCGCAAGATACACTTCGGCAATCGAGGATAAGCTGGTTGCGGAACAGCAAAAGATTCAAGCAGACTTCGAGAGACAAATAGTGATTATCAACGCAACTGCCACTGCTGAGAAAATAACTATTGAAGCGGCAGCAAATGCAAATGCGACAATTATCGAGGCGAATGCAACAAGGGAGGCTATAGAGATGGTTCTTGAGGCTGCAGGAGTGGATTCAGGCAACGAAACTAGAGTTGCAGAACTTTACTTGGTGGTGCAAACTCTGGAGAAGATAGCTCCGGACATTGACATGCTGATAATGGCTCCTGACGGAACACCTATACTGTTGCCATCGCCATCAGGCTAAAAACAAGCCAATAACTCCCCCTCTATTTTTTTCTAGAGGCAACAAAGCATTTAACAAAGGTCAGCTTTTTCTGATTTCCTCATCAACTCACTCGCTAAGGACTTCAACTTAGCATAAGCCTCATCAGAGCTTCCAGAAGCCATAGCCGCTTTTTCGAAGGGGCACACATCATTTTTGTCGCGGTTCAGGATGCTCGAAACTTTCTTTTCAAACTCGAATGAAATGTTGTTGTCTTCAAGCACTCTGGCAGCTTCCTCGCTGATTGTCAAGGCAAACACAGAAAGCACACCAGCATAAACGCAGAGCATGGCTGCTGCCACTCCAACAACCTTATCAGCCGTTGAGGTTGCAACCAAGTCCTTATCTAACTTCTCGATGGCTTGCAGAAAACCACCTATTCCCTGCTTCTTTGTTTCAAAAACAACTTTTCCCTTTTTCACGATTACTAGACTAAGGTTTTCCTTTATCAGCTTCGACTTGGCAAACTGTAAGTCTTGGTTTTTCACGTTCATCACTAAATGAACAATGAAAGCCTCAGAAAAACGTTTACCCTTTCTATTTAACCATAAAAAACAGCATTCGGGCGTAACGGCAACTAGCTGAACAGGTTAGCGAAAAGTTACTTGCGCTTCTTTTTTGACCTGAATAGTTTGTATCTTTGTAGTCGTGGCCAACCAGTTTTTGCATATTTTAGCATATGCGGATTTTTCTTCAGCCAATTCATCATGTGAAAAAAGCTTTTCGCCCTCTTGTTCTCTCTTTCTTCAAGAGGTTCGTAACCTAAATTCCTTACTTCATCAAGGTAAGCAATTTCTGTGAGGTCTTGCGTTTCTCCCACCACTTTAACTCGACGAATTCTGTCTTCTCCATATTTCTGCTTCAGTTTCTCCACAGCCTCATCAAAGATGTAGCCTCTGCAAATGTGGATTTCTTCCTCTGGTTTTGGTTTCATGTCAGCAAGGAGCTTAGACACAATCTTTGAGCATTGTTTCAGGTATGCTTTTCGCGAAAAAGCTCTAGGTTTAAAATATTTTACGTCAATGACATCGTATCTGAACTCTTGGGTTGAACCACGGAATGCGCTGATAACAACACCGAAAAGCAGGTCACCAGTTCCTGCGTCATCCATGATAATTGTCATTGAATATTCCCTTTTTTCTTCAAGGGGTTAACTACGGCTGTAATAAAAAGGGTCCGTTAATTTTCTTAACAACAGCTTTTTTCCAAGTGTCTATTAGAAAAGCTGAAGTGCTGTTGACGCTAATTTGTTAGTGGAGGTGAATTTTATGCCTGTTGTGAAAATTATCGAGTTGATTGGCAGTTCGCCACATGGCTGGACTGAGGCTGCTCAAAACGCTGTGACTGAGGCAGCGAAGACAATTAAGAACATCAAAGGAGTTCATGTTAAGCGATGCACAGCCAAAATAGAAAACAACAAGATTGTGGAATACAATGCAGATGTCAAAATCTCTTTCATTGTAAAAAGATGAAACCTACCGCCCGTAATATGAAAAAAAGCTTTCCATCTTCTATCCCAGAAATCTAAATCTTCCTTTCAGAGGGAGAGACACATAAATCATAAATAGACACTTTATATTCAAAATAACAGCCAACCGGAGATAGAACGCTGTGGACTTCTTCAAAAGGTTCAGGAAACCAAAAACTAGAATCAAATTTGAAATTCCACGAAGCTCCTTTCCTTTGGGTTCAAGCATAAGCGGAACAATCACCGTATCCTCCAAGGAAGAATTTGACGCCACCGAGGTGAGAGCAGAACTTCGATGCATCGAAAAGAGGCGGCGGGAAAGATGGGTATACAACCAACGTCTTCGACGCCAGGTTCGGCACGTATATTGGGATTCAGCCACTCTTCTCTCAGAGGATTTGAAGGCAAGTGGTCCGTTGCATATTGTGCCGGGATTCAAGAAGAAGTTTCCAATAAAAGTGAACATTCCCGCTGGTGGACGTGAAACCTTAGACGGCTTGGATGCGAGCGTTTCTTGGTTTATCAAAGGGGTGGTGGCAGTGGATGACCGTCCTGACTCCACTGGCGAAACAATTGAACTTCAGATAATCAGGGCTGCAATGCCTGCAGCTAAAGAAGTGGAGATGGTGGCTTGCGAGTATTGCAGGTCTTTGATGCCCGCTAACTCGAGTTCGTGTCCTATCTGTGGGGCACCCAGAAAAAGTTTATAGGCGAAGCCTCGGTTTGAAGCTGTGATGAAAGATGAAGCCGAAAGTTAGAAAGCCAACTGAGAAAGAGTCGCAGGAAGCAGAATCTTGGCCAATCTGGGAGAAAGAAGAATCAGAGTTTCCTTGGGAGTATTTTGAACCAGAAACCTGCCTAATATTAGAGGGAACGGCTGTTGTGGAGACCCCAGAAGAAACTATCGAATTTGGAGCAGGCGACTATGTTGTGTTCCCCGAAGGCCTCAAGTGCACTTGGAAAATAAAACAGAAAATCAGAAAACACTACAAGCTTGGATGAGAATCAGTTTTTAGACTGTTTTACTGGATTAACCGCTTCGTCGTAGTCTTTTTCCACTTACCCGTAGCAGTGCTTGTACCATCTTGCCGTTCTTCAGTAATCTGTGAAAAAATTCGCCGTTTTCGGTTTTGCGATAAAAAGTGTGGTTAGATTCCTGAGTTTCCTCGATGAAGCTATCTTTAACCAAAAATTCTGTTACCCAATGCCGAAATTGGGATTCATTTCCAAGTATTTTGATTAAATCCCACTTTGAAGCTCTGCCATCTTTCCGGTCTATACAATTAAGCAACTCCAACGCTATTCTGCTAGGTTTTCTCCTAGGAAAAGACATCGCAGGTTCTCCTAGGATTTTTTCAGTTTAGATTGAACTTTAAACAGTCTCGAATATTTGCTTCTGAGCCTGAAATAATTTAGAATCTGTGCAAACCCGCTGAATAGTAAGGCTCCCCCAACAAATAATGGGATATAGAGGCGACCCTGCAATAGATCGATGTTGTAAATGATTTCTTGTACGCCAAAAAGCATTGTTATAAGCCCAAAGAATAGATAGGTTTTCACGCCCCAGTAAAGGTCCTTTACGAGATCCGAAGCGTCCGTGATTAAATCCTCAAATATTGTGTTTAGTGTAGATATTTTTTCACTGTTTTTCTCGTCTGGTTGATTCTGAGGTTCCATTTTAACCCCCAGATATGAGTTCTTGTCTTGAATTTAAAACCGTTATTCTAGAAGTAATCGGGTCACTATTTCCACAAATCCAATGTTTACACAAAAACAAAGAGAAAAACGCGAGAGTAACTGCAACAATTTGGGATAGAGAAAGGTTTTATGATTAGTTTGCTAACGGTTAGATGGGAATCAAACATGAGTAAGATTGTTCGTGTTGGGGTCACTTTTCCGCCAGAACTGCTGAAGGAGCTGGATGAAACCGTTGAGGAGATGGGGTATGAGAGCCGATCGAAGGCTATTCAGGATGCAGTTACGTCTTTTATTACAGAGCAACGGTTACTTCACAAGCAGACGGGAAAAAAGGCAGGAGTGTTGGTGATGGTTTATGACCATGATGTCAAAGGGTTAGAAGATGATCTTATTGACGCTCAGCATCACCATCGAGAAGTGATAAATGCAGTCCTCCATGTTCACCTGAGCGATAAAGAATGCCTTGAGGCTGTTGCGGTTAAGGGCGATGCCGAAGACATAAGAGAACTGGCTCAAGAGCTGGCAACAAGGAAGGGAGTGAAACAGCTTAGGTCAACAATAGTTACCCCATAAAGTGAGTGCACAAAAGTTTTTGTTAGCCAGTTTATTTTCTATACACAATCTTTTAGTTACGAAGCAAAGAACAGTATTACATGTACAAGCCCTCTAAAATCAAAAAGCGAGGCAGAAAACAAAATGGTTGTCAAGAACGTCCAGATAACAGTTCTGATTGAGGACTCTAAAAGCCCAGCTAAGCCTCACCTAAAAAGCAAACATGGTCTCTCGTTCTTCGTAAAAGCGAAAATTGGCGATGACGAAGTGACCGTATTGATGGACACAGGGACGTCACCAGAAGCGCTTCTGCACAATGTGGATGCGATGGGCGTAAATTTGGAAGATGTTGACGTAATTGCGCTTAGTCACGGTCACTACGACCACACAGGCGGCTTGCTAGAAGCCCTGAAACGGATGAAAAAACGTGTTCCAGTTATCGCGCATCCAACTGTTTTCGAGCCGAAACTCTCGTTAATGCCACATCTAAGGTTAATCGGCGCACCATTCAAAGTCTCTGATGTTGAAGATGTCGGTGGCGTACCTGTTTTTGCTTCTGATTCCGTAAAGATAGCTGACGGGATTGCTACAACGGGAGAAGTTCCCAGAATCACAGCCTTTGAGAGTGTTAAAGGCTTCTGGACCGTACACAATAGGAAGTTCGTAGAAGACAAGATGCTTGATGATCAGTCCCTGGTCATAGATGTTGAAGGTAAGGGTTTGGTTGTTGTAGCTGGATGTGCGCATGCGGGGATAATCAACACTATCAAGTATGCCCAGAAAATAACAGGAAACAGCAGAGTCTTCGCGGTTCTGGGAGGCTTTCACCTCATAAGCGCAGATGATAAGAGAATTCAGGCAACAGTAAACGAACTAGAGAAACTTGACCCAAAATTTCTTGGACCGTGCCACTGCACAGGCAAAAAAGCTACAAAAAAGATTTCTGAAACTTTCGGAGAGCGCTGCCGCATTCTTCACAGTGGCGACATAATCGAATTTTAAGCATGTAACAATTGAGACTATTGGTCGCCAGTCTTGCTGGGCGACTGCTTTTCCTTTTCTTGGATGTAGGTCTTGACTTTTTCCACTATTTCCATGAAGGCTTTTGAGGCAGGCGAGTCAGGGTTTTCCGT
>CBFCZR010000029.1:0-14729 GCA_965602795.1 Candidatus Bathyarchaeota archaeon | reverse complement strand
CATCCTAACGCGACTCCGCAAATTATTCACTCAAAAAAACAATCACCCAAAAACCGTTTACAGGAAGAAGGGCTTCACTTTGCTCCTAATTGCTTGCCCAATAATCCTTTCTTTTCTGGTCGCACTTTATCCATTCGCACCAGAATTAAACGGGAACATGAACCCAATAGGCGTTGACGCTCCACACTATGAAGAATGGTTAACAACATCGGCAAATGAAGATTTTTTCAGCGCAATTACAGGCTTCTTTTCTGAACATCCAGACCGCCCCTTAAGCTTGTTCTTCATGTACATTGTAAAATGTGCCAGCGGTCTTCCAGCTTCAACAGTCGTCCAGTTTTCTCCCTTAGTTCTAGCGCCTGCTTTGGTTTGCGCGGTATACTTTTTTATGCATGAAACAAAAGCGTTGAGCCACGCATCTTTGCTCGCCGCGTTTCTAGCAGTTTTCTCCTTCCACATCACTGTTGTAATGTACGGCTTTTTGCTCTCGAATTGGATGGCACTCATCGAGTTGTATCTGTTCATGGGTTTCTACTTCAGCGCTATGAACAAAAAATCATACTTTAGAATGGCGATTGCGCTCTTGTTTTCCATCAGCTTACTTTTCACCCATTCATGGACCTGGGGAATGACAATTGGAGTGCTTGTCGCATATTTGCTTCTCACAGTGATTCAGCATAGAAAAAATTTGACTGCCATTAGATTCGAAACTCGATTTCTAATCACTTTAATTTTGGTTAATGTGTTAGTGTGTGTTACGAGAAATTATGTTTTAGGCATGTCGGCTGGAAACTTTGAAACCGTACGGCTCGCCCAGAACACTGTTTCGGTAAGAGCGCTAGAATCTTTTGGTCATGATTTGCTATACACTCTTTTCCATACAATGTACGGGCTTTTTGTGAACCCAATTGCATTGTTGCTAGCAGTTTTAGGAAGTTTCATCATAGTTTCCGATGACACTCCTGTAAAGCGGTACTTAACTGCTTGGCTGCTAGGCTCCTGCATCTTTTTTGTTTTAGGTTCCGGATGGGTAATAAAAAGTCGGATATTAGTCAATTTGCCTCTTCCTGTTTTGGAGGCAGTGGGCTTAGTTGGAATAATTAATGTGGTTAAAAAAATTTTTGAACCCGACAAAACAGCGTTAATCAACCTTTTGACTATATCGTTAATACTTCTGGTGGGCTTGAATTATGCTTTTAGATGCGCCTTTGAGATGGCACTTTACTTCTAACCATAATTCGCTATAAGAAAAATGGCATAAGGCACTTGTATAATTTAAGGAGGAAAATACTGCAAAATGGCACCATGTTCTGGGTCTGCACCTATCTGATTGTTGGTTCCTTCGACCGCTTCTTCTACTGACAATTTTTCCAAATACAAGTCTTCAGTTAGATGTAAAGTTGCGGTGTCTGAATGAGAAATTAAAACGGGTCCACTCCAAGATATGTATCCGGCTGCGCCTTGATTCATGATTTCCTCGATTATCACCGGATCAAGGGTTCCATCGCAACCCATTGCGATAACAAGCGTATCATTAAATTTTCCTGTCATACACCTCTTGATGAAGCCCCAATTCACTGCAAAGACAGGCTGCGATTCTTCTGTGGCATGAGCCTCTTTCACTAACTGAAACTGCTGTTCTTGTGTGTACTTCCCGACTGAGTATGGTTCTGCGGTGAAGAGGTATAGTTGATTGTCATGTAATGCGCTATGCATACGTAAAACGATTAGCTTATATCCGTTCGGCACGCTCTTCAAGAAATCCACGGTTACTTCTGCTCCTTGAAAAACATCAACTTCAAAGTCTGCTTCCTGCAAAGTGTTTGTTAGTGATGTAGTGAACTCGTCATTCGGATGTGTGGTATATAGACAGTCAATCAAAGCCGCCCTAAGCGAGTTGTCGACAGAGTTGCCACCATTTTCTTCAGGTGAAGAGTTAGAGCCAACAAAATGAGTTGCCACGTAATATGAACCGAAAATAACGATGGAAATGACTATTAGGAGTGTGATTATGGTATAGATGCGTCGCATTCTTTTTTTATCTGCGTACACTTCATGTCTGATTCCTTTAGGTTTTTTACCAGACTTTCCATGTTTTTTTGTGTAAAACATCTCATTCACGTCACTAGAAGTGTTTTTACTGTCGTCTTAGCGTATATTTGTTACATTAAGCCTAAAAATTTTGAGGTCATGACGATTTGCCAAGACTTAGAATTGTTGTGTAATACGCACTTTTGTTCATGTGCTAGAACTTGTCCGTTAAGATTTTGACTATGTTTCTGCCAGCTTTGCCGTCCCCGAAGGGATTCTTCCAGCTTTTGCTTCTGCCAAGCATAAGCCTTGTCATTTTAACTATTTCTTCGGGTTTTGCACCAGCTAAGATGTTTGACCCTACTTCCAGCGTTTCAGGTCTCTCAGTGTTGTCTCTCAAGGTTACGCATGGGACACCTAAGATACAAGCCTCCTCCTGAATTCCACCGGAGTCCGTCAGAATCAGCTTAGCCTTGCTCTCCAATCTCAGGAAGCTTAGGTAACCGAGCGGATCGATTAGGGTTACGCCTTCAGGATTTAGTGCAAACTCGCTTATCTTTTTCTTGGCTCTGGGATGTATTGGGTAAATCAGTGGAAGGTCGAACTCGTCACGGATGAGTTTCAAGCCGTCCAAGATTCCCTGAAAACGCTCTCTGTCGTCTACGTTCTCCTGCCTATGCGTGGTGACAAGAAAGTAATCACTGCCTTCAACTTTCAGATCGTTCAAAGTGTCAGATGAGTTATTTAGCAATCCAGAATTTTGGACAGCAACATCCACGATGGTGTTTCCTGTCACGAATATCTTGCTGTCAGATATTCCCTCCCTGAGAAGGTTCCGTTTAGCACTCTCGGTGGGAGCGAAAAGGAAGTCAGACATATGATCGGTCAACACTCTGTTCGTCTCCTCGGGCATTCCCCTGTCGTAGCTTCTCAGACCAGCCTCAACGTGACCAACCTTAACGCCTAACTTTACTGCTGCCAGTGCACCAGCAAGGACGCTGTTTGTGTCCCCCTCAACCAAGACGACATCTGGCTTCTCCTCAAGCAGAACCTTTTCCACGCCAGTGAGCATTTTGGCTGTTTCCTCAGCATGTGTCCCAGAGCCGACATCTAGGTTGTATTTAGGCTCAGGCAGATCAAGCTCCTCAAAGAAAAGCCTATCCATGCTATACGAGTAGTGCTGTCCGGTGTGAAGAATAAAGTAGTCTAGCTCTTTTCGTTCAAGCTCCTGGATGATAGGGGACATTTTTATTATTTCAGGTCTGGTTCCGAGGATGATTGATGCCTTCATTTTACTCGCCTGCACCTAAAGATGACGGTTCCGCCCTCAGTATATGGCTTCCAAGGATCAAGACACTGTAGATAAGCGTGTTCCCTATCCTCAGGCTTGGTTAAGCCCAGCTTAACGGGGTCCGCTCCTTCATCTAGGGCTACAGCGTAGTGGAGTAGGACGGAGAGGGCGTGTACGCAGAGTGCATCGGTTTCATTTAGAACTATCCTTGCCCCATCAATCAAGATTCTGTCTCCAACCTTATGAACAGGACAACTCCCTTTGACCTCAACCACCTCTATCTCTAACACTCCACCTACCTCCTTAACAAATCAACAGCATCGGTGAACAAATTCACTCGACTCCTTGTCTGTGAGCGGGAATCCATGCCATTCTAGCCTCTTTGGTTAACGCCTATGTAAATCTTATTGCTTTTGATTTGCGCTGTTGAAGACAGAAAACATTCAAAATCAACCGAGAAACAATTTCTTCGTGCGCAAAGATGCAAAAATGGTTATTTGTAGTTGCTGGTTTTTTCTATCGCCTTGATGGTTGTTTTATATGTTTGGTATATTGCGTCTGCTGCAGCAGCTATCTCCATTTTCTCTTTGGCGGAAAGAAGTAGAGTTGCCGATTGGATTTCCCAGTCTACAGGGGAACACTAACGAAAACAGGTTCAGACAGCCCATCGAATTTCATGAGTATAGCTACAGGCAAGACCTCGTTTGTGTTTCTGACAGTCGCTCTCACTATATCTCTGAATGGTTGTTACGAAGAGTCTTTCTAGATGTGACTCTTTTCGATCAAGTATTCATGAAGAGCCTGTTGCCATGTTGGCATTTCTAGGCCATATTGAGGCAGCTTCATGCTTTTGAGTGCAGAAAACCGTGGTCTTTTTGCTTTCACAGTTAGCTGTTCTGTCTTTATTGGTGTCAAATCGGGAGTTAGACCTGTGAATTGAAAGATTTGTTCGGCAAATTGGTACCATGAGCAGCAGCCTTTGTTTGTGGCGTGATAAACTCCGTAGGGAAGTTGCTTTTCGGCGATTTCTTTTATGACTGAAGCGGCATCTTTGGTGTATGTGGGACTCATCCACATGTCATCGATAACAGTTATGGGGTCATTGTTCTTTGCTTTGGTTATCATTGTCTCCACAAAGTTTCCGCCCTTACCGCTGGCTCCTGCTTTGCCGAATACGCTCGCTATTCTGATTATGTAGTGTTTGAGGTTTTGCTGGGTGAAGTGTTCGGCTGCCAGTTTGGAGATTCCATAAGTGTTGATTGGCGTGGGAACATCATCTTCAGTGTAGGGTTCCTTTTTTGAGCCGTCAAAAACGTAGTCTGTGCTGATGAACATGGCTGTAGCGTCTACTTCTTTGGTTATCATTGCGACGTTTCTTGCGCCTAGAGTGTTTACAGAAAAAGTTTTCATCGGTTCTTCTTCGCATTGGTCGGTCTTGTGGAAAGCCGCGGTGTTTATGACCATGTCGGGTTGATGCTTCTTCAGGACTAGGCAGCTGTCGTAATCTGCCACTTCAAGGTCATCATGAGTTAGACCGATAACCTCATGTTCACTACCTAAAGTTTTTACCAAATCCGTGCCTAGTTGTCCAGTAGAACCTATAACTGCTATTTTCATAGTATTACTCCATCAATTTCTGTGTCTCGAAGAAACTTTTGCATCTCCAATAGATGTTTGTACCATTTGACAGTGATTGTCCGCGGATCGTCTGGATTTAATTTTCCCTCTTTTAGGGCATCGAATACATTTTTTGCTCCTTTTTTGATTGTGCATTGAGGTTTAAAGTTTAGGGTTTCTTTGATTTTGTTGAAGCTTACTCTATAGCTTCGGGTGTCGGGGTCGCCGTACCATTCGTAGTTGAAGGGTAGATTACAGGCTTCTGCCACCAGTTTGGCTAAGTCAAAGATTTGCACGTTCTGCTCGTTGCAACCTACGTTGAAGACTTGACCATTGACGACTTCCGGTTCTGCCTCTAAGACTTTGATGAAGGCTTTTGAGGTGTCTTTCACATTTACGAAGGGGCGCCACTGTTTCCCGTCTCTCATGATGGGGATTCTGCCGTTTCTGTAGTAGCCTAAAGTCATGCCATTGATGGCTAAGTCAAACCTCATCCTATACGAAAACCCGTAAACCGTAGCCTGTCGGAGCACTGTCGCAGAAAAGTTGTTGTCGGCAAGCGGCAAGATTTCTTTTTCAGCCATCATGTTGGCTTTCGCGTAAGTGGTCAACGGATTTAACCCTGAGTTTTCGGTTATGATTCCTTCTTGGAAGCCGTATACGCTGCAGGTGCTTGCTAAAACGTATTTTTTTATTCCATATTTTTTGGCGAGTTTGGCTACTCGGACTCTTCCCTTGTAGTTTATGTCTAGTGTTTTTTGGGGTTCAAGTTCGCCGCTGGGGTCGTTAGAGAGGGCGGCTAGATCAAAGACTGCATCTATGCCTTTGAGGATTTCTGGTTTTAACCATCTGACATCGTCTTTGATGAGGGTTATCCTGTCGGTTATGTCTTTGGTGGAATCGGTTCCGAAGAAGAGCCTGTCAAGGATGGTTACGTCGTAGCCCTTTTCCAACAGGATTCTGGACAATACAGAGCCTATGTATCCTGCTCCTCCAGTCACTAACACATTCATTAGTTATTCTTTTCCTACTTGTAGGGGACACGGAACCAGTCCCATGGTTTGCCCACACGCGGATCATCTTTTTTTCCGTTTATTTCTGTGGGAACTATTGTCTGGTCGTTCCATGGTCTGCGATGTTCATCCGGATTCTGATAGTTATAGAGTCTGTTAACGAAGTATACTGTTAATGATGGCTCGCTGCTGACGGTTTTTGTTCCGTGCAAATATTTTCCAGGTATTCTGACTACTGTTGGTTTTTCGCCGCTGGCAATTACTTCAGCCATTTTTCCGGTTTTTTCGTCGTAAGCGCAGATTTTCATGGCTCCCTTTATTACTAGAAAGTGGTCTATCTGTCCTTTCAAATGTTTGTGCCAGGCTCTGACAACGTTGGGGTAGCTGTAGCTCAGGTTTGCCTGTGTTATCTGTTCGTCTTCAAAAAATTCTTTCCAGTCTTGGCGGAAGGCTTCAGCAAAGAAGCCTCTTTCGTCGGGCAATATTTTTATTTCGTATGTTTTTACTCCTTCTAGAGCATATTCTTTCATATTTCAACCTCCGAATAGTCACCAACATGAAGTTTTAAACAACCATTCCTATGGTTTCGGGTTACTTTAGCGTTTTTTCCTATTAGGCTCTCTTCCAGCCTATCAACGCCAGTTATCTTTGCGTTCTCTAAGATTACACTGTATTCGATGGAGCTGTCAATGATTTTTGTTCCGTCACCTATGCTTGTGTATGGTCCAATGAAAGAGTTTTCTATAGTGCAATTGGCTCCAATAACGCATGGTCCTCTAATGGTGGAGTTGACTACTTTTGTCTTTTTTTGGATTGTGACTCTTCCTTCGATTTTGGTTTCTTGGGCTACACCTTTGATTTCTCGTTTTGTGTACTCGTCTAGAACTTTTGCGTTGGCTGTTAGTATGTCATCTTTTTTTCCTGTGTCTAGCCACCAAGTGTTTAGGGTTTCTGCTTTTACTTTGAAGCCCAGGTTTATCATTTCTTGTATCGCGTCTGTGATTTCAAGTTCGCCTCTCCATGAGGGCTTTATCTTGTCGATGGCTTTGAAAATGTTTTTTGAGAAGGTGTATGTGCCGACTATGGCGAGGTTTGATGATGGGGCTTTTGGTTTTTCAACCAGTTGGGTGATGTTGGCTTTTTCATCTAGGGTTGCTACTCCAAACTTTGTGGGGTCATCTACAGGCTTCAGGAGTATTAGTGCATCCATTTTTTCTTTGGTGAATTTTTGTACAAAAGCGGTTAATCCTTGGCCTTGTAGGTTGTCGCCTAGGCACATGATGAAACTTTCTTCGCCTAAGAATGGCTTGGCTGTTTTTACGGCGTGGGCTAAGCCTAAGGGTTCTTGGGGAATGTAAGCGACATTAAAACCCCATTCTGACCCATCTTTAACATATTCTTTCACGTAGTGCCCGGTTTCTGGAGCGATTATTATCCCGATTTGGGTGATACCTGTTTCGGCTACTTGGTCGAGAACGTAGCCTAGAACAGGTTTGTTGGCTAGAGGAATCAGTTGCTTAGCTAAGGTGAAAGTTAATGGTCGAAGTCTGGTTCCTCTGCCACCACTCAATACTAAAGCTTTCAAGGTTGGCACCAAGAGAATACTGTTATTCTTTGTGGTTATGCTTTAAAGTTTTGTTGACGTTTTTACTTGTAGAATCCTTAAAGGTTTACAGGGGTGATTTGGATTGGCTGAAATTATAGAGAATCCTGAGCTTAGAGACATAGCTGATGAGACAGATTTTTAGGTGCCGGATTACCACTAGTTGTTGGGAGATTAGATGTAATGGACGTTTTTGAGGCAATAAAGAAGAGACGAAGTGTACGAACTTATTTAGATAAGCCGATAGAAGAAGAGAAGCTGAATACTGTTTTAGAGGCGGGCAGGCTTGCGCCTTCTGCAAGCAATCGGCAGGAGTGGAGATTTGTAATTGTTAGAGACGGCGAAGTTAGGAGGAAGCTTGGTGAAGCAGCTAATGGACAAAGTTTTGTTGGAAAGGCTCCTGTTGTAATCGTCGCTTGTGCGGTTACTGATGAGCATGTTATGAGTTGTGGGCAGCTTTGCTATCCGATAGATGTTGCAATTGCATTGGATCATATTTCGTTGGTTGCTGTTGAGCAGGGTTTAGGAACTTGCTGGATCGGAGCTTTCAACGAAGGGAAAGTTAAGGAGATTTTGGGGATTCCTGCAGAGGTCAGGGTTGTAGGGTTGATGCCTATTGGTTATCCTACCACTCAGCGGGCGAAAGAAAAGAATCGCCTACCATTCAGCAGAATCGTAAAGCAGGAACATTGGTAACCAAACAATTTGAAACATTTATGATAATCACTTTCGGTTTTACTTTGATTTTATAGTCACTAGACCATTGTTCAACATGATTCAATGAGGGCTTCAAAAAACTTTGATTTCTCTTTCATAATCTCAATGACGGCAGTGGCTTCTAAGATTCCTTTTTCGGTTATTATCCCAGTTATCAGGTTCGTGGGGACAAGCTCAAAACCTTCCTTCAGCTCGCTGTTTTTGCCCAGATAGCTCAAAGTATTCGCCTTTGTAGTCTCACAAACAGAATAGAAAGGTATCCCACATTCTTTTGCTTTAAGGGCAACTTTGTAGGTTGGAGCGCCGTTTATAATCGATCCGTCACAAAGCAAACTGTCAGCGCCCACTAGAACATATTTTGTCTTTGAGACATACCTGTAGATTTTGTCATCAGGGAAAACTTTTGTAGGAATGTATATTGAGTTGAGAAAGTTTGCCAGAGTTTGGCCATATCGAAACTTGTTGTCTTTGGTTCTTGATTCTGCAACAAAAACTTTGAAGTGTTTTCCTTGTTGTTTCGCAGTTTTTAGGGTCTCAAAAACTGTTGAACTGTAGCTGCAGGTTGCCAGATAGTCAGAGTCTTCGATTATTGTGGCTCCCCGCTCGGCAGATTTTTTGACCGCCAACTCGGATTCTTTGAATAAATTGTCTATCCTTGAGACAGCGAAATTTCGGACAATAGCTAAATCATGTTCTTCTAAAGTGTCAACTTCGTAGATGATTTGCGCCACCAAATTTTGGACAGGAGCCATGTTAGGTTTTGCTTCAAGAAGTTTTCTACCAACTTTCCTAAAATCGTTCATAAAATCGTTATATGTCTCCTTTTTGCTGGTCCGAGCAAAAAATCTGAGGACAGCTAAGGCTTCTCTTGCCAGTTGACTGGCCCCACTTGACCTATCCAACTCGATTTCTTTAACTTTGTCAGAAAGCTGCATGTTCACACCAGTAGCACATTATTTTCAATCATATTATATCTTGAGCCTGCACATTTTGTTTTTTGTAGAGGTCTACACTAACAAACGGGTTATTTTCTCGTTTTTGATTTTTTGAAAAAGACTGACGATTCAATTTCGGTGCCTCTGAGACGGTTTACTGATGGTTGTCTTTCGGTTTTTGAAGAAGGACTGTTAGTTTTTCGATAAGATATAAGGGTAGGTTAAAGATGGATGCAAGTGGCCCTAATGCATTTAGCATTTCTTTCAGATTTTTGATGTCTGCGTGGTTGATTGCACCTATCAACGGGGCGGTAACCAAGTAGGCGGCTAGGAAGATTACTGCTCCAATAATCAAGATCATCCAGTTGGCCAAGGTCAGGAAATCTGTTACCGCATAAGTGATTGCTGCTGCAGTTGCGCCTGATAACAATATTTTGGCTGACGACCACAAGTCGATTGTAGCGTTATAATGTTTTTTGATCCACCATAAGATTATTACTAAGCTGGGAACGGCGGCAGTGAGGTATGCAACTAGGAACCCAAAGATTCCAAATATGGGAATTAAAGTTAAGCTCAAGATGACGCCAAGGAGTGATTTAGTTAGAGTTATTTTGAAATGTAATTGAGTTTTTCCTTGACTTTTTAAGATGTTTCCTGCACTTAAATATCCGAAGGCGGTGTACAAATAGAAAGTAATGTATATAGCGAGGTAAAGGGGCGTATATTCGTATTTTGTGCCAAATAGAGTGTACACAGCTGGTTTGGATAAGGCCATAAGCATGAAAGTCGCGGGAACAACAAGGAGGGACGCATATTTAACTGAGGAACGGAAGACGCTTCTCAAGGTTTCTGGTTCTGTTTCAGAGTTAACTTTAGAGAAAACTGGAAAGAGCGTGGTGACTACTGGGGTGACGAAGAAGGTTACGATAACTGAGAAGTTTATGGCTACTTGATAGTTGCCCACTATCTGGTCTGAGAGGTATATGGCTAGCAAAAAACTGTAAAATTGTGCCAAGAATCCGTTAAGAATCACTGAGCCTGATAGAGGTAAGCCGTATCTGAGCATGTTTTTGATGGTTACGAAAAATTCCAGTTTGTGGTTTACTTTGCGAAGTTTTTTGTAGACTATCACGTAGAGGAGTATTATGCTACTAAATCCAGCGATCAGGTAGGCCATTGTATATCCAATTACAGCTCCATAAGCGCCTAGACCTAGGAGTACGAAAAGAATCATTAGCCCTGCTTTGAGGACGGATTGTATTATCAGGGTTGTGCTGTGATATTCCATTTTTTCGTATCCTGTGAAAGCGGATTGGGCTGCTTTTAATAGTGCATGCCCAAAAATAGTGAAGGATGCCATTTGGATTAAGGGAGTTATTTCTGGTCTGTTGAAAACTGTTGTTGCCAAGAAACCGGAGAGAAGATAGGAGACGATGGAGAGTGCGGAGCCTAGTAGTAGTTCGAAGATTATTTCTGCTGCTATTACATTTTTTATGTTGGCTGGTTTGTTTTCTTGGTTGTATTGGGCCGTATATCTTATGGTTGCTTGGTCTATGCCCAAGTCTCTGACTAGTTGGATGAGGGTGGGTGCTATCAGGGCGATGGCGAATAGCCCGTATTCTGAGGGAGAAAGAATCCGTGCAACAAAGATAACGCCTAGGGCGTATATTATGGATGAGGCTGCCACGCCCCAGAATAGATTGAATCCGCCTTTAGCTGAGGTTCTAGCCAACTGGATAGCTTTACTCACAGGAATGCTCTCCGTCAACAGATTTACAGATTTTAACCAGTATATTACTTAATACTTATGTAAACACTAAACTGGAACAGCATTCCCTATATTACACGTAAAATAGTTTTTTTCACATTACAGAGAAAGTGGCAGGTTTAGGCATTTTTAGGCAACCCGTATCCTTACCGTCCCAGAACAACGTCACTTTTCTGTCAGGTGACGTTAGACAAATGTCAGGTGGCAATCGGCTTTTGGACAGTTCTAGCAAAGTGAAATGTAAGAATTGGGCGGAATAAACTCAGAGAACAGGGAAAAGTAGTTTTAGAAGGGCTTGTTGGGTGAAATAAGGATATTAGCGTAGGATGGGAACAAAAACAGAGTGATTAAAAAGGGGGAGTTCACGAAGAGTCTTCCTTATTGGTGACTAAAAACGAATTGAAGTCAAATATAAGAAAAAGAATCAAGACTTGGATTTGCATGCATGCGTTGGTTTTGTTTTTTTATAGGATGCTGAGGAGTAGGGTTCTGAGGTTGAGGCCGATCAACCACAGGGCAATCAGTATTCCGAAGAGTTTTTTTGGGATCTTTTTTGTAACGTAGGCTGCTATGGGTGTTAGTATGAATCCTCCGATTATGAGGGGGAGGACGAGTTGCCAGAGGAAGGTTTCGAAGCCGACAAGTAGCCCGAAGACGAGGACTGCCGTGAAGCTGATTATGGGTTCTGTGAGCTCGACGGTGCCTACTGCTTTGCGGGGTTCGTGTCCATTAACTATCAGGGTGGGAGTTAGTATTGGTCCCCAGCCGCCTCCGCCGCAGACGTCAACAAAGGCCGCTACAAACCCTAGGATAGATAGTAAGCGTGATGGCATTTTTTTGATGATGGCGTCTTTTTTTAGTGCGAAACGGATCAAGATTAGCACTCCCATGATGAGCAGTGTTGTGCTTACAACTGGTTTAGCGAATGATAGAGACATCAATGTTAGGGCGTAGGCGCCGAATATGGCTCCGATTATTCCGGGGAGAGCTAGTTTTAGTAGCAGCGTTTTGTCGATGTTGCCGAGCTTCCAGTGCGAGACGCCACTTACGATATCCACGAAGCCTTCTGCGGTGTGGATGCTGGCGCTTGCTAGGGCTGGTGCTATGCCAAAACTGAGGAGGATTGTAACGCTGGAGACACCGTATCCCATGCCTAGGGCGCTGTCGATGAATCCGCAGACCAAGCCCACAAGAAAATAGATCAGAAACATTGGCAGGTTTCCCATCTAGTTTTTGTTATGTCGGGTGGAGGGGGTTAATGTCTAAGATGATTCCTGCTGCTGCTGTTCCCTTTTTTCCCTGGATCACGAATCTTCCCAGTTCTGGAAAGTCTGAGTGTTTTTCTATGCTGAGGGGTTCCTGTGGGGTGAGTTCTAGAGTTCCAACTGTTTCGGGGTCTAGTTTTGTGGGGTTTTCTCTGCTGATGTTTAGGTTTACGGGGTCAATTTCGGTCAGTATTTTTGTTACTTTGCATTTCTTTTCTGCTGTTCCATAATGGATTATGAGTTCGTCACCTGTTTTTATTTGGATGTTTTGGAAGAGGATTACTTCTGCGGTAAAGTTTTTTGGTGTTGGAGGCAGATTTTGAGGAGTGCTAAGGATTTCGCCTCGTTCTATGCTTGTGTGGTCGTCTAGAATGAGCCCTATCGAGTCTCCGCTTTCAGCCTTTGTGGTTTCTGTGCCAAAGGCGAGGAGTTTTTTTATTGTTGCCTTTTTTCTGGATGGGCTAAAGATGATTTCTTTTTTTGGTGTTAGGATTCCTGTTTCGATTTTGCAGGCTACGATTTTTTGGTCTTTTTCGTATGGGTAGAGGTCTTGGACTACTCCTCTTAGTGGCTTGTTTGTGGGTAGTGTAGATGGGATGACTTTTTGGTCTAGCGTCTCTATCAGGGTGGACCCCTTGTACCATGGCATTTTTTTTGATTTTTGGAAAACATTGTCTCCTTTCATGGCTGAAATGGGGATCATGTCTATGTTGTGGTAGCCTAGGCTGGCCAGCACAGGTTCCAGTTCTTTGCAGGTTTTATTATATCTGTTTTCTTGATAATCTACGATGTCCATTTTATTGACGGCAACAACTAGCTGCTTGATGCCGAGGGTTTTGATTAGGAAGGCATGTTGTCTTGTCTGGTCTTCTATTCCCTCTTTGGCTGAGACTACTAGGACTGCGGCGTCGGCTTCTGAGGCTCCGGTAAGCATTTTTTGGATGAATTCCTTATGTCCGGGGCAGTCTATGATTGTGTAGAGGTATTTGTTGGATTTGAATGGGGTGTGCATTATGTCTATGGTTAGTCCACCTTTTCTTTCCTCTTCTAGGCTGTCCATTAGATATGCGAATTCGAATTTTTTTCCTGACCGTTTCAGTTCTGTTTGTATCTCCTCCAGTTTTTGTGACATGATTGCCTTTGAGTCGTAGAGCAGTCTGCCTATGAGGGTGGATTTGCCGTGGTCCTTGTGACCTACAACCACTAGGTTAATGTTGGATAAACTCATTTTTCTACCTCTCTTCTGATTAAATTGTGGAAGCTGGTTATCTTGGGCAGGTTCAGCCCAAGTTTTTTGTTGAAAGAGTAGAAGCCGTTTCTGTTATGGTCTCCATACCTTCCCACTGCTTCCATTCCATGATCCGAAATTATGAGGACAAAGTCGTCAGCATCCTTGATTTTTTTGGCTAGCTGCTCAAGTTCTTGATAGACTTTAGCCATTTTTTCGGTAATTCCGAAGCTTAGATGACCGATAGAATCTGCAAGATTAAAGTAGCCCATGAGAAGGTCAAACTTGCCAACAGAGTCTAAAAACTCTTGTTTGTTTTCCTCATGAATCTTCCAGACAATCTCATCGAACTCTTCCACGGTTGCCGTTTCTTTGAAATAGCCCTTAAGCAACTCTCTCTCTTTTACATGACTTGGTTTATGCGAAAAAGCAGGTACATCTATTGTTTTATATGTTTTAAAATATCGTAGAAAGGTTTGTTCAGGTTTTACTCTGAATTCCCATTGAGTTTTTATGGGGATTTGAGGTTCCATGTTTTTTCCGGTTAAAAAACTGGACCACAACACAACTGTTCTTGGTTGCTTGAAGTCTGAAAGGTCTGTCTTCCCGTAATCTTTTTGCAGGAGGTATTTGCAGTTGTATTTTTTGACCTGCTCAAGGTCTAGGGCGTCTAAGGCTAGGATAATCATTAGTCTTACCTACATGTAGCCTAGGCTTCTCAGTTTCTGCATCATGTACGCTTTCTCTTTATCCTGAGACCTTCCTGCCCGTTCTGGGGAATCTGAGGTTCTGATTTCTTCCACTATTTCATCGATGTTGCTAGCTGTTGATTCGACGGGTACTGTGCATGGCATGCATCCTAAGCTGCGGTATCGTTTTCCGTCTTTAGCAAAATAGAGGGGGTTTACGGGTAGGTTTTCTTGTTTCATGTATTCCCAGACGTTGTATTCTGTCCATGTGAGGATGGGGTGGACTCTCATGTGGGAGAAGTCTTCTGATGGTTTTACGTATAGGTTCCAGAGTTCTGCGGGTTGGTCTGTGTAGTTCCAGTGGAAGTTTTCGTCTCTGGGAGAGAATGTTCGTTCTTTTGCTCTGATGCCGTGTTCGTCTCTTCGTATGGCCATTATTAGGGCATCAAATTTTTGTTCTTCGATGAGGTTTTTGAGGGCCTCGGTTTTGAGGGCGGTGCAGCAGTCTAGGGCTCCCTTTTCTGGTGACATCCCTTTCTTTATGGCTTCTTCGTTTCTGGCTATGAGCAGGT